>QZLB01000027.1 GCA_004796425.1 Desulfobulbaceae bacterium | reverse complement strand
CCCCCTGAAAAAGACAAGAAAGCGAAGCAACTATGTCTTCTTACTTCTCCTCATCCTGAATACGATGCGGAGCTGCGTACATGGTGGTTGATCCAGAAGACCAGAACATCAACTTGCCTTCACGAACGAGTTCGTTGGCAACATTCTTGATCTTGCGAGGTTTCGCATCTGGATCACACTTGTAGAAATCTTTGACGTAAAGCTGCGGCTTTGGCGATTTTTCGGCCTTTTCAACAATAGCGGCTTTCAATTCATCATCACTCAATGGCATGATATTTCTCCTCTTTACAGATTTTGGAAGAAAGCACCAAAACCCACACCGGGGTTACCGGTATGGGTTTTCGCTCAATTACTAACCAGTCAATTATTTGATATGGCTGGTGAATTTGAATTGAGTGGTTGTACGCCACGTATCATATGCCAGGCGATAATCATCGATGCTCTTTTCAGTGAATGGGATATCACATTTCTCGAAGAAACGCTCCCAACCAATTCTTTCTGCCCACTCGCCAACACGCTCATATTTCTTCGCGTCTTTCTCGTAAGCAACAAGAATCTTTCGAATGGCTTCAACAGTTTCTGGCCAACGTGGAGTGGTGTTGGGCAGGAACGGAATTACCAGTTTAGAGAATTTTGGTGCAGATCTGGAGTTGGAAACCTTTCCACCAACCAGAATTGCAATACCGTCACCCTCAGGATCAGCAAGTGGCATTGCCGGACACATCGTGTAACAGTTACCACAGAACATACAACGCTCAACGGTTACTTTTACCGTCTTGATTTCCTTGCCGTCTACTTCTGCTTTTGCAGGCTTAACTGCACCAAGCGGACAAGAAGCGATGGCGAGCGGCAGCTCACAAACGCCGGTAATACGCTGGTGATCGATCATCGGTGGCTTACGATGGATACCGAGAATCGCGATATCAGATGCGTGAACCGCACCACACATGTTCAGGCAGCAGGCCAGAGCGATACGAACCTGTGCCGGAAGGGTCATGGAGGTGAAGTAATCGAACAGATCATCCATTACTGCTTTAACTGGGCCAGAGGCATCAGTTGCAGGAGTATGGCAGTGAATCCAACCCTGGGTATGAACGATATTGGTTACACCGGCACCAGTTCCGCCTACGGGAAACTTGTTGCCACGGCTTGCCAGATCGTCCAGCAGCGGTTGAACTTTATCTTTGCTGTCTACCATGAACTCAATGTTGTTCCTGGTGGTGAAACGCAGGTGACCGTCACAATGGGCATCGGCGATATCACAGACTTCGCGGATGAACATACAGGTTACCAGTCGGGCAGAACCGACACGGATGGTGTAAACTTCGTCGCCAGTTTCTGATTTATGCATCAGAACGCCTGGCTGAACAATCTCATGCCACAACCACTTGCCTTTATTTTCCCTGATCACAGGAGGCATAAACTGTTCATAATGTGGGGGACCAAGATCTGTGAGCCGGCCTTCCATCGGTTTATCCGGATTATATCCCATGATATTTCTCCTTATATATTAATAATCATAAAAGTTATAAAATTTATCCAAGCGTCGTTTACGCAGCGTGACGTTTACGGAACTCATCAACGTCACGATCAAAGCCGCCTTCAACCTCTTCTTCCTGCCAGAAAACGTATGGGTTTTCACGAGGCATTTTGATCATCTGCGGGATTGGTTCAATTCCCATAACCTTGATGAAGGTCGGCAGGCCGATGCGCTGCATGGTCTCACCGACACGCTCACGGTTCTTACCTACTTCCATCCACCAGTCCCAGACACCTTCGATGAACTCGATCAGTTCTTCGTAGTCATTGTCTTTGGAGATCGGCATAAACGGTACAATCAGAGTAGAGAGCTGCGCGCCATCAAGAATCGGTGCTTTGGCACCAACCAGTATTGATGCACCCTGCTCTGCACCTGGCCGCAATGCGCGAGGCATGACGTTGATGCAATGCATACAACGGGTACACTCAGCATCATTGATCTTCAGCTCGTCACCTTCCATCCACATACACTCGGTGGGGCAGAGATCGATAACTTCAGCCTGGATATCAAACGCACCCCAGTCTTTGCCGCTGTGGGAACCACCGTTTGGAGGATAGTTGCCGGCAACGTATTCTTTGACCGCGGCCTGATCAATGCGGATATCGTCTTTCCATGTACCAATAACGGAAATGTCAGAACGTGCGATAGAAGCAACACAGTCATTGGCGCAACCGGAGAACTTGAATTTAAATTTGTACGGGAAGGCCGGACGATGAATCTCATCCTGGTAATGCAAGGTCAAGCTGTGGCAGGTTTCCTGGGTATCATAACAGGCCCATTCACAGCGAGACTGGCCAAGACAACACGCCGGGGTACGCAGGTTGGATCCGGAACCACCGAGATCCTGTCCCATATCGTGGGTCAGATCCCAGAAAAACGGCTCCAGGTTTTCAGTCCTGGTACCGAGCAGGATGATGTCACCGGTAGAACCATGGAAGTTGGTTACCGCCGATCCATGCTTCTCCCAGAGATCCATCAGCTTGCGCAGGTTTTCTGTACTGTAGTATTTTGAAGAGGGCTGAGCCACACGAATAGTGTGAAAATGCTCAACGCCAGGGAACTGCTCAGGTACGTCAGAGTAACGTCCAACGATACCACCACCGTAGCCAAAAACACCAACGATGCCGCCGTGCTTCCAGTGGGTGATCCTGTCTTTGTAAGACAGTTCGAGCTGACCGAGAATGTCCCATACCTCTGGCTTGGTCTCGGCCTGAGCTTTCAGGTCGCTAACGAAGCTTGGCCACGGGCCACTCTCCAGCTGGTCCAACAAGGGTGTCTCATGTTTTGCCATGATTTCCTCCTTTGAATTACAAGTTATACTTCTACCCTAACCGATAAATATTCTCATTACTGATCAAGTATCATAAACAGAAAGACAAGACTACCCTTTCACAGGCTCTCTACTGCCTTCTGCCTGCACCCTTTTCTTCGGTTTTCACTGACGACAAAGGTACAAAACACTAAACCGACGAATAATCATGTAGCAGATGAGGATATATCTGAACGATTTTTTTGTCAACAAAAAATGAACCTTTTTCGGCCAACAAAATGAATAGCCATTCACTGAACCGTTTTCTTTGGCAGCCCTTATTTTTCTAGCACCTTGAGCATCTCGCTTTCCATCGAAGAATCATCAAATCCGGCCCCTTTCATCAAGCTGAGAAATCGTTCAGCGAGGACTTTGCCCAATTGCACACCTTCCTGGTCAAATGAGTTGATATTCCAGGTGAATCCCTGGTAGACAATTTTCGCTTCATAGAGCGCCAACAAGGCCCCCATGGTTCGAGGGTCCAGGGTTTTTCCGATAATCAATGAACTTGGTCGATCGCCGGCAAATCGTTTGTTGGGATTTTCGTGATCCTGCCCCTGGGCCAGGGCTAAACATTGAGCCAGCATATTCGCTACAAGTTTTTGCTGGGATGTGGTTCCTGAAACCTGTAAATCATGACCATACTGTGATTCAGTAAAACCAATGAATTCAATTGGAACGATCTCTGTACCCTGATGCAGAAGCTGGTAAAACGCGTGTTGACCATTGGTCCCCGGCTCACCCCAGACAATCGGACCGGTTTTGCTGGTTACCACACTACCATCAATTCTCACCGACTTACCGTTACTTTCCATATCACATTGTTGCAGGTGGGCCGGAAATCGATGGAGCGCTTGGCAATACGGGAGGACAGCCACGGTCGGATAACCGAGTAAATTATGATTCCAAACCCCAATCAAAGCCAGCATCAAAGGGATATTGGCGGTAATATCAGACGACTCAGCCCCATCATCCATCTTATTTGCGCCACCAAGAAATGCCATCAGATTATCCATGCCCAACGCGTAGCCAAGCATCAGCGCGCCAACCATCGAGGTTGAACTGAAGCGGCCACCAATGTAGTCAAACATATGAAATGATCTGAAATAGCTCGGGCTATTGTCCATTGGACTGCCCTTACCCGTTACGGCGACACAATGGAGGTTCGGATCAAGACCGCGCTCGACAAAGGCCGAACGAACCAGCGTTTCATTGGTCAAGGTCTCAAGGGTGGTGCCTGATTTCGACACCACACTAACCAGGGTCTCTTCCAGATCCAATTGCGTTAAAACTGCTGCCGCGTCATCCGGGTCAACATTGGCAATAAAATGAACTGATCGATCAGGCTGCCGATACGCTTTCAACGCCTCATAAATTGATCTCGGCCCAAGATCGGAGCCACCAATGCCGATGTTGATCATTGAGGAAAAAGGTTTTCCGGTGGAGCCTCGAACCGATCCTTGATCAAGTTCATTAAGAAATGTTTTGAGCTTCTCAAGTTCAACAAGCGCCTGGCCGGTTGCCTCCTGATGTCGGGGTTTTGATGAAAAAATATCTCTGGTGGCGGTATGCAGGACCTGCCGGTTTTCACTCTCCCATCCCTCAATGCGGTTGATGACCAATCCGGCTCTCATCTGTTTGAACCGCTCTACCAACCTCAATTCATCTGCCAGTTCCTGCAGGGTGGATATCACCTGAGCATCGACTTTCTGTGTCGCATAGACTAGTTTCAGCCCTGCCGTGACTGTCGACATATCTGTAAAACGTGCTTCTCCCAGCAGTCCAGGAGCATTGAGTACCACGGGGGATTCTGCAAGCTCACCAAGTTTTTTCCAGGCTGCAGTTGTCTCAGGGTTAAACGTCATCTCCTCTCACCTCCGCAAAGCATCTCAGTTTCAGTCTTGATTCTGCTGACCACGATATGCCTCTGATTTCAGTTCACTGATCACTGCGCCATAGTCATCACTGCCATATACCGCTGAACCGGCTACAAATACATTCACTCCGGCCTGGGCAATGTTATGGATCGTTGCCGGACTCACCCCGCCATCGATCTCAATATCGATGTCCAGGCCGCGCTGCTCGATCATTTTTCGAAGCCGCCTGGCTTTGTCAAGGGTCGCCGGAATAAAGGATTGGCCACCAAAACCTGGATTAACACTCATCAGCATCACCAGATCAAGATCTTCAAGCACATATTCAATTGATTCCAAACCGGTTGCAGGATTGAGTACCGCCCCGGCCCGCAACCCCAACTCCCTAATGCGTGAAAGGGTTCTCTGCAAATGGGTACACGCTTCGGTATGGACCGTAATCCAATCAGCACCTGCTTTGGCAAACGCATCCAGGTACTGGTCTGCATTGGTGATCATCAGATGAACATCAAGCGGCTTGTCGGTTACCTTTCGTGCTGCGCTGACCACCAGTGGTCCGATCGTAATATTGGGGACAAAATGCCCGTCCATCACGTCGATGTGAATGACATCTGCTCCCGCCTTTTCTACCGCGATAATCTCCTCACCAAGTTTGGTGAAATCAGCTGACAATATAGATGGTGCGATCAAGATCTTCTTTTCCATTTCCTTTCACTTATTGTTAGTTAATGATATTTTTCGACAACAGCTCATGAAATGCATCGTACCATATCTCCTGGTACCATTTCGACAAAACCTTCCAGTTCGAGCACCAATAGGCACTGATTTAAAAGGGCAATCGGAAAACCGGTTTCCTGCACGAGTTCCTGTCGGCTCATGGGATACTCTTCAAGAAGTTGATAAAGCCTTCTGGCATCACTGTCGAGTTTTTCCACTGAAGGCTGGTCCATCTTTCTTTCATTACTCCTGGTTCCCCCCTCAAGACCAAGACAGCTTCTCACATCCTCCGCTGAGGTTACCAGCGTTGCCCCCTGTTTGATCAGCCAATGGGTACCCATACTTTTAGCTGAATCGACCTGGCCGGGAACTGCACACACTTCACGCCCTTCATCAAGCGCAAACTGTACGGTTATCAATGAGCCGGACCGTTTTGCTGCTTCGACCACCACGACCCCTAAACAGAGTCCGGCAATGATTCGGTTGCGTGCCGGAAACCTGAAGCCATCGGGTTTGGTGCCAAGCGGATATTCCGAGAGCACGATCCCTTCACGTGACATTCGTTGATAGATTTCTTTATTGATCCGGGGATACACCACATCAAGTCCGCAGCCGAGAACCCCAACGGTTAACCCTCCGCTATTCATGCATCCTAGATGAGCCTGGGCATCTATGCCGGCAGCCAGACCAGAAACAACGCTCATTCCGGTACCACCAAGTTCCTGGGCTAAGCGAAAGGCTGCTTTCTTCCCGTAACTGGTCGCTGAGCGTGAACCGACCAGAGCGACCGCCTCATTATCGAGTTCCTCTACCCTCCCCTGAGCATAGAGTACCGGTGGAGGATCCGCCACTTCAGAGAGCAGCGCAGGATAGGGAGCATAACCGCAGACCAGCGGGCGAGCGCCCAGTCTCTTGAGCTTTTTTATTTCTTGATCCGCCCGCAGCCGTAAATCTGCAGTGTCATTAAGCGCAGAAGCCTGCTTTGGACTGCACATACCGGAAGACTCCAGGAATTTAACCGGTGTGTCAAGAATGGACGAAGCAGAGCCGAACTGTTCTGCCAACTTTTTTATCCCTCTGGGACCGAGCCCTTTGGCCATTGACAAAGCGACCCAATCGCGTAGTTCTGTGTAGTTCAGTTCTGCCATAGACATACAACCCGTTAAAAAAAAAGGTTGCCGTGGTAAAACACAGGCAACCTTTACAAAAAAAAAACGGTACGTATCAGGAAATGATCGCTACTGGGATCAGTCTGTCATAAACACCCGCAATTCATCCACCCGGGACGGATGTTTCAATTTTTGAATTGCCTGGGCCTCTATCTGCCGGATACGTTCCCTGGTAACCGCAAAACACTTTCCGACCTCTTCGAGCGTATGGTCACACTCCACATCAATCCCGTATCTCATTCGTAAAACTTTCGCTTCACGCGGTGTCAGTGATGACATGACCTGATTCAGACATTCTCGCAAACTGGCGGTCATGGATACATCGTGCGGACCCGGTTTGTCACTGTCCTCAATGAAGTCACCCAGATAGGTCTCGCCATCATCTCCAACCGGAGTATCGAGGGAAATCGCATCCTTGGCAATTTTCAACGCCGATTTTACTTTCCCCACTTCGGTACCAAGCTGCTCCGCCATTTCTTCAGGGGTCGGTTCACGATGTTCTTCCAGGAGAAAGTCCTTGGATACGCGCAACAGTCTGTTAATGGTCTCAATCATATGAACCGGTAATCGAATGGTCCGTCCCTGATCCGCAATACCCCGAGTGATCGATTGACGAATCCACCAGGTGGCATAGGTGCTGAACTTATAGCCCCGATGATAATCAAACTTCTCAACTGCCTTCATCAAACCAATGTTGCCTTCCTGGATCAAATCTGAGAACTGCAGTCCGCGATTGACAAATTTTTTGGAGACGGAAATAACCAGACGAAGGTTGGCACGGACCAATGATTCCTTGGCATGCTTGGTGATGTCTCTACCAGACTCAATTTCAGAGATTAATTTCTTTAATGAATCGGAATCAAGACCCGACTCCCGCATGAATTGCCAGTCGACCTGCTCTTCAACTGCCTGGAGCATAGTCGCATCATCCGCCGTATCACCGCCGGATAATTTCTGTTCTTTGACGACATCGACCAGGACATGCCTGAACCGTTTTGACAACTCCTCAATACCAGTCGCAATTGAATTGACACACTCCTGACAAATCAACCGGTCACTGAACAGCGAGGCAATTTCCTCACCAAAACCGATGATCTGTTTTGCCAGCTCCTGGTATTGCTGACGGTCCTGATCCGCCTCCCGAGCTTGCACCAGACATTGCTCACGCTGTTGATCGATTTCATGTGCTTTGTCAACCAACTTCTTGAAAGTGGCCGCTTCACGTTTTATTAGGGAGGGCTGATTATCAGGCACACCATGAATAACCTGAAATATCTTTCGATTTCCGGTTTCAATATCGGTGAGCAGTTGGTTGAGGACCGGGATTGCCAGCATTGTTGAGAATGCGGCATTTTGCACCCTGAACTTTCCCTCTTCCATCATTTGGGCGAGTTTCAGTTCCTCTTCGTGGCTCAAAAGAGTCAGACTACCCATCTCCCGAAGGTAAATATTCATCGGGTCAACCGAGTGCTTACCAGAGGTCGCTCCACCGAGTGAAACCCGTCTCCGATCTGCCTTTCGTCGATCACTGAATGGGCTGCTTCTGCGATCCCCACGCTCACGGTCCCTGCGCTCTTCAGAAACATCTTCCGGTAGTGAAACAGGAACGGTTTCTTCACCAGATTTGTAAATACCGGTCAAATCCCACATTGATGAATCTTCATCTGTGTTGTAGTTCTCAGATTCGCTCTCGTCTTCCTGACCGTTCTGGTTCTCATCATACTCGTCTGAAGTCATCACACCCCCTTTTTGTAATGATCATTCATATCCATCGCAGAGACCCAAAACGGCTCCCGGCTCTGAAAGTATATACATTCTTAGAGTATTAGTTCATTAAAATCAATAAATACTGAGCTTTTATTAGATTTTCGCACCAATATCCTCATAACAAATTTGCAGTGAAGTGCTCTGTTCGCTATTCCTTTAAGAGATTGTCAATGCGTGCTTTTTCCTGGAGCAGAACTGCTAACTCACTGAAATCACCCAACTCCTGATGCTTGATGATTTTTTTCAACAGCTCATTTGACTCTTTGCTGAGCACGTACCGTTTCAGCCAATCTCTTATTTCATCAAGTTCTTCATTCTCTTGTTCACCGAGTACCTGGCCTTGACCAGTGCTGATGGGTGGCTTAAGCAGAATTTCTGCTACAAACTCACGTTCCTCTCCTGGTATCATTGCAGAGAGCAGATCCTCGGGTTGAAGCTGGTTTTCATGTTCTTCCAGCAATCTCTTGAGCTGCAACTCGATCACCTCACCAATGGTACCAGCCAAAACACTCCCGATCCCTGATTCGGCCAGCACACCATGGTGATTCGGGTTCAGGATCAAAAAAGCCAGAACACGTTTTATCCCTGTATCGAGCGGTTTATACTCCGGGGCTGCTGGCCGGGCTGCAGGATCACTACGCTTTTCCACTACCCGATTTTTTAACGTGGTCTGAGCCTGAGCAAGCAAAAGCTGGGGATCCACATCAAGAATTGAAGCAAAATGGGAGGCCATCATCTGTCTCTGCAGATCGGAGCGAGCGGTCTCCATCAAGGGCATCAACTCGGCCACAATGGCTCCTTTCCCATCCAGACTCAGACCATGACGTTCAACCAGTCTTTTCACCAGAAACTCAGGTAGTGTTTCGGCATGATCGACAAGATTATTTAATTTTTCCAGACCCTTTTCGCGAATAAACGTATCAGGATCATGATTTTCGGGCAACAAAGCGACCTTACCAACGACCTGCTCCGCCAGAAATATCGGTACTGACCGTTCAGCGGCTTTTACTCCTGCACTATCACCGTCAAAGAGCAGGATCACTTCATCGACCATCGGCCGAAGCATTCGCACTTGCTCCGGAGTTAATGCCGTCCCCAATGGTGCCGCAACAGGTTGAAAACCTTTAGAGATGAGTGATAACAGATCAAAATTCCCCTCAACCAGCACGGCCCGCCGCGAACTTCTGATCGCCTGGCCCTGATTATACAAGCCAAAGAGCAGCCTGCTTTTGGTATAAATGAGACTTTCCGGAGAATTTAGGTATTTTGGATTGTCATCGCCGAGGACTCTGCCGCCGAAACCGGCGATTCGCCCACGGCTATCGTGGATTGGAAACATAATCCGGCCTCGGAAACGATCATATGTCCCTCCCTGCTCTTTCTGGGCAAGCAAACCCAACTCCACCGCCAACTTCAGCTGTTCACCTCTGAGTCGCGAGCCCAGATAATTCCAACCTACGGCTTCAACCGCAGGGGCATAGCCCAACTGATAACGCTCCTGCAGCGCAGGATCGATATCCCTGGCCTGCAGATACTCACGGGCCTTGCTGGCCTGGTTTGAATCGAGCAGATATGATCTGAACAGTGAGGCAGCAGTAGCATTAAGTTCAAACAATTTGGCCTTTTTTTCGCTCAATTCCTGCTGCTGCTTACTCATCGGTTTTTCAGGCAGAGCGATCTGATATCGCTCGGCCAGAAGTTTCAACGCCGCAGGAAAATCTAATCCATGATATTTCATCATGAAGGTAAAGACATCACCGGATTCGCCACAGCCAAAACAATGGAAAAACTGCTGACCAGAATGAATTGAAAATGAAGGAGTTTTTTCCTGGTGAAACGGACAGAGCCCCAAATAGCGGACCCCGCTTCTTTTCAAATTAACGTGTTCACCAATAATTTGAACGATATCCGCCTGCTCTTTTATCCTGCGTGTTACTTCGTCTCGTGATTCCTGATATGACATGACTGCTTTTTCTTGCTCAGTGATCCATGGTGATTGATTTCAACAGTTCTCTTATGATTTATCTGCCTGGAAATAGCAACCACAGATGATGTCGCCTGTCAAATGAGAGGATGATTTGGGCCGTGTGATCACGCTCTGCTTATTTTACACATTGTTACCTTTCCAATAAAAAACAATCCATCATTTGTTTTTTTTCTTATATGCTTATATACTTAACTTTATTGACTTTGTATCACAGTGGAAAGATTCATGTGAGCAGTCCCAAGACAAGAGATGAGTACAGATAACTACAGCGTACTATTCATATGCGCTCCCCATGAACAGCGGACGGAACCGGAGTTCCTTGCAAACCGGGGGTTTCGGGTTCAGATTCTGCAGGAGCAAGACGGTTGGACACTCTCCGAGAACGTGGGCGTGCACCACGCCATTGTGATCACCGCAACAGCCCTGGACCAGCAATCCGATGGAGACACGCTCGTTTTCCCCCCCGAAGTTCCGGTACTGATTCTGGATAGACTGGTTAACCTGCCCCACTCATCATCGGGATTGGTTACCGCACTTGAAGTTTCCGCCTCTCCCGAACAGTTTTTGAAAACACTGGGTTTCATGATACAGCTGAAATCCTTATACCAGGATCTTGTTAACTCCAGAATTGCCAGTCAAAATCTACAGAAGCAACTGGCGGCAAACCTGAAATCATTTGAACAGCATAGCGGTCTGCTTGATGAACTCGCCTCAAGAGATGGCCTCACAGGTTTATACAATCGGCGATACCTCAATTCTTTTCTGCCCAGAGAGTTTGAACGCTGCCGGGAAAATACGCATGAACTCGCTTTGATTCTTTTTGACCTCGACTATTTCCATGAATTGAACCGTTCGGCAGGAAGCTCATATGGCGATTTTGTATTGAATGATTTTGGAGCCCGACTCACCACCGCCGTGCAGCAGAAAGGCACCTGTTTTCGTTTCAGCGGCGAAATTTTCATCGTTGTAATGGCAGAAACCTCTATAGATCAGGCCATGAAAATGGCCGAAAAATTGCGCCACGCTATTAGAAAAAAACCATTCTCCCGCGGTGACGAAAGCCGGGTAATTTCCATTTCCGCAGGAGTTGCCTCCCTGCAAAAACATCGCCCGGCAGATCCGGAAGAGTTCATTATTATGGCAGAAACTGCCCTGTTCACTGCAAAATCAGAGGGCAGGAATCGAGTCTCAGAGTATCGGAGTGTCGCCGATTCTGACCTTGAGACCCCGCAGCAAAACCTGCGGGCGCTTAAAAAGACACTCTCACGGATCCTCGAAAAAACAAGGGTTTCCACCATTAACTCACTGCAGCTCCTGGCAAAGGACATTGGCGGGGAGACCAACCGGGATCATATTGACAATGTTCGACAGTATGTTGACATTCTCGGCCGCTCAATGAACCTGCCTGGACCGATTATTCAAACCTTTAAGAACGCCATTACCCTCCATACCTCCATCCGGTTCCTGCTCCACAATGAGATGATCAATAAAGAGGACGCGTTTAATTCTGATGACCGGCTCATGATGGATGATTTCCCCTATAAACTGGCAGAGATCACCCAGATGTTTGAATATTTCTCCCATGAACGTTCGATCCTGTTGTATCACGGTGAACGCTACGATGGCACGGGCTACCCTGAAGGTTTAAAGGGAGACCAGATACCTCTGGGCGCTCGGATTTTTGCACTGGTCGATGCACTGGCGGCCATGAATGCGGATCGACCGTACCGAAAACGATTGTCTCCGGAAGAAATCATCGAGGAGCTAATGAACGGTGCCGGTGCGCAATTTGACCCGGCTCTGGTCATCACTGTTCTGAAAGTGATTAAAAATGAAACGCAGTTTGCGCTGCCGGCAGAACAGGTAGACAAGGCGATCGCCCATGTAAAAGCCAACATTGAAGACGGTACCTATGACAAGTAACTCCAGTCGCACAATCATCGCCCAGGTTGATTCATTCCCCGCCCTTCCGGCAACCGTATCACGGATCATGGACATTACCGCCGATCCGGAAAGTTCTGCCCAGGACCTGATGAACGCTATACTGCCCGACCAGTCCATCTGTGTGACGTTGCTTAAAATAGCCAACTCAGCATTTTTTGGGCTCCCGCGTCAGGTGAGTTCAATAGACAAGGCCGTGATGGTTCTGGGTTTTGACGAGATCAGAAACATTGTCCTGGGCAAAGCGGTCTTCAATTCATTCCACGATCTCTACCGAAATAACAAGCAGGTCATTGATCATTTCTGGTACCATTCATTCATCTGCGGACTAGCGGCAAAGTTACTATCTGAGGAACACACAGTTTCACCAAGTGAGGGGTTCATCGCTGGTTTGATCCATGATATTGGCAAACTCGCCATGCTGATGAGTCTGAACAGCGACTATGCTCACGTGCTTGAAGAAACGGAACCTCTTGAATTCAGGACACTACTGAAGGAACAGGAACTGTATGCAATCAGTCATGACGATGTTGGCTATCGGCTATTAAAACGATGGTTGTTCCCCATCGAACTGGTCAATGCGATCGGGTATCATCATCGGCCCCAGGAATGCCCGGACAGCAAACTGCTACCGAGTATTATCCAAATTGCTGACATGCTCTCAATCTTCCACTGTTCCGAGGATGCGGTCAGCATGCAGGAGATCACGCGCATTGTTGATGATTTTTTCCCCGAAACCAGAGCACTCTGGCGAGAATGTGGACTGGAATGCAACGAGGAAAATCTCCAGCGCTGGTCCGAAGAGTTGACAATCAGTGCTCAGCGTGACAATGGTATCCTCTCGATAATCAGCTCATAAATGGTCTCCATAATTGTGCATGATGAACATCACCACTCTCAGAAAAACCGTTAAAAACACCAAGCGGCTGGCCGAAATACTCACCGTTCTCTCAAAGTTCGGGTTTCGCGAGGTTATCACCGACACCGGACTGCACCGATTGCTTGGTAAAACAAAAGAAGAGATTGATTCAGAAAGTCCCGCCCATTATAAAAGTTTGACCCGGCCGGTCAGGATCCGTATGGTTTTGGAAAGCCTGGGACCAACCTTTATCAAAATTGGACAAATCCTGTCGACCCGCCCGGATCTCATCCCTCCGGAATGGGCTGAGGAATTGTCCCGTCTTCAAGATAACGTGTCAACTGTGCCCTTCGAGGAAATCTCCAAACTTCTCGAGGCTGAGTTTCCCGGCAGGCTGGAGTTGCTCTTCGATTTCATTGAAGAGGTTCCACTTGCGGCGGCCTCCATGGCCCAGGTACACCGGGTCAAACTGGTCACTGGAGAGTCTGCGGTCATTAAGGTATTAAAACCCGGTAATCGCAAGCTGGTGGAAGATGATGTCTCGCTGCTTGAAGCAATCGCGCAGATTGTTGAACAACATTTTTCCAACCTCGGCTATTCCCCCATTGAGGTGGCAAAAGAATTCTCTCGGGAGCTCCTGAGGGAAGTAAACCTTGTCCAGGAGGGACAATCAACAGATCGGCTGCGTCGCTATTTTGAAAACGATTCTGAAATTCACTTCCCTAAAGTATACTGGCAGGCCACCACCAGAAATGTCCTGACACTGGAGGAAATAAAGGGCACCCCACTATCCGAACTGGAACTGGATACACTTGATGGGACGCTCCGCCGGCAGATTGTCGCAAACGCAACCAAAGCCGTGTTCAAACAATGCTTAACCTTCGGTTTCTTCCATGCTGATCCCCACCCCGGAAACATTTTTTTACTTGATGGCGGCAAACTCTGTTTTATCGATTGCGGCACAACCGGGTATCTCGACAAAAAAACGGCCGAGCAACTGGTCGATCTGCTTGCTGGTGTGATAAAGGGTGATGTTCAAAAACTCATTCGCGTCATCATTGAATTAACCGATGTCGATCCATCAATCACCGACAAACGTGATTTCCGGGCCGAACTGCAACACCTGATCAGTCAAGTGCAGGCCACCCCGCTGGAGCGTATTGATATTACCAGTTTGCTCACTGACTTTTTCTCGATGCTTCAGCGATACAAGATACGCTGCCCCGGAGATCTGATGCTGTTGGTCAAGGCAATGACCACCATTGAGGGAGTAGCGGCCGAGATCGATCCCAGCTTCGATGTGCTGAGTCATGTTGAACCGGAAATTGAGCAGGTGGTTACCAACCGATACGGTCTGTCGGCAATTCGCAAACGGATGCAGCGCAGCATGACTGACTACCTGCTTTTGCTGGAAGATATTCCTGGCGATATCCAGCGCTTTCTCGACTATGCGCGGCACAATCGTTTTACTCTGAACCTGGAATTAATGAGAATTGATCAACTCTCCGAAAAGATTGACCTGGCCAGCAGGCTGATGGGCATGGCAATGATTATCTCAGCGCTGATTGTCGGCTCATCAATTCTCATTCTGGCAGACAGTCTCTCAAAAGAATCGGGGATACTCGGTTATCTGGGAATTATCGGCCTGATTTTCGCGGCAATTTATTCCGCCGGATTCGTGGGTTCGATCCTGCTTCCCAAAAAGAGAAAATAAACGACTATTTGCCAGCCTCAACGATTGCCTGGAACTGATTGGGCTGATGGCTGGCAGACCCCACAAACAACCCACTCAAGCCACTTATTTCGCTGTATATACGGGCATTTTTTTCAGAAACGGCACCGCCGTAAATGATCGGTCTCTTTACCACGATTGTTGAGATGAACTTCACCGCTTCGGTAACCCGCTCAATCGGTTCGGGACTATGATAACTCAAAGCGTCAACCGGGCAATAGGCCACAACCATTTGCTCACACTCGATATCGTTCAATGCGGTCAGCTGCGACATGGCATTGCTGGTCTCTACGCAAACGATAGGGGTAATATTCACATCGGCCAATTCGCTGACCTTGTTGGTAACATCGAGTGATGTTTCATGGAAATAGCGCCGCCGTTCTATATGACCAACGATACAATAATCGACGAGGCCTTTGAGCATGGCTGCCGGCGTTGCACCCGTATAATTGCCCGGGGGAAAAGGAGACACATCCTGGGCGGCCAGCTTTATCCCGGTGATCTGATGGTCTTTGAGATAGTCGGCTACCGGCTGCAATCCAATCATTGGGGGAGCAAGAACGATTTCCTGCTCATCTGAGGCCTGATACGATTCAGCAAAGCGGGCAATCCACTCGCAGGCCTGGGTTGAGGATTTATTACACTTCCAGTTGGCAATGATATAATTCATGGGCGGACTCTTCTGTCTCTGGATGGTACGTTCCAATCAACCAACATTCCAGGGGGGATCAAACGGATCCAATCAGTGCTGATAAGCGCTGAACAAGTTCATCCCGGTCTGGCGAAGAAATAATCACCGTTTTTGTGCGGGAGCTTTTCCCCGTGGCCAGCACCAGGGTTTTCTTCTTGAGATGAAGCTTCTTGGCCAAAAACAGCAACAGCTCCTTATTGGCCTTGCCGTCTACAGGTGGTGCCTGGAGGGCAACCTTCAGTGCGTTCCCATGGACACCGCAAATCATGTTCCTTGCCGAGCGGGGAAGTACATGAAGTCTGAGTTTTAGATCATTTTCCCCACACGCCTCAAGAAATGAACCACTATCAACCATCACTCAAATAGGCAATACCACCCTGCTCAAGTTTGTTTCTCAGGTCGTCATCCTGATCGTTATTGTCATTCTGGTCAATGGAGGCTTCCTCGGGGAGGTCAAGGTCCATATTGATGTTGTCCAGATCATCCAGAATACCGGGAGCTTGTTCTTCTGATTCTTCACTGGTTTCCGAGATATCAAGCATTTCGGATGCTTCCTGGGAATCCAATGATTCAAGGGAGCCCGGGCTAATCACTGCCTCAGGAATTTCAATCTTTTGAAAGAGCTCGTCATACTCGTAGTGTTTGACATGCTCTTCCACTTCGGTAAAGGAGTTGAGTTGTTCCAAATGACTGGTCAAAATGGACCTGAGTTCATCACGTACCCGCTTCCGCTGATGATTGAGATTCTCGATTTCCTCTGGCAATCTCGACAACTCAGCAAATGCTTCCTGCCGGTGCTTTTCTATCTCATCCCGGGCACTCTGGAGTGACTGATTGGCCTTCTGCTCACTGGATGCCAACAATTCCTGCGCTCTCCTTTCACTCTCCTGTTCCAGTCGTGTTGCTTCATCCCGCGCATTTTTTTTCAGCTCATCGGCAAACTTCTGAGCAGCTCCGATAGTTCGTTTAAAATCAACTTCCTCGTTTTTGAGTTCCTGGTTTTGATCTTCAAGCAGACTGATTTTACTCTTGAGCATCTCTACTTCAGCCTGGCTCTTTTTCAGCTCCTCGTCGACCTCTGAAACGCGCGCCTCCGAAGCGCTGACTTCATCTTCGAACTCGCTACGCTCCTGCTCAAAATCTGCTTGAGCGACATGCAACTCTTCAAGCTCTTTTGTCAGTTCCGCATTTGCATTGTCTTTTTCTTCACATTCCTGCCTCAGGGCTTCGGCTGAATCAAGGGCCCCCTGCACATCGGATTCGAGATTTCCCTTCATCTCTTCCAGCAGTGCCATCTGCTGATCCATTTCTTGGGCATTGTTTTCCAGTGTTCGTATTCGCTCAAGCAGTTCAAAAAATTCCTCTGCAACCAGCTCCAGATAGGCTTTAACCTCAATGGGATCATAGCCTCTGAACTTGTTCTGGAATTCCTGGTCTTTGATTGCCTGGGGAGTAATAGCCATGGCAGGCCTCCTCTTTCGAATGATGAACCTGGGTGGGACTATCCCATCCAGTAGATAATCTGCTTCTGCAGCGATTCAATAATCACCTGGAAAAACCAAATACCAATCACAACTATAATTGGTGAGAAATCGAGCCCACCAAAATTGATCGGTAGAAAACGTCGTACCCGACCGAGAACAGGCTCGGTGATATCGTATATAAATCGTACAATTGGATTATATGGATCCGCATTGACCCATGAAATCACCACCCGAGCAACGATAACCCATCCGTAAATAGTTAAAATATAACTGATTATACCTAAAACGTTAACAGTAAAACTGTTCACAAAAACCATAATTGCCCCGTCTTCACGCCACCTTGCTTCCCGGTTCTACCTGTTCGTCAACCGTTACCAGAACCAGTTTTTCTTTATTATTATCGTCCGTTGTCTTGGCAGCCAAAACCATTCCCTCAGACCGCACCTTCCTGATCTTGACCGGTTTGAGATTGGCGACAATAATAACGTTTCGACCAATCAGCTCTTCCGGTTTATAAAATTGTGCAATTCCCGCTACAACGGTCCGCTCTTCCGGTGCTACCAGTTGCAGTTTCAAAAGCCGGTCAGCTTCTTTGACCGGTTCGGCCGCGACAACTCGCGCGACTTTTAGCTCAACCCCTTGAAACTGTTCAAAAGTTATTACTCCATCAGCTAGGTTTTTTGTATCTTTTTTCTCTTTAGCACTCGTTTGAACCGTTTTTTTCGCTTTATCGCCACCTTTTTCCTGTTTTTCCTGGTCAATGCGGGGAAAGAGGTTTTCTATCTTCTGCAGCTGTGTTGCAGGTTGTAACAACCCCCATTGACCATCCACCTGCATCGTCCGTAAATCATCGGCTTGATCTTCAAGGCCAAGTCCCTTTCGCATGGCCTGAGCGGTCTGGGGCATCACCGGTTCAATCACCAGGCTGAGAATCCGCAGACTTTCCAGAAGATTGTACAAGACCTGATCCAACCGTTTTTGCTTTTCTTCCGCCTTGACCAGAGCCCATGGTTCATTTTTGACGATATAGCGATTGGCCTCAGAGACGAACTCCCAGACTGCTCGAAGTCCATGATGAAACCTGAAATCCGCCATGGCCTCCCGGTATTCTTCGAGCATCTTCGCTGCTGCGTCCGGCAATACTGTATCGCTCTGATCATCCCCCGTTGCCACAGGGACCACTCCATCTCGATACTTTTCAACCATTGATACCGAACGGCTGAACAAGTTGCCCAGATCATTGGCCAGGTCAGAATTGTTCCGGGCAATGATCGCCTCACTGTTAAACGAAGCATCAAGTCCAAATGACATCTCCCGCAGGGTAAAATAACGGAAGGTATCGACACCATACGCTTTTACCAGTTCAGCCGGTCGAACCACGTTGCCAAGACTCTTGGACATTTTTGTTTCATTCACATTCCAAAAACCATGAACATGGAGTTTACGGTACAGTGGAATCTCCGCTGCCATCAGCATGGTCGGCCAGTAAATAGCATGAGGCTTTAAAATATCCTTGGCAATGAGATGCTCCGCACCGGCCCAGTAGGTCTGGAATTCTTCACCATCAGGATAGCCGATACCGGTCAGGTAATTAATCAAGGCGTCAAACCAGACATAGGTCACATACTTTTCATCAAACGGCAGACGAATGCCCCAATCCAGCCGGCTGACCGGCCGTGAAATACAGAGATCCTCAAGCGGAACGCTCAAAAACGATAACACCTCATTGCGATACCGTTCGGGCGTAATGAATTCGGGATTATTTTTAATATGATCGATCAACGCTTGCTGATATTTCGACATCCGAAAGAAATAGTTCTGTTCGGTGATTTCCTTTGGTTCAACCTGGTGATCAGGACACTTTCCATCTTCTAGTTCCCGCTCAATGAGAAAACGCTCACAACCGGTGCAGTAGAGTCCGGTATATTCACTGAAATAGATATCTCCGTTGTCATGTACCTTCTGCAGAATCTTTTGAACCACCTCGATATGATCAGCGTCAGTGGTTCTGATAAATCGATCATAGGCAATGGTGAGTGAGGGCCAGGTATCTCTGAACATTTGTGAGATTTGATCGACAAAGGTTCGCGGGTCCACATGCTGTTTGGCTGCCGCTTCGACAATTTTATCACCATGCTCGTCGGTACCGGTCTGAAATCTGACCTGTTGTCCATTGAGTTTGCTGAACCTGCTATAGGTGTCTGCCACGATGGTCGTGTACGCATGACCAAGGTGCGGCTGGGCGTTAACGTAATAGATGGGAGTTGTAATGTAGGTTGCCATTTTTTATTCAGCTGAATTCGTATCGTTGTCGCTCTTTTTTTTCTCTGCTCTGCTCTCTTGCTTTTTTGACCCTTTCTTGGGTGGTCGGTCGCTTTTTACCAGTTCAGCTTTCGCCCACTCCGGCTTGCTCAATTGGCGCTCTTCTCCATCCGGATTAACAACCACAATGGTTTGTTCAAGAGGACTCTGCCGTTTTACTTTCAGAATCTCTTCATTGAGTTTTAAGCACCGTCCTATTTTAGGTAATTTCTTCCGCTGTTTACGATAGGTGTCGTATTCGTATGTCAGACAACACAACAATCGGTTGCAGACCCCGGAAATCTTCGTGGGATTGAGGGGGAGATCCTGCTCTTTGGCCATCTTTATTGATACGGAATCAAATTTCTTTAAAAATGACGAGCAACAAAGCTCCCGGCCGCAGGTGCCCAAGCCACCCAACATCTTTGTTTCGTGACGAACCCCGACCTGGCGCATTTCCACCCGGGTACGAAATTCCTGCACAAGATCTTTAACCAAGGCGCGAAAATCTACCCGATTCTCAGCAGTAAAATAAAAAATCATTTTACTGCCATTAAAAAACTTCTCCACCCGAACCAGTCGCATGATTAATTCATGCTTTTCGATCAACCGGGCGCAGGTCCCAAACGCATCTGTTTCGTGACCAGGTAAATTAGTGTAACGGTTCTCCTCTTCAGAGGTCGGTCTCCTGGATATATCAAAACTGAATTTTCTCTCAACACCCTCGGTGTTGGAATCAGGGGAAATACCGAAAACAATCGCGGGTTCAAGACCATGGTCGGTTTTGACCATGACGATGTCACCCTTCTTCAAACCGGTAAGTTTCGTTGCACCGGTAAACTCCTGCCCATCCTCACGAAATCGAATTCTATAGTAATTCCGAGAATCTGCAGGTTCATTTTTATCATCATCGGATGACATAGCCTGAGGGTTCATAATTACATACGTGTCTCTGTTATCCCGCTAAATATCTCGCACCAAGCCAAACATATTACGATAACCGAGCTACCGAGGATTGTAAATTAAAAAGGAGTACCTCACAAACCAGGTTCCGATTGCAATTCCTTTGCAGCTGTCGTTCCGCTTCGTCTATAAAACAGAGCTGTTTTTGATATGGTTGAGACCAGTTCCTGAGCTGGCTGGCTTCTCGCATTTTGGCAGCGATCCAGATGCGGAGAAGCCCGAAAAAAGGAAACAACTCATCTTTGAGTGTTGCCATTTCGGCAGAGAGCTTCAACAAGACCTCATCGCCTGACTCAAGGTTGTCTGACCCAGTCTGCTCGAGAACTCGAACACTCTTTTCATACAGTTCGACCAGCTCATTCTCAGCCAACCGGAGCGCCTTGCCCGGGCACCCCTCTGACAAGCGTGCTAACAACTCAAGTTTCGCTGCTTCCAGATCGGGTCGATGTTGCTGCAACACTGCGACACTATCAGCTCGGCTCAATTCGTAAAAGGGTAGCTCCTGGCAGCGGGAAATGATTGTTGGCAGAACCGCTTTACTTGATTCCGCAGTAAGTACAAGCACATTTTGCGATGGTGGTTCCTCAAGAGTTTTGAGTAGGCTATTGGCTGCTTCAGCTCTCATTTCATGCACATCCTCAAGAATAGAGACCCGATAAGCCGATTCGTATGGTGGATAAGCCAGTGACCGGCAGAACGTTCTGATCTGATCAATCTTTATCGCCCCATTCTCAGGTTCCACATAGCAGATATCGGGGTGATTACCCGAGCGATATTTCCGGCACGACGGACAGGTTCCGCACCCACCATCAGCCAGTGGCTGCGGACAGTTCAGCCAGGCGGCAAAAATCTGGGCAAACATTTTTTTCCCAACACCCTCTGGTCCTCTGAACAGGTAGGCATGACCAATGCGACCAGTAGAAACCGTACGGGTAATGAGCTTTTTGGCCTTTTCCTGACCGACTACCCCGGAGAGCCGGACCGATTTATCGATAATTCCCTTACCGGCCATATCAGAACAGACTCCGCTGCTTGGTGTCATGGAGTCGGGTTTCATAATCCTGCGGCTGGCTATGATCCCTATCCTTTTGCTGGGTGCTCGCGGGTGAAGCAGGCCTGAGATAGAGGTAGCGTTCAAGGCTTCGCTGATAATCGCTCCACTGATACGTTTCCGATTCAACTTTTCGGCCAAGCTGTTCAACCAGGTTCATCTTGGCATCCAGGTCATCAATGAAACTCAGGAGTAACGCTTCTGCCGTCATTGGCAGGACAGGTGAACCAAACTCATACTTTCCATGATGGGAAAGGATCAGATGCTGCAGATGGGTCAAGGTCTGTTCAGGAAAATCCTCAATGGAAGCCGCCGCCTGACCGACCAGCTCCGCCCCGATGTAGAGATGTCCCTTCAACCGACCAATATCGGTGTAGTCGATCACCCCGGACTGGCTCGCTAATTCTTTGGTTTTGCCGATATCATGGAGAAGCGCCCCGGCAACCACCAAATCTCTGTCTATCCCCCGATAATGATCAGCAAGCATGGCTGCCACCCGGGCTATGGACAGTGAATGCTCAAGCAGCCCGCCCAGATAGGCGTGATGAATACCCTTCGCAGCCGGTGATTTCTTGAAATCCGCGCCGGATTGAATATCAGAAAAAACCTCAAGGAGTAGGGTTCTAATAAACACATCATTGACTGAATCAATCAGCTGCTGTAATTCCTCTTCCATTTGATGAGCCGGTCTCAGCGAGGTCGCGATAAACGAAGAGAGATCATACTCGCCTTCCTCGCCGAGGTTGATCGTATCGATTTTCAATTGAAGGTTTTCCCGATACCGTTGTACCAGTCCCCTGACCCTGACCACGTTACCAGCCCGACAAATTTTCTGCAGCGATTCCGCATTTTCCCAGACCGGACCGTTGATTTCCCCACTCTTGTCGGCAAGGTTTAAGGCAAGGTATGGTTTTCCCGCTTTGGTCTCACCCAAGCGAGCACTCTTTATCATGAAATAATCATCAACCTGCTCCCCTTCTCGAAGCTCATCTACATACTTCACTTTCGCCATAATCGATCCTTATTCCTCACTGATCTGATCGGTGATCCGGTCCTGATAGTTCAGTCCAGCTCCGGTCTGGTTCAAGCCTGTAACTACCAAGATAGTCATAGGGTTGACGGGTAGACGCATTCGTGCTCCGTTGCCATTCATCCGGGCCAATCATTGAAAAAATCAGCGTATTTTCTGTTTTGCGATAAAGATGGTACGATTTCCCAACGATCTTTTTAAAATTGCACTGAGCCCGGTGCAGTTCCTGATTCCGTTTCGTATCAGCGAGAATTGTCCGGGCCTTTTCCTGAAGGGTTCTGATCTGCTCCGCCAGGAGTTTGAGTTTACCGGTTGCCTGTGCGGTTAAAATATCATCTGCCAAAGCAACCTCTGAGGCCAGCGCTACCAGGTCAATCTTTGGTGCATGTCGATCGAGTGGGTAAGGTGAAGTATGTGAAGGTCCGGCAACGTTTTCACCTTGATATTTTTTCTCTTCCATTCTCTCGTCTCTTCTGGGTGATAATCCTGGGAGGCCATGCACATCACGTCGTTCATGATACCCATAGTACCGCCAAAATGCCCACTGTTTTTGAATGTAAACGTTGAGATTGCTGGGCGCCGCGGTCGAGTCACGTTTTAAGATGCGCTATCGGTCGTTATAGCACTCCAGCCATTAGATTGGTCCACTTTGGGCCGAAAGGGGAATTGACTGGAGCGGTATCCGTTCTGCAGATTAGGCCCACCAGCGGGTGGGTGGCCTGTTGAGAAATTCTCCCTGTCCAGCAAGTTGATTGCTCAATGGGTCGTGTGAATTGAGCAGAACATTATGATCACAAAGGATCACCCGTTACGCTTCATTTCCTGACAAACGGACGATACATTTACCTGTAATTTGCCTGTAACTTGCCTTTCACGGTCTGACAACACTGATCCTGATCGTTCACGCACCAAGATCAGTACGATGTCAGACATCGTCTTTCACAGACGAAGATAGTGCTAATCCTTGTTGCGGAATTCCGAACCCTTATCCAGTGCACCCGGACGTTCCTCAGGAGAATAGACAACAATCCTTCCTGCTTCTGGAAACTTGATGACACCCCAGTCAAATTTCGAGTACCAGACACCGACCTGCCTGCCATTCGGGTCTAAAATTTCTGCCCCCTGATATCTCCCACCGTACCGGGCACTTCCCGAGTGGGTGCTAATCCTACCAGTTCTGCTGTCAATCCAGGAAGCAAGCGCATCTCCTGTAACAGGTACGGGTTTCCAGAGATCACTCTCAAACTTCAAAGTATTGTCAATCCCAATGACCGCGCTCGGCTTGTTCGCTCTTCCGTAGTAATAATACGCATAAGATGAGACCGGATCCCCCTCTGTAAACTGCCGGGTGACCTCATGACTCTCTTTCAAAGTGCCATAGTTATGGGCGGCACACCCGGTAAGGGTAAATGCTGCCACGACTATTGCTGCGATTAATATTTTTCTCATATTGTCTCCATGGAGTATTTTCATTCGGTTACATCATGATCGATTCCTCTGATTAAAATATTGCTTAATTCAGCCCGGTCAACTCCAAAGCAACCGCTTTTTGCCAGATAATATATTTGATGAGATATCCGTTCGATTGTAGTATATGCAATACCTCCAAAGAGTGGCTGTTTCAGCAAAATTCTGTCAATCAAATGCGAGCAACGAACCTATGAGTAAACAAATGATTATATCGGTGATGTCTCAGGACAGACCAGGCATAATCGCCGACATCACCGGTGCCATTTATGAGCTACAAGGGGATTTGGCCGATCTCAATCAATCCATCCTTTTTGGCTACCTGACCATGATTTTGATTGCCAACTTTGACGGTGATGTAAACCCCGAGGATGTGATTGCCCGGGTCTCCCATATCAAGAGTCCAACCAAGCTTGATGTGATCGTCAGGGAAATGCATACACCGATTGAGATTGCCCCTGATGGCGTACCCCAGAAAACTTATATTGTCACTGCACAGGGAAAAAATAAAAGAGGCCTGGTCCATGGTATCAGCTCATTCTGTTACCACCACAATATAAACATCCTCGACCTTGCCACCACCCGGACGGGAGACCAGTACACGATGATCTTGCAACTTGATCTCGATAAAGTCGAATCAATCGCTGAGATTCGTCAGGAACTGCAAAAGTACAGCGAACAATCCGGGCTACACGTGGTGATGCAGCACCATGATATCTTCAAGGTCACCAATGAAATTGGTTTCTGAACTTCAAAAAACCACCACAGAGTAAGGAGATTACAGATGTTACGCTCTGACCAGATACTGGCAACGGTAGAAATGATCCAGAAGGAAAACCTGGATGTTCGGACCGTCACCATGGGGATTAATCTGCTGAATTGTCGCAGAGACACGATCGAGGCAACCTGTGAGGAAATTGAAGGACATATCCGCAACAAAGCTGGAAACTTTGTCGAGGCATGCGACTTTGTTTCCCGGAAACTGGGAATCCCAGTGGTTAACAAGCGGATTTCTATCACCCCCATCGCACTGGTTGCAGGAGGCTATCTCAAAGATGATTTCATTCTGCTTGCCCAGGCGCTTGAACGGGCCGCAACCGCTGTCGGCGTTGATATTCTCGGAGGGTTTTCTGCTCAGGTTGAAAAGGGGATGACCCGGACTGATCGTGAATATATCGCCTCACTGCCAGAAGCGCTCGCACTCACCGACAAAGTCTGCGCCTCAATTAATATCGCCTCGACCCAGAAAGGCATCAACATGGATGCCCTCACCATACTCGGTCAGACGATCAAAGACATCGCTGAGATGACCCGCGACCAGCATGGTTTTGGCGCCGCCAAATTTGTTGTTTTCTGCAATCAGCCGGGAGACAACCCTTTTATGGCCGGGGCAATCCACGGTATAGAGGAGGCTGATGCCGTTTTAAATGTTGGCGTCTCTGGTCCTGGGGTCATTGCCCGTTCGCTGGAAAGACTGATCTCTGAGAAAGGACCGAATGGGCTCAAGCTCGATGAGATCGCTGAAGACATTAAGCAAACGACGTTTCGGGTCACTCGTTGTGGCGAGTTGGTCGGCAGACAGGTTTCAGACATGCTTGGTATAGAGTTTGGGGTTGTAGATCTCTCCCTGGCACCCACGCCAACTGTCGGAGACAGTGTTGGTGAGATTCTCCATATTCTCGGTGTCGATGCCATTGGCGCACCCGGATCCACCGCCATTGTCGCGATGCTCAATGATGCCGTTAAAAAAGGGGGCATTTTCGCCTCCAAAACAGTCGGCGGCCTCAGTGGTGCATTCATCCCGGTAATGGAGGACTCACTGCTCGCCAAGGCGGTTGGTGATAACGACCTCTGTCTGGAAAAGCTGGAAGCGATGACCTGTGTCTGCTCCGTCGGGCTTGACATGGTGCCCATCCCTGGCGACGTTGACGCGGCAACCATATCAGCCATTATCGCCGATGAGATGGCACTCGGCATGATCAACAGCAAAACAACCGCTGCCCGCTTGATCCCCGTTCCAGGGAAAGCGGCAGGCGAACAGGTAAGTTTCGGTGGCTTATTCGGTGCAAGTCCCGTCATGCCGGTTAAAAATGTTGGGAAATCGAGCCGGTTTATTAATTGGGGAGGGAAAATTCCCGCCCCCGTTCATAGTTTTAAGAATTAATTGCGTGTTTACGTCAATTAATTCAGCAGTGCTCTGGTTTGAGTACGGGCCAGAGCCTTATGATATTGGTATTGCTTCGGAAACAACGCTTCTTCACGCATCCCTGCGGTCATGGTCTGTTGAGCGTACCCAAACCGTATTTCTCCACCTCTCGCTGACCACTCATCTCATGAGATTTTGATGTTGAAACATCAAAGATCTGCTACAATCTGAACCCGACTTTTCAAGGCGCGGGACAAATCTTTTATGCAACAGATCATCGAACAATTCATTGCACCGCTTATTCTGCTCTTGCTGGCAGCATTTGTCTGCCTCTACCAGCTTGAGGCACTATCAATACTGCCAGGAAACGAAGCTTCTCACGCAGCCCTCACCAGGCAGATGTATGAGCAGACGACGTTTCCCCAGCCTGATCTGCAAAGCAATGAAGCCCGACAGCGACCACCACTGCTGTTTCTTGTCCAGGGATTAGCCTTTCCTTACGCCGGTCTCAATGAACAAACCGTTCGACTTGTTAACAGCTGCAGCGCCCTGCTGTTTTGCACCTGTTTTTATCTGCTGGGACGTGTCGCAGTCGGCGACCGTTTTGCGATTCTTTCTCTTGCCATTCTCCTGGCCACACCTTTATTTTCATTCAAGGCACGCTATGGTTTTCCGGATCCGCTCATCTGTGTGATTTTCTATATGAGTATCTCCAGCGTCTGGCTCAGTTTTGAACGAATACTCCATGGTCGTTCCCATCATACCCCGATTTTTCTTGTCGGGGTTTTTACTGGCCTGCTGGCTTTGGCCGGAGGGATCGGTTACCTGATTTTGACCGGGGTAATCACGCTTTGCTATGGGCTCATGATACCGGGGAGCCGAAAACTATTGTTCCGGACTCCCTTTTTAGCCGCGCTGCTACTCTCTTTAATCATTAGTTATAGTTGGTATCCGTTCCTGTTTTTCTCAGCAGACGCCTCAATGGCACGAGAGGTCTTTATCTCGCATCATCTGATGCTTCTTGAACAGTTTCAATCAACCCGGTTTCTGGTTGATTCCCAGGATCTTATTTTGGGGGGGATCATGACGTTTCCCTGGATTTTCTACCTACCGGTATCACTGAGTAAAACAGTGCGTCTTGAAAAAATACCAGCTGAACAACGATACTTTCAATTACTGTTTATCAGCGGCCTGGCGATTATAACCTGCCGGCTTCTCCTCCCGCTGCCTTCATTACTTTTTCTTCTACTGCCACTTCTGGCAACACTGCTTGCCACTCCTTTTTACCATACCAGTCCCCTCAACGTTCCGACCCGACTGGCAGGTCTGGGAGTCGCTGTCATTATTATTGGTGGAGGAATCATGGGTCTGTTTTTAAAACCGACGCTGGCTTACCTCCAGGAGATATATCGCCACCACACCACCTGGTCGGTTATTACACCGAATCTTGAGCAGCTCGCCACCCCGTCTATCCTGGCAATCTCTGTCACCATGCTTCTGATTGGGATCTATTTTCTCTGGTTCCAAAAAGGCAGAAGTATCCTGATGGAGCTTTTCTCACACCTTTGCCTCATCTCCATACTGCTCAGTCTGTTGATCCATGTATTCCTCCTTCCCCTCGGCGACAGGCTGTATGGTCGACCGGTTAAGCAGATGGCAGCACTCATTTTACCTCACGTTCCCGAAAACACTCCGATTTTGCTCTATAAGATGTCCCTGCCACCACCACTCGGATTCTATCACGATGGACCCTTTGTCACCACTGCCAACCTTGATTTGGAACAACTCGTACCATTCATGATCGACAAACACATCGGCTATGGACTCACCACCAGCAATCGCTTTTCACTCCTCTCCAGCAGTGGTCTCCCGCTCAAATCGCTCACAGACTCTCCGAGCCTGGTGCTCTTTCAATTAGAGAAACACTAACCACCGACCCACATCCTCTCTGACCATTGGGTGCAGTTGATCTCAAGCAGAAGTCACTCCTCCACGCTTCGTTGATCAGCCTTGACTTTTGTTCATTACTTGAATATAGTTCACAAAAATGGAGGTATTGGCGAATGTTAGACGAAACAGACAGCAGAATACTGAATATAATCCAAACCGAGGGAAGGCTTTCCAATGCCGAATTGGCCCGCCAGCTCAACCTTGCTCCCTCCGGCGTACTTGAGCGCGTAAAGAAACTGGAAAAAAGAGGCATTATTACCGGTTATGAAACCCGGCTGGATAATGAACTGCTTGGCCTCTCAATCACGACCTTTATCCACATCCTCACCAATGACCGGGTGGGCAGTACCGAGGTCGGCAAGCAACTCTGCCAGATTCCGGAAATTCGCGAGGTGCACTGGATTGCAGGCGAAACCAATTACCTGATCAAAGCGTGTCTCCATTCCACCGGGGACCTTACCCAGCTGTTGAAAGTTATTGGGAGCATCAAGGGGGTGCAGGACACCCGGACCACCCTGGTGCTGGAAACAATGAAAGACAGTGACATAATCCCTGCTAAACAGCTAGAGCCCAAAACCGAGTCAAATTAAATAGAGCGTTAACCGCGTGAATCTATCCAGAGAGGTCAGCCATGGAAAATAACGTACTCGACCAGAAAATCACGAACCGAAGCAAACGTTTTTTTGAGAGTATCAGCGGTGAGGCACCATCGGTGTTTAACAAAAATTTCTGGACCGGCAAAGTGATGGACTGGTGTATGAAAAATGAAAATTTCAAGGTGCAGATGTTCCGGTTTGTCGATGTGCTCCCTTACCTGAACACCTCAACCTCTCTCACCAGACACATCAAGGAGTATTTCGACTCGGGCGACAATGAAATTCCCTCAATCCTCAAATGGGGTGCCAAGGGTGCGGGAATTGGCGGTGCGTTGACCGGTGCACTCCTTGGCCGAACCATCCGGGCCAACCTCGAAAAAATGGCCAGATCCTTCATTATCGGCGAAAACACCAAGGATGCAGTGAAAACATTGCACAAAATCCGTAAGGATGGATTTGCCTTCACCGTGGATATCCTTGGTGAGGCCACCGTCAATGAGCAAGAGGCGGATCATTACATGGGGCAGTATCTTGAGCTGTTTGATGCCCTTGAACAGGCAGCTCCTGCCTGGAGTCCGATTGATGGCAAAGGTACGGAAAAGGACTGGGGTTTTGCCCCACTGATCAATGTTTCCGTGAAGCCTTCAGCCCTTTTTTCACAAACCGATCCGGTAGACTTTGAAGGATCCATCACTGGCATCATGTCGAGGCTGATCCCCATTTATCGACGGGTAGTGGCACTGAACGGCTATATGTGCATTGATATGGAGTCATATCACTTAAAAAACATAACACTGGAATTATATCGAAGACTTCGCTCGTCTGACGAATTCAAAGATTACCCGGGTCTTCGACTGGCGGTCCAGTCTTACCTGCGTGATACCGACGAAGATCTTGCAGAACTGTTGAAATGGTCCAGGCAGCAGCAACTGCCAATTTCCATTCGTCTGGTTAAAGGGGCCTACTGGGACTACGAAACAGTCGTAGCCAGGCAGAATGGCTGGGAAATTCCGGTCTATACCATCAAGGCTGAAACCGATGCGGCCTTTGAGCGACATACACGGATGATCATGGAGAATCACGATATCTGTTCATACGCCTGCGGTTCCCATAATATCCGCTCGGTTGCAACGGCAATGGAAATCGCTGAAGAGCTGCGTGTTCCAGAAGAACGATATGAATTCCAGGTACTTTACGGTATGGCGGAACCGGTCAGAAAAGGTTTGCTGAATGTTGCCAAGCGCGTTCGACTTTATGCACCGTATGGCGATCTGATCCCCGGTATGGCCTATTTAGTGCGAAGACTCCTGGAAAATACCGCCAATGAATCGTTTCTACGTCAGACCTTTGTTGAAGAATCTGATATTGAAAGATTGGTGGAGAACCCGCTGATCACCATCGAACGGGAAAAAGAACAGGCCCAACCCACAGCGGTCCCAACCACAGAGTTGCCATCGTTTGTCAATGAACCTTTTTTTGACTTTGCTCATCAATCGGTAAGAGATCGCTTTCAGAAAGCAATTGATGAGGTCAAGGCGAAATTGGGTCGCACGTATCCCCTCCATATTAACGGTAAGGATATTCAAACAGACGACACTTTGGATTCGGTAAATCCAGCCGCACCATCAGAGCGGGTTGGCACAATCTGTCAGGCTGGGTTGCCGGAAGTCGACCTGGCCATTGAAGCTGCTTCAAATGTTGCTGAGTCCTGGAAGTCACTGACCGGGGCGGAGCGAGCACACTATCTCTTCAAAGCTGCCGATATCGCACGAAAGCGAATTTATGAACTCTCAGCATGGCAGGTGATCGAGGTAGGAAAACAATGGGGTCAAGCACAGGCAGATGTTGCTGAAGGTATTGATTTTCTGGAATATTACGCCAGAGAAATGATTCGACTGGATAGCCCGAGAAGAATGGGAAGAGCGCCAGGTGAAATGAATCAACTGATCTACCAGCCCAAAGGAATCGCCGCTGTCATCGCGCCATGGAATTTTCCCTTTGCCATCAGCTGTGGTATGGCTTCAGCTGCCATTGTTGCGGGAAACCCAGTGCTTTACAAACCAGCCGGACCTTCTTCGGTAGTTGGCTACACGCTCAAAGAGGTCTTTGAAGAAGCCGGTTTTCCGCCAGGAGTTTTCAACTATATTCCGGGCAGAGGTTCGGTGATTGGCGATTATATCGTCGAACACCCGGCAATCAGCCTTATCGCATTCACCGGGTCCATGGAAGTAGGTCATCGCATCATTCGTAAAGCGTCAAATGTTACCCCCGAGCAGCCGCAGATCAAGAAAGTTATCGCCGAGCTTGGCGGCAAAAACGCGATCATCATCGATGATGACGCTGATCTTGACCTGGCAGTTGGAGAGGTGATCCACTCAGCCTTTGCCTTCCAGGGCCAGAAATGTTCTGCCTGCTCACGGGTGATTGTAGTCGAACCCATTTATGAGCGATTTGTCAGTCGTCTAGTTGAGGCTGCCAGATCAATCGCCATCGGTCCGGCTGAAAATCCCGCGTTCTTCATGGGACCGGTCGTTGATGGTAATGCCCATAAAACTATCTCCCAGTATGTGGAACTGGCCCAGCAGGAAGGAAAACTCCTGTTAACGCGTGATGTGCCGGACACCGGCTATTTTGTGCCACTCACTATCGTTGATGGCATTACCCCTGAACATCGTCTCGCCCAGGAGGAGATTTTCGGGCCAGTGCTGGCGGTTATGAAGGTCCGTGATATCGACCAGGCAATCGACTGGGCCAACCAGACCCGATTCGGTTTGACCGGTGCGATCTTTTCCAGAAGTCCCGCACATCTGGAAAAAGCACGGGAAAAATTCAATGTCGGGAATCTCTACCTTAACCGTGGTTCTACCGGAGCCCTGGTTGAACGCCACCCATTTGGCGGTTTTAAAATGTCAGGTGTCGGTTCAAAAGCGGGTGGGCCAGATTATCTGCTCCAGTTCCTTGATCCTCGACTGGTAAGTGAAAATACGATGAGAAGAGGGTTCGCCCCCATTGAGGAAGAAGATCACTGGGTCGACTAACCAAAACTCTCTACACTTCCCGGGCCGATACACAACCACCCTCCCTGGTACCGGTTCGGGAAGTGTTGTATGCAGGAAGGTTTTTAACGATAGACAAAATTTTAATTATTAATTCAGAGAGGTGGAAGCCTGCTCAAACACAGAGACTACCCACCGATGTCGATATTTTTTGCATCGGCCAGCCACTCTAGTGCATCGTCAAGCTCTCGGTGAAAAACTCGTAATCGAATCCGGACAGATTCATTGCCGACCGGAAATAGCCTGCAATTTCCAGTCGAGCAGGGTCATCGGGTACAAAGTTGGGAATTTTGGTCCTCAATACGGTCTGGTGCTTGTAAATCTCAGCTGCCAATTTGAGAATCTCATTCATACTGATATTCTTCAGCCATGTCTCTCGCAGATCAACCAGGATATAACTACGGGGAATAAAGGTCACTGCCCTGACAAGAGAATGTACCAGCTCAAGCGATTCCTGAAGGTCAATTTCTCCTGATTTGTTCAATTTGATGAAATCATTGAGCTTGTAATATTTTACATTGGCAGACACGTCCCCCCCCTTTTAACGGTCAAAGGTTCTTCTCTTTATTGATCGACGACTGGAAAATCAAGTAGAATCAATTGGTGACAACCCTACAGCGCTTTTACTTGTTTTATCAAAGATTGTCTAATCATATCTTTAAACAAGTTTCGTTGAAATAAAAAGATCATGAGCACGTATGTTCGCGTTCAAAGATCAGATGAGCTAAAGCTTTACTACCGGTTTATTCTTGCGAAGCTGATGAAAGTTTAAGTTTAGGAACAGTAAAGAGGGGAAACAAAGCCAACAATCAATTTTGCTGTGCTTTTTTAACTGGAGCATCAGAAACGGGCGAGACCTCGTAACGCTTTTGTAAATACATAACCAGATCTTCCTGTGTATAATACTCACCATGGGTCCGAAGAAACTGGCTCATGATACTTCTTTTATCTGCTTCATTAATTAATTCCCACACCTTAATAATTGCTTCTCGATGCCCAGAGTCCATAATATCACCTCTTTATTTAAATCCTTACCATTCAAACTGGTCAAAACGGCCAGTTTTCTTTCTACCAATCTAGCAAGACGGGATTAGCAGGATGTTAAGAACAGATTTTTTCTTGTTTGAGTCAAGTCATGGAAACGCAATGAATACTATTTCACCCTGACTTTTCCACCCACCCTGCTGCTAAACGCTCGGTGGGTTGGTCGTATAATCAACATCTTAATGCTCGATACAACCGACCGAGATTTTGAAAATCCTCATCGGTGCGCACATCAGGGGACACAAAAGGATCGTCCACTTTCAATATGAATGCCCATTCCTGCTCATGGTGCAAGAACGGTCTCCCGATGGATATTTACCTCAAACCTCTGAGGGGGGGGCAAATTAAATTCTACTCGCTGAGCAGGGAGAAAGGTTTGCTGCGAGGAGTCCTCACTACTGCCCGATAACCTTTAATAGCGGACAATTAGCTAAAACAGAAATAGAGCTGATTTTTCACACCTGCAATAGATGATTCGTATTTCAAAAGCACTACCACTCATTGATCTATCGTTATCGCTCGCGCACCCTTTTCAAATAATTTGCACCTTTAGCGATGGACATCGGTCTATTACCCTCAAAAATCACCCTAATCGTTCCGCATCTTTCCACATTTGTCACCGTCCCGACACCCCATTGTTCTCGTGTCTTATGCGTTACTTTTTCGCCCTTTTGAATATTCAATTTCATGATATCCTCCGTGTCAGACTCTATTGTGCGATGCTAAAATCTGATGACGCTTTATTGGGTGTATCCCTTTAATACTGCTCTCTTCAAGCTATTGTCGAACAATAAACAAACCGTTCTCTTTTAATTTGGGTTCCCAGTTATCATGTTCCCATGGTTAACTGATATCAGTTGGGGGAGTTTCAACCAATTCTTTATTTTTGTCCAGCTTGCGCTGTTTTTTTTCTTCTTTCTTCTTTTTCTTTGCTAGCTCTTTCTGACGTTTATTATATGAGTAATTTGTTCGACTCAAAACTTCACCCCATACTAAGTTTAGCTGTAAAATCAATTCCCCGGTTTTAGCCGGGGAATTGATTCATTCCACCTTCTATGCCTGCCTAAATCTTTACTACATTGGCGGCTGCCGGCCCTTTTGGACCGTCAACAATATCAAAACGCACCTTCATGCCCTCATCCAAGGATTTGAATCCTTCAGCTTGTATGGCACTGTGATGGACAAACAGGTCATCTCCACCTTCTTGGGCAATAAACCCAAAGCCCTTCGCGTCATTAAACCATTTCACTATTCCTTCAGCCATAAATCCATCCTCCTGAAAAATACTATTTTAAAAGTAACTCGAGCCATTTCAAAACAACCGATTGCGTTTAGCTATTGCCAAATGCCTTACAGCCGCTCGCACTCAAGCATTAATCTTCACAATCCACGGTACGCTTTATACTACCGACAAGCAGACAGAACTAACAACATTGCATGACGGCAAACCGGCGAACCACGTTGCTCAGCGCTGCGCTTTATCGCAAAAAGACCCAGCCCAATGGTGTGGGTCGAGATCTTGAGCTTCTACGAAGCAGGTTTTTACTCCTGTGACCAGCAGAAATCTCTAAGGTCAACTGGTTATAGCAAATGTAAAACTACAAGACAGATGGTAAGGGACGCAATGCGTGATCAGGGTAGTGGAATTCCCACTCATATCTCAATTATACGTGCTCTCCAGCTTATTACAAGGATTAGCTCGCTTTCGTTTTAATAACAACCCCATGGCTTCATGTTATATAGCAGAATATAAGCCGGCAAATAACATTCAGACCAAGTCAATTTAACCATGATGGATCACCAGGAAAATAGGGTTACTCCCTCCTCTTCTGAGCAATTAAATCCCAAAATCAAAGGCAACGGCGCGATTTCGTTGGGAGGATCGTTTCCCCCGTTTTTTTCTACTTAGTTTGGGCGCGTTGTCTTTGGTCGTCATGGACCTCTGTTTACCCTCTTCTGACTCAGCCGGTAAGGCTGTTAAACGCTCATGATTTCCTACCGTATATTGAGGAGGTGATTCATGAGAAAGTTTACTGGCCAGTTTTTGGTTCAACATCTCGACCATCTTTGAATCATCATCTGTTACCAGAGTTATGGCCTGGCCACATTGATTCGCTCTTCCGGTTCGACCGGTACGGTGTGTATAGGCCTCCAGAGACCCTGGCATATCGAAATTGACGACATGTGATATTGTGGCAATATCAATTCCCCGTGCTGCGATATCGGTTGCGACAAGAATCTTGAAATGACCACGCCTAAATCCGTTTAAAGCGAAATCGCGCTGATTCTGTGACATATTACCTTGCAATGAGGTTGCTTTGAATCCGGATTTGCTGAGTTTATGTGCGAGACTTCGAGCCTTGTGCTTGGTTCGGGTAAAAATTATCACCGATTCCATTTCATCCTGGTTGAGCAGTGATTTCAAAACTTCGTTTTTAGCCATTCGTTCAACATTGAGTAATGTGTGTGAAATAGTGTCAAGTGGTTGAGAATGGTTTAAGCTAATCTGAACCGGGTTGTTCAGTAACCCGCCACACAACTCCTTTACATCATGCGGCATGGTGGCAGAGAAAACAAGGTTTTGCGTAGTCTCAGGTAATCTTTTGACAATGCGCTTAACATCAGGTAGGAATCCCTGATCGAGCATCTGATCAGCTTCATCAAGAACTAACAACTCTATCTCTGAAAGATCAATTTCTCTGGTATTCAGCAAATCAAGCAATCTACCGGGACAGGCAACAACAATATCACTCCCCCGCTGCAGTTTGCTCACTTGTGAATGCCGTTTTGCTCCGCCATACACTATGGTGGTGTTAATCGATAATTGGCGGGTCAGGCTTTTGGCACAATTGCCAGTCTGTTCTGCAAGTTCACGGGTCGGTGATAAGATCAGCGCCTTTGGTACACCGTTACGGTTCTTTGTGGCGAGCCCTTCGATAATCGGTAGCATGAATGCCGCTGTTTTACCAGTCCCGGTATGCGCAAGACCAAGCACATCACGACCCTTTAGTATTGGGCCAATCGCTTGGTCCTGAATTTTTGTTGGCTGCTGGTAGCCCAGCAACTCAATGTTCTTCATAATCTGTTTGGTAAATGAAAACTTTTTAAAACTCATTGGTACTCCTTCTAACCCACCTGCTCAACAACTGCATTCAAGTGTTGTTAAATATTGTTCTTTGACGGAGGTTCACAACCCCGTCCAGGTGAGTGGTTTATTTAATTTAAAGATAGTGAGGCAATATACGGGTGAATGCACACCCCGCGGTGATACAACTGCTCAATAGGTCAATTCACTCTTTGCTGTCTTAATTCAGAAGATGCGAGACACCGGGTAACCCAATCATTGATAACCCAGCGAAAAGGGCCTTACTAATGCCTATTTTTTTGGTTAGCGTCGACGCCTGCCTTTCTTTTTTGGCTGAGCTTCATTGCAGACCAGAATATTGTTCTTGTACTTCATTTTGTTCAATGACTCGAGTGCCTGCTGACCACTTGAACGGGTAGACATTTCAACAAAAGCAAATCCTTTTGATTTTCCTGTAAAGTGATTCAGTATGAGATTTGTCTCAATGATTTCACCGTAATCTTTAAAAAGAGCAGTCAGTTCAGCTTCTGAGGTGTCATAGGGCAAGTTGCCAATGAACAGTTTCACCGTGCTTCTCCAATAGTGTTGCGATCAGCTAGAATCTACAGAGGCAACTGAAATGAAAGAGAGACTACAAGACAGGTGTGAGTGACGCTGTGCGTGATCTGGTTGGCGGTATCTACCGCAGTAGAGCAGTTATAATAAAACCTTTGGGAATAATTACAAGGAAAAAACAGATACGACCTCAAAAGAGATAACTAATAAGAGTCGCCCATATGACAGATCATACGGGCGACTAGACGATACCGATTGGCATTTCAGGACTTCAGATTATCTCCAGATCCACTCGGTTTTGAGATCAAGTGTTCGCTCCTCCTCGTAGAATTCAACTTCGTAGCCGTCGAATTCACCAAAGGGCAAGTACCAGAGAATCACAGATACCTCGATTTCATCTTCGAGCAGTTCTCTGCGTGTGGTCTTACCACTTGGTTTATCTTCAAATGGGAAGGTGATTTCAAACGTCTCATGGACACGGGCGAGTGCCGGTATGGAGGTTTCCCTTAAGATACCACTCTTTTCGTAGGGGCCTCTACCCATTTCCTTGCCTCTTCCCATCCGTCCGGGGAATGGCATGTAGATTTTTGATTCTTTGTAGATCTCTTCGCCGTCAAGGGTGTTCGCGGTCACTTCCAGGACCAGCCGGTTTGGTGTCGGTCAGCCATCCGGGATCGCGTGCCCCGTCTTGTTGTAAAGCTCAACATCAATTACCCCGATTGGAAGCACCCCTTCTGCCTTGTTCTTCCGCCAGAACAGTGAGCGTCCTTCGACCTTGACGTCGAACGCCATTTCAATCATCTCTTCAGAATTGTAGGCCTGCATGTTATGACCCAATCCTGATTTTTCCATGTGACATTCCTGACACGTTTCACTGCCGCCGTGAGCGACATATGAAAACAGGTAGCTACCGTAAGCGGTTGCGCACTGCGATGGATGATCAAGTTCGAAGTTCGGCCCATGGCCATGGCACTGACCGCAGAAGATGGCCTCTCCAAGTGCTGGTGCTTCAGCCATAAGAGGCAGCTCTTCGTCTTCATGGTCTCCTTCCTGAGAACCATACACGGTGTCAGGCTGTGGATACCCATCGGCATATTTGTGAATCAGTGCCATTTTGTTGTGGCAGACCATACAGCCGATGTTGAGGCTGGCGATGGTTTCTTCAAGCTCTTCAGCTTTGTCTTCATCACCATCCTTGTACGCCTGCTGCCAGCCACGAATCGTGGCAACAATTTCCCGGGCAACATCATCCGTTGCTTCATCCAGTTGAGGGAGATGACATTTCATACACATCATCAAGTGCTCAACGGTGATATCGGAGTCATCTTTCACCCCCGAATACTCAAACCGCTTCAGACCTTTTTCGATCGCCGTGATGATGGTAGGCGCCGTCCTCGGAGAACCGAGAATTGATTTGGAGTGCAGCGACTCGGACCACTCGTCATGGGCCTCCTCGTGACAATCAATGCATCTGCTGGAATCGTATCGCTCTGCCAGCTCAGCAATGGTTTTCGCTTTTGGCAGAGGCTCCGGCTTTGGGCCGCCTGCACCAAAAGAATTGAGCGGGGTGAGTGTGCAGAGCGCAACACACAGCACCGCAATGGCTAAAACGTGTTTCATGTTCTCTCCTTTTTGTTGAGATTAATCCATGAACAAATATACCAAAACTCCACGCTGTGAACTGAGATTGGAAATCATCCCTCAGTAAGAGCAGGAGCATGAGCCATAAGAACCATTCTCTTTAGAGCTACCCTAAAGCTGTTCCGAAATCAATTACTGCATTGTAGTACTACCTTTTTCGGGGCGGAACGATTGCTAACATATATCAGACAATTAACTGTTTGTACGTCTTTTTTTTACCGACCAGCACCACTCCGGTTACAAAATGCCCCTCATAACTTCGACTAATACTCTGATAAGGTTTTTCTAATAGATCGATTAATTTTTTATATATCAATCAGATAGCTATTAAATTGAGGATCTGTCAAGGCGAGTAATAAATCTGCTCTCAGGCCAATTTACACCAACCCGATTTCGACACGAAAACACAGGTGATGAAGAGATATTCCTACCGACGAGAAATAGCACCTTCCCCTATTAAGATGAGTTATCCACTTGTGATCAAAATAGAAATTATCCAGAATTTAGTTGACACCAAAACCAGTTTGGTATATTTTGTATATACAATGTATGTTATGTTTATATTCAGATAATATTCAATGTGTATTTGTGTTCAGTTAAGGAGCTTAACCCATATGCCCACAAAGCGTAAGAGAGAGAAGAAAAATAAGAAAGATTGTCAACTGATGATCCGCATTGATTGCCAGGTCCGGGATGAGTTTTTGACGCTTTGTGACGAGTTAGATACCAGTGGAGCCCGGGAAATCAGGAAGTTCAT
>QZLB01000156.1 GCA_004796425.1 Desulfobulbaceae bacterium | reverse complement strand
GCGGCCGGTCCACCGGGAGCAGCCACATAATTCTCGGCAAAAAACTTCCCGCCACCGGCAGGCAGATCCGCCACCTTAAAAAGATAGTCCAGACAAGCGAGTCCGACGCATACAATTCTGGCCATTTTGTACCCTCTCTAATCAGATAAATCACGTGTGCATGTGCTAATTCACTGTAACTGGCCCACTCATAACCTTTACATGCTCAAAGCAACCTATCTTCTATTTAATACCTGCGATAGAAATGTGTTTCGTCTCCAGATAGGCATCAATACCTTCGGAACCAAGTTCTCTTCCCCAACCACTCTGCTTATACCCGCCAAACGGGCAATTGCTGGTCGAGGGCACCGGATCATTTACCCCAATGGTACCGGCCTCAAGGGCCTCGCTTACACGAAAAGCCCGATTGAGATCAGAGGTAAACACGTAGGCGGCAAGTCCGTATTCAGTATCGTTTGCCCGTTCGATCACCTCTTCCTCCGTATCAAAGACATAGAGTGCCGCAACGGGGGCAAATATTTCCTCCTGACTGCATTTGGCTCCTGGAGGGATTTCGGTCAATAAGGTGGGGGTGAGAAAACTGCCCGTCTCACCTGAGCGCACTCCCCCCGTCAGCACCTGTGCGCCACCTGCGGTGGCATCCTCAATAAATGCAAGCGCAGTGTCCAACGCCTTCCGATCAATTAAGGCACCAACATCGACCCTATCGGTGAGCCCCGGACCAACCGTTAACTCCTTGATCCGACTACACAAGGCTTCCTGATATTTATCGAACACCGAGCGCTGGATATAAATCCGGTTTGAAGCAATACATGACTGCCCATTATTTCGGAACTTGGTGATCATCACCCCATCAAGGGCTTGCTCAAAATCTGCATCTTCAAACACGATTACCGGTGCATTACCGCCAAGCTCCAGGGACAGACCGGTACAGGTTTGTGCGGCACCTTCTATGAGGGAGCGGCCAACACTTGTGGAGCCGGTGAAACTGATCTTTCGACAGAGCGGGTTTTCAAGCATTTCTGCCCCAATCTCCGGGGCCGATCCGATAACCAATTGAAAAACACCCGCAGGAAGTCCAGCCGCATCAATACATTCAGCCAGCAGGCAGGCTGACAATGGTGTTGCACTGGCGGGCTTGAGCAGCACGGTACAGCCGGCCACCAGTGCTGGCGCGACCTTACGCACCGCGAGCACCAGTGGAAAGTTCCATGGTGCGATCGCCCCGACCACCCCGACCGGTTGTTTCATAACCATGTGCCGTTTACCCTGCGCCTGATGAGGAACCACCCTGCCATATGCCCGGCGACCCTCTTCGGCAAACCAGAGCAGATGATCTATTGACATCGCCACTTCACCTTTAGCCTGGGCCAACGGCTTGCCGTTTTCCCGCACGATTATTTCGGCCATCTCATCAGCCCGACGATCAAGTTGGGCTGCAATTTCCCTGAGGTAGTCACCTCGTTCTTTGGCGGTTAAAGATCTCCAAGCCCGAAAGGCCGCATCACTATCTTCGATCGCCTTTTTCACCTCAGGACGATCGACAACCGCCACTTCTGCAAACGGTTTTTCAGATGCAGGATCAACTACCAGAAGATGGTTTTCAGAATCCTGCCAGGTACCATTGAGCAATAATTTGTATCGTTTCATTTCTTCTCACACCCCAACAAAGAGCCGTAAGACCACGAACCTGGTCCGCGGGCATCATAATTATATCTGTATCAACCACCACCGATAAGCGGTAATAATGTAACCTTGTCACCACGCTGCAATACATGCGTAAAGGTACTGTTTTGACCATCGACGAACACGCTGCCAACTTCATGCTGTTCAATAGCCAGGAATTGCAAAAGCGTGTCCACCGTTCCCCCTGATTCCAGAGAAACGCTCCCTTTTTTAAACCGCCCCTGAGTCAGAGGTGCATATAGAGTGACCTGGATTTCCATTACAGTTTCCATGCGCTTTTGTAATTTCCAACTGGTAGTCTACTGACACAGCACCACTCTTCAATGGCACTATAGACAACAATAAACCGCAGGTGGTCCCTGCGGTTTATTGTAATCACGAAGATGTTGCGCGCTTGATTCTTTTTAGTTCCCCGCTAGCTGACACATCAAGTTTTGCGTTGCTCAATCGTCAGAGCAGCCAGAGAGACAGTGCCGGAACAAAAGCCAGAATCAGCACAACAATAAGCATGGTAAGCACAAAGGTGACTGCATGCCTCGAAATCGACATCACCGATTCGCCCGTTACCCCCGACACCACGAAGAGATTAAGCCCCAGCGGTGGAGTAATGAAGCCGATCCCCAGGGCGGTAATCATGAAGATGCAGAAATGGATTTCATGCATCCCTATCTCAAGCGCAAGTGGAAGGAGCAGGGGAGAGAGTATAACGATGTTCGGAGTGGTTTCCATCACACATCCAGCGACCATCAGAATAGCCAGCATCAGGAGTATGATGAGGTACTGATTCGTCGTAAAATCAGTGATACTCTGCACGAAAAATTGAGGAACCTGCAGCGATGCGAGTGTTTGTGCCAAAGGCAGTGACATGGCAATGATCGGCACGATGACCCCGTTCACCTTTGCCGATGTCTCAAGCATATCGGGAAAATCCTTCAGGGTCAGGGTTCCTTGGAAAAAACCGATGATGATGGTGGTCATGACTGCCACGGCAGCCGACTCGGTTGGTGTGAATATACCTGAATAGATGCCGCCCAGGATGATAAACGGGATCAACAGGGCCCAGCGACCTTCATAACAGGTTTTGGCAAAATGTTTGAAATCAAACCCGATTCTTGAATCCTCGTAGCCTTTGTATTTATTGACGATGATGTTCGTAATCATTACCGAGGCGAGGATCATCACACCGGGGATAGCGGCCGCCAAGAACAAGGTAGAGGCGGAAATTCCGAGAACAAGACCAATAATAATATAGGCAATCGACGGCGGTATCAGAATACCTGTACAGGCGCCAGCAGCAACCATTGCGCAGGCGTAACCTTTCGGGTAACCCTTCTCTACCAAACGGTCAATTGTGATGCGGCTGATCGCCGCTGCGTCGGCCGCGTCCGAGCCCGAAATACAGGCAAAAAAGCCGCAGCCCAGCACCGTTGAGGTTCCTGATCCTGCCTTCTGCCACCCCATCGCCGCTTCCGCTACCTGCAGCAGTTTCAACGACAGGCCGGTTCGCACCAGTACGTCACCGGTCAGGATAAAGAGCGGAACCGCAATCAGGGCAAATGAATCAACGCCGTCAAACAATGCCTCGCCCAGAAGCGTGAGTGGTAAAACCTCGGTGAAATAGAGCATGGCCATCGATCCAAGCCCGATAACAACCCATATTCTGAAGCCGAGAAGGATCATCACAACCATGCCGATCAGCGGGCCGTAAAAAGCCCAGCCGAGAACTAATTCCTGTGCCTGCTGCCCTATTGTTGGAAACATTTTTTTTCTCCTCTCAATCAAAAAGTGGGTTGCCTTCAAACACAGGTCTGTTGGCCTTAAAATCATTCCAATCTCGCCATAGTGACTGCAAAATACGGACTACCATCATTGAAAATCCGATGGGGACCGCAGCAAGGAACCAGGCTTGACTTATCCTCAAGCCATGGGTGACCGAATCGAAATGTAAAGAGACCAAAACCGCTTCCATGGACATATAGATCGACACGACAGCAAGAATCAGCGTGAATATATCGCCTAAGATATAGAGGACCAGTTTCAGCCGGTTGGGTAGCAAATTGAGGAGAACATCTATCCTTATGTGTGCTCGTTCTTTGATCGCTGCAGAGGCGCCGATATAGGCGATATAAATAAATGCATAGCGAGCCATCTCCTCGGTCCAGACAGATGAATAGGAAAGTGCGCTACGCCTTATCACCTCAATGAAAATGGAGCTTACAATCAACGCGTAGAGCGGCAGCAGCAGGTAACGTTCACCGTTTTTGTCGATGAGCTGGAGAATCCTTTTGAAATCCATGGGGCCACCATCGGGTTATGGTTCAGAACGGGGCGGCCAACGCCTGACCGCCCCGTACATCAAAACTACATCAGCAAATGCATCATTAACCTTTTACATCATGTACATAGTAGCCGTTAAAGGTATTCGCGGCCTCCTGCAGGGTGTTGAATTTATCGACCGAGCCGAGCAGTTCCTTCTTAATGTCGTCCCAGGCCGGCAGTTGGGCACCAGCTTTGGCGACCCACTGCTCTTTTTCATCCGAGGTCGGTGCATAAAACTGTACACCGGCCCTGGCCATTTCGGCCATGGCGTAAGCCCGGGCGGCCGGAACCATGGCCAGGTTCTGGCGGAAAGTAATATCACTAGCGAACTCGATGGCTTCCTGAACATCCTTGGGCAGGCTGTTGAACCACTTCAAGTTACAGGAATAGACCTGAGCATCTGGCACCGCGGCATTGAAGGTAATCCAGGAGAGGATCTCCTTGAAACCAAATGTGTACAGGGCGCCAACAGCAGGATCAAGAGCATCTGCCACACCCTGCTTGATAGCCGAGGAGGTCTCACCCCAGGCGACAGGTGTTGGGTTAGCGCCGAGCAGTCGGTAGAACTGCTGGAGGATTTTGGATCCCGGGACGCGGAACTTGATGCCCTGGAGCTGATCCGGCGTCTTGATCGGTCCGTCGACACCCTTGCGAATGGCACAGGTGCGTGGATCGATATTGACGTACCAGAGGGCCTTGAATCCTTTCGCCTCAATCTTCGGGTTGATCTCTTTCTTCCAGGCATCAGAAGTAACGAGGTTAATGAATTGCTGGTTTTCACCACACATATACGGGATGTTGATAACATCGGCCGCGGGTGCGAATGGTGCAAAGTTGGAAATCGAATGCTGGGCTGCCTGGATGGTTCCGCCCTGTACTTTCTGGACCAGTGCACTACCGGCGCCGAGCTGGCCGCCCGGAGCGAGTTTGACATAGACTTGACCGTTGGTGGTATTCTCGATATTATCTTTGAAATTCCATTGCATGATCGGATATTCTCTGGATGCCCCGAGGATATAGGCGGTGGCCACATTCATCGTGAACTTGGCTGCTTTCTGGCGCTCCTTATCCTCTTTGGCTGTTGGTGCTGCAGCTTCCGCCGTCAACGGAACACCGCTACCGAGCGCGGCAACTGCAGCAGTGAAGCCGATCTTTGCACTTAGTTCCATAAAACGACGACGATCTTTGTTCTGCACGTCTTGAATTTCATTGCGCTCTTCCATGTTTTTCTCCTGTCTTAGTTGTTGTTTCTTTCGAGGTTTGCTTTGTAGTCTGCTTCTTGAAACAGAGCAGCTACGATAAATGCGATGGAAGCAACAAACATCATGAAAAATTCACCGATGTCTCCGATGTGAAACATCTGTTTTCCATAAACGATGTTTGCTTTACCAATCAGCATGTTAACCACATAAAGACTGAACGATACAATCGCCAGAATAATGGCAATCCGAGACCCCAACTTATGATCGGAATGGTTTTGTTCGTTTGTCATATCTGATCTCAAAAGTTAATTTTTTTCTCATCAGTTCCTGTTTGCTATGAGCATCAGGAGCCAACCGCCTTAAACACAGCATTGCAGTCTTCCTTGCCGAAACCTGCTTCTGAAGCTTTTTTGTAAAGATCAAGCGCCGCTTCCATGGTCCTCAGGTCAAGATCCCAGGCTCGAGCCATTTCACAACCGAGCCTGACATCCTTGAGTGCCAGATCAAGGCCAAATCTGTTTTCAAAATCTCCTGCAGCAATCCACGGTCCACGCACATCCATCTGAAAACTTCTGGCACCGGTATCCTGCAGAAGTTCGATGAGGACATCTTTCTCGATACCGGCCTTCTCGCCGGCCTTGATACCCTCAGCCATTACTGCCAGATTGGCCATGCCTACCATGTTGCTGATCAATTTGACCGCACAGGACGCCTCAACTCCGCCCATGTAATAAGAGGGAGAACCAATGATTGGCCAGATTTCTGAGAGCTGCTCGAAAACTTCTTTGTCACCACCAATAAATAGTGGCTCCTCAGCCTTCTCTGCATGCGCTGGCGTTTTACCAAGCGTACATTGCATGAATTTGATGCCTTTTTCAGCGGCGGCATCCCTGAGTTCAACGGAGGTTCCCGGATCAATGGTGCTGAGCTCAACATGGGTGGCACCACTTTTCATAATATTCAGTAACCCATCGTCGCCCAGCATGACTCCTTTGATATGTTGGGGCATTGGCAGACTGGTAAAAACAAGATCACAATCGGCAAGATCACTCAGGGCTGTTGCTGCTTTACCACTGCTTCCTGCCGCAAGTGTTTTGTTTACCGCATCTTCACTGAGGTCAAATATCAGGACCTCTTTACCGGCTCTGATCAGGTTGCGGGCCAGGGGCCCTCCCATCAAGCCGACTCCTACGAATCCAATACTCATTAGAAACCTCCTTTTAGCTCATCTATCAAACAGCCAATTAAATCGATGTCCGCCCGCATGCATCATCTGCTCACTACTAACGGGTGGTCTAACATCGTTACGTTACGCGCTCTCCGTCGTCATTTCAGGAAGCCAGTCCAACCCGAGCTCAACCAGTTTGCCTCTGGTTGGTCGTCCGTCCCTGTCCCATCCTGACATTTCGTAATACAGCTCAACCCAGCCTCGGAACTCGTCGGGATCAAAACGCATGCCTTTTAGCGGCCCGTCCGGCATCTTTTCAAACCAGCGCCTGATAAGGGTGTCATCATTCGGTGTGAAACCGCACCGATTGTTAAAAATCCTGGACATCACATTGGCCCGCTCAACTCCAGTGACAATTTCAAATAAACTTGTATCCCAGCCGGTAATGGCTTGAACCGCCTCGACGAGCTTGCCAAAGGTCAGGGCGTGAATTGGTACCGAGCAGAAATTACAGAGTCCAAGCAGGTTGTTGATGCCCCATGCTTTCTGACCAATACAGAAGAATCTCACCTTGGCTGCATCGGTTTTTACCGGATCTACCGGGTCGAGCAATCCAAGCGGGTAGAGTTTGCTGATTCCCTCCCCCTGGAAGGCGACGTCATGCGGTGTTTCAATATGATCACCACCGGTTGCACCAAGGGCAAAACCCAATCCCATACCAGTTTTGCCACGGCCATCGTGCAACCCGAGCTCCTGCCCCTTGATGTGGAAGGCATATTGATCAGCACCATTGCCAATCTGCTCTGCAGCCTTTTTGACACCCTGGCTGAGTATTTCTCCAATACCTTCGCGCGTTGCGATCTGTCGCACCAGCCAAACCATCGCCTCGGCATCACCAAATTTTAGCGTTCTGCCACCGGTATCCTCTTCGGTGAGTATACCGTTCTCAAAGCATTCCATGGCAAAAGCCACCACATCACCGGTTGAGATGGTGTCAAGACCCAGCAGGTTGCACAACTGGTTGGCGTAGGCGATCGCCGGTAAGTTATCGATGCCACACATGGAGCCAAAGGCGGCCAGTGTTTCATATTCGGAACCGCCAAAGCGCTTATCCAGCGGGTATGTATCGTCTTCGAGTTCAACCCTTCGTTTGCAGGCAACGGTACATTGCCAGCAGGTTCCACGGGAGTGAAAAATCGTGTCGTGGTAGGTTTCGGCGGCCAGCTTCTCCGCGCCTTCAAACTGCCCCTCATTAAAATTTCGCGTGGGAAAAAAACCCGACGCATTCACACCCTGGACCAGTCCCGGAGTCCCAAATTTCCGCAACCCAACGTTTGGCGGGTGTTCTTTAACTTTTTCACGATGCCATTTGGCGATTTCCTGTACTTTTTCCGGATCGGCCATGGTCAGTTTGCCGGTTCCCCTCACGGCGATTGCTTTGAGGTTTTTGGAACCCATGACGGCACCCATGCCGGTCCTGCCGTTGAAATGTTCAAGGTCGTTCTGCAAACAGGCATAGGATACGAGGTTTTCTCCCGCCGGCCCGATGCTCACCACCCGCACTTTTTTCTCTGCAGTGGCTTCACGCAAATTCTCCAGGGTCTCCCAGTTATCGAGTCCCCACAGGTTGGCTGCATCCCTGATCTCAATCTGACCGTCGTTTATCCAGAGGTAGACCGGTGCATCCGCTTTGCCTTTAATGATGATTGCATCAAAACCGGCAAACTTTAACTCCGGTCCGAAAAAACCGGCTGCCTCTGTACGCGCGAAACCGCCCGTCAACGGTGATTTTGCACCAACCGAGTATCGATTGAATCCTGAAATCGGCGCGCCGGTTACCACACTGCAGGCAAATATCAGAACATTATCAGGACCGAGCGGGTCAACATCCGGTGCAATTTCAGTGAGCAGTGTCTGAGCTATTATGCCTGTTCCACCAAAATAGGTTCGATACCAGCGCTCCCCCGGCTCTCTGATTTCGTGAGTTTTCCCTGTTAAATCAACTACAAGGATTTTTCCGTTATAACCATTTGCCATACACTCCTCCATCTTTCGGACTATGTCTCTACAAGGTTTTCTATTTATTTGGATTGTGAATTAAATCAGAAACCACCACTGGCCATACCCTGGATTATTCAAACAATAATCCCACGGGGAGAGGTACCAGCAAGAGTTTGCTGAATAATGTATAAAAACCAACAACAATCACCCCAGCCACAAGCGGGTATACGATCTTTCTCCCTCTTGTCCATGGATCATACATTGACACCAGCATCAGTAACCCAAACGTCACTATGCCTGAAATCAAGAATCCCAGCCACGGCATAACAAGACAGCTCAAGAGCATCACTGCCACGAGGAAGATGCGCCTGGCTGCCGATCCTTTCTGGTGTTCTTCCTGCATGAATCCGGCTGGCCGAACAATGTTCCAGATAATTAAAAACAAGCTCATCACAATCATGGCAATTGCGATCGCTCTCGGAAACACATATGAATCCGAATCCATCATATTCGTCGTGTCCCACAGGGAGATGGAAGCAATCAGGATAAAGACACATGCCATTACCATGCCGCCAGTATCTCTTGCCGGATTGATACTTTGATCACTCATTATTCTTCCCCCTGAACAAGGTCAATTTCGGTAATCGTGCTCTAATAACTGGATAGAACAGAGAAATCAGTATGAATGCGATAATCACCAGACTGATAGGTCTGCCGAAAAACATCTTTCCAAGTTCCTCGGTTGCGGCACCTATTGTCCAGGCCTGAACAAACCCCTGCTCGGCTATCCTTCCAAGGATGAGTCCAAGCACTATCGGTGAGGGACTGAAGCCGAATCGATTTAATATCCATCCGACAACACCAAGAAGAATCATGATAATGATATCGGAAATACTATTCCTGATCGCATAGGTACCAATCACTGTCATAAAGGCAACGGTAGGTACCAGCATCGCCTTTGGAACCGTTATTATGGTTCGATAAGCATAACGACCGATAACCAAACCAACCGGAAGCATCAGGATTGTCGCAAGGAAGAGTCCATAGATGAAAGTATAAACAATTGAGCCGCCTTCGGTAAAAAGGCTTGGTCCGGTTTTTACTCCCTGTATCAGCAGTGCTCCAAGAATCACAGCGTCCGGCGGGGTGCCTGGAATTCCAAGGACAAGAGTAGGGATAAAACCACCCCCAACGGTCGCATTGTTTGCTGACTCGGTGGCCATTATTCCCTCTGGCTCGCCCTTGCCAAAGTTCTCACTTTGTTTCGATGTTCTGCGAGCCTCAGAGTAAGATACCAAACCTGCAATCGATCCGCCGGCTCCGGGAAGAATTCCCACAAGGGTCCCGATTACGGAGCTTCTTATTAAGCTGAATTTGGCTTTCCAGGAAAGAGCCAGTGCTTCCAAAAACCTGAATCCGCGGGACTGGTGAGTTACCTTAAGATGTTTGTCCGGTGTTGCGACAAGGTCAATAAGAACCGGTATACAGTAAAGACCGATTAACGCGGATACCGTCTCGATTCCGCCAAGCAGCACCTGGCTGCCAAAGGTGAATCTCACATCTGCACTGATTTCGGCAATACCAACACAGGCTAACAGCAATCCGAAACAAGCGCCAATCAACCCTTTGAGTAGATTTCCCTCCGAAAGAGCAGAGATCAGTGTCAAACCAAAAATAGCCAGCCAGAAATATTCTACCGGCCCAAATGCCAGTGCCACTTTGGCAAGGGGCGGGGAGAGCATCAACAGGAACGCAGCGCCTACAAGCCCCCCGGTGACAGATGCTATACAAGCAATTGATACCGCCAGGTCCCCTTCCCCGCGCTTTGCCATTGGGAAGCCATCAAACGTCGTTGCTATCGCTGAGGGAGTTCCGGGTGTATTAAGAAGAATTGCCGCATATGCTCCCCCATAGATTGCTCCGGTGTAAATCGCGCCCATCATAATAAGAGCGGAACTCGGCTCCATGGAAAAGGTGATCGGTACCAGGACAGCAACGGCCATCGTTGCAGTCAGCCCGGGAAGCGACCCGATTACCGTTCCAGCAATAACACCGGTAATGGCGAGGAATATATTAAACGGTGTCAGAGCAGCGAGAATGTATTCAATTCCTGGCATCGGCTGTCCTCCAGAACAGACATTTACAGACAATTACCCAACAGGAAAATTCATTGAATTCCGAGCATAGAAAGACCTATGCTCGGAATTCATGTGATGTCGCTTAATTATTTTATAATTTTGGCCTCTCGAGCTGCTTCCAGGTAGATGTCTGACATCTTCTGGATAAAAGCTTTGTAGCCGGCATAGTCCACATCGAGCAGAGCCATACCATCGTTTTCCATCTTTGCACGGAATTCGGGGTCAGCATTAATCTCACCAATCATATTGGAGAGCTGCTGACGAATCGGTTCCGGAGTTGACTTCGGAACTGCAATCCCTCGATAGGCGCCGGAGACCAGGTCAAATCCTAGCTCTTTGAAAGTCGGAACATCAGGGAACTTCGGATGACGTTTTTCCATGGCAACCGCAAGCATCCTTACTTTGTCCTCATGCTTGGCACCTACAGAAGTGTACCCCCACTCCGCTTTGACCTGCTTTCCTAAAAGGGCTGCCACGGCTTTGCCTGTCCCTTTAAAAGCCACATAGGTCGTCTTAACTCCGGCCATTTTGTCAAATCGAAGTTGGGCCAGGTGATTTGCTGTTCCCTTGCCAGATCCAGAGAATGTCACTTTGCCAGGGTTGCTTTTCGCAAACTCGACCAGATCGGCCAGCGTTTTGAATTCACTGTCTTTGTTTACACAGATAGCATCCGGGGTGTAGTGAAACATATAAACGCCGGTGATATCATCTGTTTTAAACCCAACATCTTTCTGTTGGGGCTTGATGATAATATGCGGCAGGTTGATACCAATGATGTTATAGCCATCACCTTTCATTTTGTTCAATTGAGCCCAACCAACAGCGCCACCGCCGCCCGGTTTATAGGAAATAATCAGATCCTGACCAAACAGTTTTTTGAAAAACGGCTGTTGATGACGAGCGGTAATATCGGACTCTCCGCCAGGCCCAAATGGAATCACATAGCTTACCCCTTTGGTGGGATAATCCTGGGCCCATGCGACTGAAGCGAGGATCGAGAAAATAGCCGTAACAACTAACATCATTAAACTGCACTTACCCAGTTCCTTTTTCATTTTAGTCTCCCTAAATTTTTTAATAATCCGGGAAAATACTTGCCCCAGCTCTCACCAGTTTGTTCCGGGACCCGCCATCGCAGGTCCCGCGGATAACTAAAGTTATTTCTAGGCACTCTCATACAGCTTGGTCATGATAAACTCACGATGACCAAGCACCTCGGCTGAGGTCAGACGCCCGTTTGCGGTCCGAACCATCATGTCCAGAAGTTTGTCACCTGCTTCATCAAGATTGATTTCTCGACGAACAAGTCCTGACACGTCGACATCAAAGTGCTCGGACATGGTTCTCAAGGTACGTGGGTTGGAACAAAGCTTGATGACCGGCAGAATCGGGTTGCCGATGATATTTCCCTGCCCGGTCGGGAAAAAATGCACAACAAAACCGGATGCGGCACACAGGGTTACCTGCTCGGCGGCAGCCGATGAAGAATCTTGGAACCAGAGACCGGGGCCGGTCGGTTCAACTGCTTTCTCCAGACACCCAACAACTGGCGCCTTGGTACCGATCTTCTGAATATTTCCAAGCGCTTTTTCCTCAATGGTGGTAAGCCCACCCTCAATGTTTCCTTTGGTCGGCTGCGAGTCGGAAAGATCAGAGGTCTTATGATCATCAACAACTTTTGCATAACGATCAAAGAAGAACTGGAAATCTTTGCGTACCTGATCATTGGCGCAGCGCTCAAGAACCAGATGCTCACCACCGGTCAGCTCTGTGGTTTCGCCGAAAAGGATGGTATTTCCTTTATCGTAGAGTTTATCGTAGGCGTTACCAACGGTCGGGTTGGTAGCAATTCCCGAGGTGGTATCGGACTCACCACATTTGGTTGATACCCAGAGTTCTTTGATATCACACTCTTCTCTGCGGCATTCACTCGCGACCTGCAGAAACTCCATCGCCTTTTTTGAAGCTGCACAGATGGTGTTGAAGTCGCCATTCTGCTCAATGGAGAACCCTGCAACTGGTTTACCGGTCTTGGCAATACCCTGGACGATACGATCAGTCCACTGGGGCTCGATTCCGATCACGATTACCGCGGCAACATTGGGGTTACAGCCGGCACCGATCAGGGTCCGGAAGTGCAGTTCAAGATCCTCGCCAAACTGCAGACGACCATAGGCATGAGGAATCGCCAAAGTTCCCTTAACGTTATTGGCAACCGCTTCACATGCTGAGTTTGAAAGATCATCAAGTGGTAGAATAATCACATGGTTACGAACACCTACCCGTCCATTTTCACGACGATATCCAAAAAATGTATTTTCCATGATCTACCACCTCTTTGTTTTAACGTTGTGAACGTGAAGATGTTCGCCTTTCTTGATCGGTGCGACCACTTTGCCAATATCGGTATTGTATTTGATTACCGTATCTCCCTCGGCAAAATCCTTCAGCGCGACCTTATGTCCGATTGGGATATCATTTAAGATTTTGATTGTAACGGTCTCGTCTTCTTTCATGACCCAGCCGGTGATCTCCTGATCGGCCTTCAATCCTTCGACAACTACTACGCCCACGCCGTCTGCGGCTTCGTGTACTAAAAAATCGGGTACCATATATACCTCCTTAAATAGGTTAATAATGAATCACGCGAGTACAGACATCGTGCTGTTGCTCGGCTGCCGGATAACCGACATCTGATCCCTTTCACTTCTTATTCTATTGTTACTTCTCAACTCAACGGTTCCGATAGATCTCTGCATTCCGTGGCTGCTCGTTTTGCGGCGAATCTGTTCAGGATCATGCATTACAATCCCCACGAGACCTATTGTTTGTCCCGCTGATAAAAATAGGTGGTGTTGGCATTTGGTATAATGCCGATTTTCGGCTGACCCTCAAAGTTCTCAAACCACTCTTTTATGACCTCTGAAGGATCGGCGGAACGCAGGTGACACTTTTTCAGTACACCCGGATCCAGATCCGAATAAACCGCCACATCGAACCGGCTTAAGGTTCTCCCGAAAAGATATGCTTTATGGGCCCCCATCCTGAACCCCTGTTTTTTGAAATCAGCCAAGACTTCTTCAGGTGTGGTGAACTGTGAAACGTAGTCAAAATAGACATCATCACCAACACCCTGCGGTGAGGCAGCTAACAGCAGTATATTGCCGCCCGCTTCCACCGCCTGGGACGCCAGGTTGAGACCTTTCTGGGCCTGGTAAAGGCAAATATCCTTTGGGTAACCACCGCAACTGGCAACGACAATGTCAAATTTTTCGTCGATACCTACCCCATAGAGATCCGCACAGGTCCTGGCGCCGTCCCTGAGCGTATCCATCGGTTTTCCAACCAGTACCTGAACAATATCCTTATTCGGTGCCATCACGAAATTTACCGAAAGATCTATCCCAACCTTTTCTCCGGCTTCATTCAAATCCTCTCGAACCGGATTGCGGTCAAGCAGACCGACACGTGCATCATCATGAAACATCAAGCTATGGTTATGTTCGATCGTTGCCTCACCACCGCAGCCAATGACTACCCCTTTCGAACCACCGGTGAAACCGACGAATTGATGGGGATCAATCTGCCCAATCACTATCTTGTAATCAGCGATTGCATATGCTTCATTAACCTGCACGGGGGTACCGCGATCGGTTGTTCCGTAATCAACCATTGGGCTGTTGATTGCATCGTGGGCAAGAACCCGACACCCTTTGACAATGCTTGGTGGAACCAATCGCTCAAGCGTCTCCTGATCAACGGGGGGGTGTAGCCCACCGCCCACCACGACCGTTACACGTTCGGGTTGCAGATCGGGAATTTTGTCAAACAGCCAGTCCAGGATTAAGGGAAGTACGGTGACAACGGGAAGTGGCCTGGTCTCATCAGGTATGGCTATGGCGACCGTACCATTGTGCTGAAGCTCAGGCAGCAGATCTGTAGCTGCTTCGTCGATTCTGGAAAAAGCATCCTTCAGGGCCTGTTCAACAGAGTCAACCGGCTGAACCGGATTCGGCTCGAGGATTACTACATCAGCTGATTCCGGAATAGCAATTTCCTTGGTTCCTTCTCCGTACTTCAGTTCGATTTCCATAGCCACCTCATTTGATCTCGAAGGTGAATAGCAATTTCCGGGCCACCTGGTGCCCAATTCTTATCTGTCTAAAATTAAGGGAAAATTTTACATTCGGACAATTTTGTGCCGAAAAAATGAGCCCAATATTGGGCTGCGTGCCCAATATTGGGCTTGATTTTTGGGCACAAACTTAATATGAATGAGTTCTGTTGTTACTTGTAATTTATAAAAATTGGGATTGGATCATCGTGCATTGGAACACCGAAACCAGATATAAACTCCTGCTGGAGATAAACAATGCCATTGCCACCCGTAAGAGCCGAGCGAGTCTCTTCAAATCGTTGTCAAAAGAGCTTCACCGTCACTTCGGTTACGACCGGCTCTCTATCATTTTGTATGACTCCCAAACAGAAACTATCACCTACTTTGCTGCGGCAGACGGTGTGCAACCGGGTGGCGCAATCGCCCACAAATCACGTCCGCTTGCCGATGGCGCGATCGCCAGAATCGCCATCAATTCTGGGCAGCCCGCCGTTTTTGATGATTTGAACCAGTATACCGATTTGAGCTCGGTGGGGGAGTTGGTAAAAGCGGGCCTGACCTCGACGATGGTCTTTCCGATGATCGTGAGGGATCGGGTGTTGGGCACCATCCATTTTAGTTATCGGGAAAAACCAACCGCGATTACCGAACTCACCGAGGTGCTCATGGCAACCTCACAACAAATCGCCATCGCGGTAGAAAACATGCTTGCCTACACCTCCCTCAAACATTCGCACCAACATCTCCAGGAAGAAAAGGAGTACCTGCTCTCCAGTACCAGGGATTACCAGGCTGGTGGCTTCTTCTTCGCCTCCACGCAGATGCAGGGGGTGATGGAAATTATCAAGCAGGTTGCAAATACCGACGAAACTATCCTGATCACTGGTGAGACCGGCACCGGAAAAGATTTTCTTGCCCGCTTGATCCACGATATGAGCCCTCGACGGGACCATCTGTTCATTAAAACCAATTGTCCCGGCCTTACCGCATCGCTTTTCGAGAGTGAGCTCTTCGGGCACGCGAAAGGTGCGTTCACCGGCGCAGAAAACCAACGCCTCGGTCGATTTGAACTCGCCGACAAAGGAACGATATTTCTCGATGAAATAGGCGAACTTCCCATTGATTTACAGGCAAAATTGCTGCAGGTTCTGCAGGAACAAAAATTTGAACGGGTTGGTGAGAGCACCTCCACCCCGGTCGACGCCCGGGTCGTTGCTGCAACCAATAAGAATTTAATGGAAGGGGTGAAAACAGGTTTATTCAGACAGGATCTGTTTTATCGACTTGAAACCGTTACGATTAATGTACCACCTCTGCGTGAACGGCCAGAGGACATCCCGCTGCTGGTGCAAAACATAAACCAGACCGAATCAGAACGGATGAACCGGGAAGCCCCGATCTACACCGGAGACGTTCTCGAATTCCTCTCCAAATACCATTGGCCAGGCAATGTCAGGGAACTCAAAAACATGGTCAAGCGGCTTATCATCCTCCAGCCGGGACAACCAATCTATGCCCAGGACATAAAACGAACGTTCCCTCTGAACAATAAGGGGAATAAGGAAAGCAATGAGGTGAGCACCCTCAACCAGGCTCAACGGTCCCACATCATCAAGGCCTTGACTGAAACAAACGGGATGGTCGGCGGCAAAGCCGGTGCAGCGCATTTGCTCGGCATACCTCGCTCAACATTGCAATATAGAATGAAGAAGCTGAACATCAACCATGCTGATTTCCTACCCAAACCTAGATAACTGTTTATTATTATCTCGTTTCTACAACCCCGACACTCACAAGCACTCTGGAATTCAACTATCCAGTTGAAATAGCACTAAAGGCACAAAACTATACAAAATTATAAAGACTCCTGATTGTTTGAAAGACCTCGAGTCTAAAGTATCTGGGGATTAACAACGAAACTTAGTCGGGCAGAACGGTTGCCCCATCGAGTATTTGTCGTATTGTTTGTACCATTTCCAAGGCAAGAAGAGGTTTATAGGCAAACCCCCTAATACCGGCCTCGCGAAGTGCTTCACCTGAAATGGAGGCATTGTAGCCTGTCTGCAGCAAAATCGGTATGTCACGCCGAATCTGTAAGATTTTTCTTGATAGATCAATGCCGTTAAGCCCGAGCATGGAATAGTTTTTAGGGGCGAGGTCACACATAAAACAGGCGTTTAGCTTCTGCAATTTCCTCTGTCGTTCTCGCACGAAAATTAGGTATCCGTCCTTCATGAACATCTATCATGGCTACGGCATCAAACTCACGACCTTTTGAATTATGCAGACTTGACAGTTTTAATGCAGCGTCAGGGCTTGCGTATAGTCCTAAACCCTCAATGGTAAGATTTTGTATATCCACCCTATTTCTTTGCATGTCAGACTTCATTTTTTCTACAGAGTTCGCCAGTAAATACCTTTCCGCTTTTAGTAAATAACCAGCTTCTACCAAAACGTCTGAAAACAAATTCGAAGCATTATCTAGCCAGGGAATCATCTCGTATTTCCAGTTGGTGGGCAACTTACTGATATTTAATGAAAATAATTAGTTAGTGTTATAGTGCTTTCCGTTTTAATCCTGGTTTTTTCGTTTAATTAGCACCTTTTTCGGAAAAATCGTCTACAAATCTGCTACAGACTTTTTTTTAAAGTATAATAATAGGGAATCAATCTGATTCAAAAAGATTCGGCTAAGCCGGAGATGGCCCGTGAATTCGTTTTACTATAGACTACTTCGTTCTATTTGACTCTGTTCCGATTAGAAAATTTCATAATTTTTTGTGACTACCCGGGATAGTAAGTTAAAAACATTTAAGAGTCGTTTTTGCTTGTATCAAATACAGATCTGATTTTTTGAGAAAAATCTTCTAGGCTGAATGG
>QZLB01000221.1 GCA_004796425.1 Desulfobulbaceae bacterium | reverse complement strand
TGGAGGGAAACGAAGCAATCGCCAGAGGTGCGATTGCTGCCGGATGTAACTTTTTTGCCGGCTATCCGATCACCCCCGCAACAACGATTTTCAACAACATGCTGAAGTTGCTGCCGCCAAAAGGTGGCATCTGTATCCAGGGTGAAGATGAGATCGCCTCAATCGGTTATTGTATTGGCGCGGCAATGGCTGGGATGAAAGCATTTACCGCCACGTCCGGGCCCGGCATTTCACTTTTCAGTGAGCAGATTTCATTTGCTATCGGTGCTGAAATTCCCCTGGTCATTGCTGATGTACAGCGGCTTGGCCCGTCAACAGGTTCAGCGACCAGAGGAGCAGATTCCGATATCCAATTTCTTCGTTGGGGAAACAGTGGCGGTGTTCCGATCATCGTGCTTGCACCTGTGGACGCAGCAGATTGTTATGAACTGACAGTCCACGCTTTCAATTTCTCGGAGCAATTCCGCTGCCCGGTCTTCATTGCTTCCAACAAAGAAATCGGGCTGACCAAAGAAAGCCTTGATGTTTCTTCGCTCAGACTACCCAAGATAAGCAACAGAGCCCATTACGATGGGGACAATTTCCAACCATTTGAGGCATCCGCTGAGCAATCCCCGTCGTTCTTACCAATCGGTGGCAGCACCATCGTCCGGACCACCTCTTCCACCCATGGAGCCGATGGTTATATTACCAACGATCCTGAAACTATCGGACGCAGTCAGGCTCGAATTCGAGACAAAATCCTCTCTCACCAGCACTCAATTACCCTCTGGGATCAAACAATTGAAGATGGTTCGGAGATTCTAATAATCACCTATGGTGTGACCAGCCGCGCAGTGGCAGAGTCCATTAAATTGGCAAAAAAACAAGGTTTGAAACTCTCTCATTTGACGTTGAAAACAATATGGCCGGTTCCTGAGGCACTTATTCTGACAACGGCGGAACCATTTTCCCGGATCCTTGTTTTTGAAATGAATCTGGGTCAATATGTTGAGGAGGTGCGAAAAGTGTTGCCAGCAAAGTGTGTTGAATTTTACGGTCAGCTCGATGGCACCCTCATTACCCCGGAACAGATATTAAAGGCGGTGGAACATGGCTCATTATCTTAACGAGGATAGACCACCTGTCTATTGCCCGGGATGTACCCATGATACAGTAACCAGACAACTGGACAAAGCGCTTTCATTGCTCGGATTGGAGGCAGAAAAAACAGTCATTGTCTCGGATATCGGCTGCTCTGGACTGTTTGATACCTTCTTCAATGTCCACGCTCTGCATGGTCTGCATGGCAGAGCCCTGAGTTATGGTGCGGGGCTGAAGCTTGCTGATCCTGAACTAACCGTCATTGTCACCATGGGTGATGGCGGACTCGGCATCGGAGGAGCGCACCTGCTTGCCGCCTGCAGAAGAAACCTCGACATGACATTGATCATGCTCAATAACTTTAATTTTGGCATGACAGGAGGCCAATATTCCGCGACTACCCCAACAGATGCCCTGGCTGCCTCTGAGTTTCTTAACCAAGCCGAGATACCGCTCGATATCTGTTCCATCGCCGAGAGCAGTGGTGCCACCTACCTCTCACGCTGCTCTGGTCTTGCTCCCGATCTGGCAGAGCAGATAGCCGCTGCGATTTCCCATGCAGGATTCTCAATCATTGAAACTCTCGGAGTCTGTCCTGGTCGATTCAGCAAACGTAACAAGCTTACCCCCTCAATGCTTCAGGACCAGATTGATCGTGGGGTTGCAAGAACTGGTCTCGTTGAGCAAAACCAGCGACCGGAATATGGTGCCCAGTATCGTAAACTCGCCGCCTCCAGTCCGCCCCCACCTGAAGAGAAGGTAATTGAACCGATTTTCAAGCCGCTGGGCAATCAAAGGCAGGAAGTAATCATGCTCGGCAGTGCGGGTATGCGCGTGGTAACCGCTGGTGATCTGCTCTGCTATGCAGGAATGTCAGCGGGAATGCATATATCCCAGAAAAACGATTACAATATCACCGTACTCAGAGGTCAGTCGGTAAGTGAAATTATTCTCTCCCCCAAGCCCATCGGATATACCGGGATCAATTCACCCAGTGTGGTAATTGCGCTGAGTGATGAGGGGGTTGTTCGGCGCAAGACGATGTTTCCGCTCCTGTCTGAGTCAGCAATTCTGATCAGGGATGTCGCACAGCAGGTCCCTGAGACTACGGCACATATGATTTCCATCGACTTTCAACAACTAAAAATCAGTCAACAAAATCGGGCACTGGCAAGCCTTGGAGTGCTTGCCCGCTGCAATCTGGTCATTTCACGGGAGATGCTCGAGTTTTCCCTGAAAGCCAGGTTTTCCGGCGATTCCCTGATGAAAGCCATGGAAATCATCACTATAGTTTATGAAAGTGATCTTGAGATCGATTATCCAGATTCCCTGACCGAAACGGAGTAACCTCATGCTACCTACCGAACTGACCGACTATATGGCTTTTTCCAATCTGCTTGATGACGAAGAAAAACTCGTTCGTGAGACCGCTCGAACCTTTGTTAATAACGAGGTCATACCGATTATAGACAAACATGCCCAGGAGGAAACCTTTCCCACCCATCTGATACCGCTCATGGGGGAAATGGGTTTCTTTGGTCCAACCCTGCCACAACGTTACGGCTGTGCCGAACTTTCTAATGTTGCCTACGGTCTGCTTATGTACGAACTTGAGCGCGGAGATTCCGGTTTAAGATCAATGGCTTCCGTGCAGGGTTCACTGGTGATGTATCCGGTTTTCCGTTATGGGAGTGAGGATCAGAAACAGCGCTGGTTACCGAAAATGGCCACGGGGGAAGCGATCGGCTGCTTTGGTCTGACCGAACCGGATTTCGGTTCCAATCCAAGCGGTATGAGAACAAAAGCGGTAAAAGAAGGCGGCGGAAAATGGCGGATAAACGGCACCAAGATGTGGATCACCAATGGCAGTATTGCTGATGTTGCGATTGTCTGGGCACAAACTGAAGATGGTGTCAGGGGCTTTCTGGTAGAAAAAGATACCCCGGGTTTCAATGCACCAAGAATGAAGGGGAAATGGAGTCTCAGAGCCTCGGTAACCTCTGAGTTGATACTAGACAATGTCATCGTTAACGAGGAGCAGGCGTTGCTGCCGGAGGCAAAGGGAATCAAAGGTCCTCTCAGTTGTCTGACTCAGGCGCGCTATGGCATCGCCTGGGGAGCCCTGGGGGCAGCAGATAATTGTTATCAGACGGCATTGGAATATGCTAAAAGCAGAATCCAGTTCGACCGCCCCAT
>QZLB01000270.1 GCA_004796425.1 Desulfobulbaceae bacterium | reverse complement strand
TGGGTACAGGACGAAAACGGAAAGGAATTTGCCTGTTATGCAAATGATCTGCAGGGTGAAGTCAACCACGATCGTGCCTTGAGTGCACAAGAAAGAGATAACTGCCTCGATGTGAGCCAAGTGCTTGGTGACAGCTGGTAGCAACCAGACTCTTTTACATAAATCAGGACCCAACCCCCTGTTCATCTAAAAGGTGACCGGGGGTTTCTTTTCTAACGTTCTTAGATACTGGGACGAATTAGGTCTCAAATGGAATACTTTTTACTCTTCTGACTGAACCTTAGGGTTATTCATTTCTTACTACTTCCTCTAGCACCACCCCGATAGCACCAGAAGGGTGCTTTATACCCAGATACTCTGCAATCGTCACAGAGATGTCATATGGTGTGACAGGCCGGGAGACTTTTGCCGGTTGCAGCTCGTTTCCGGCAAAGATAACTGGAACATGGGTATCGTATGTCCATGGCGAGCCATGGGTGGTGGCAACCGTCAGTCCGTCGAAATCGTTTATAAAAACATTAGGTTCAAAAACCAAATAAATATCACCCGATCGCTTTGGGTGAAAGTTATTGAGAATTTGCCGGTTAAGTCTGGTATCTGGTAACGTGTCTGTACGGAGCGCTTCACTAGAGATGGCTGTTGCGATCCCATCAAATTTAACCAGTTCTTTGGCGATTACCTTTTCTACCGTTGCCTGGTCCAGCCCTTTTTCCTTAATGAGATCCCGGTTGAGATAGAGGTACGGAGGGAAATAGTATTCTATAAGCTCCTCACCTAAACCAAAGGTTGCTTTCAGGGCTTGAATCGCCGGTTTCTTGTCAAGAGCCTGCGTGTCAAAATATTTTGCTTTTGAAATGCCAAGTGCATGCAGGCTTCCAGGGGCTTCGGGCAGGCCATGGTCAGCGGAGAGTACGATAAGGGTATTATCCAGTCCTACTTTCTGATCGATAAACATGAACAATTCTGCAAGTGTTCTGTCAAGATGTGCAATGTTGTCCTCCATTTCAAGACTGGACGGTCCGAATAAATGGCCAACGTAATCGGTTGAGGAAAAGCTGATCCCCAGGAAATCGGGTATTGCATCCTGTCCTAATTGTTCATTTAGCAAAAGGGTTTTCGCAAAGTCGAGCGTCAAGCGATCACCAGCAGGGCTGAGGGTAAGTCGAGTGGTGAACAGTTTATCATGAGTCAGCCCAAATCGATGGGGAAAAATTCGACCGAAAAGGGGAAAGTCAACCTCATACTCCCGATAATCAGCATCACCAAAAACATAGTGTGATTTGTCATGGAGCAATTCCCAGGCTTTCCCAGCATATTGCGAGGCTGGTTTCTCACTATTCCAGATATCTAACCATTCTGGATTTTTCTCGAAGTAGTACCCAGTCGTAATGAATTCACCTTTTGCCTTGGAGAACCAAAATGCTTTACCTGCATTACCTGCAAGTGATACGGCACCTCTATCTTTTACAGAGACCGCAAAAATTTTTGAGCGACCGGCAAAATGGATCGCGATTTCATCGCTGAGGGTTGAACTTAAAATGTTGTAGGGTGATCTCCCTTCAACTTTGGCCGCCCTTTGAGTGGGATCAATTTCTGTGCTTTGATCAATATCAGCACCAGATGTGAGGAGTTGGTAACTACTATCTTCGATATTGTAAACCATACGCCCCAGACCACGATCGAACCAGACATTTCCTATCATTCCATGTACCGCAGGTATCGTTCCGGTGGCCAGGGAAACATGCCCGACAATAGTCTCGGTATTGCTGTGTTGGTAATGCGCATTGCTATAATTGACACCCTGATCCTGAAGATATTTAAATCCTCCCTCGCCTAACACGTGTGAATAGCGATGTATAAGGTCCTGGCGAAGGGCATCAATGGTCAATTGTAAAACCAGTTTGGGAGACTTTTGGGCAAACGTCGTTTGAGTAGTGCATAACAGTGATGTTGTCCCCACTAACAAAATTACTGTTCTATATAAGAAGTTACTATTCATCATCAATATATCCTTCTAGACAAGCCGGGAATTACCCGGCTTGTCTTTATCAACCATGAAATACTGATTAGCGAGCTACCGGAAAACCAGAGTCCTTCAACTCTTCAAGTACTTTTAGTGCCTTCAGGCTGTTGTAATTAATACCGGCGGCATTCAGATCCATCCCCTCCTGAAACGGGTAACCGTTAAGTGAGCCAATGAATTCAGCAATCATTTCCTGGATTGGTACAAACAACCACATGTTGTCTGCGTACCAGCGAATGTACATTTCGGAATGGAACGGCATCATCTCGTATGGGTCAGCTTTCAGGTGAACAATAAGCGGCCAGTTCGTCGGCAGACGAACACCAGTGGCAATGTTGCCAGATATTCCAGCGAAATTAACTTTCCAGTCCTTCCATCTTACCGCATTGAGCTCTCCACCCTGGCCAAAATAAAAGATCTCCTCTCTCGGGCTGGTTTTCGATTCACCAGTGAAAAATGGAGTGAAGTCATAGCCATCAAGGTGCACTTTCCACTGCTTCCCGTTGGCCGTATATCCGTCTTTGAGTTTTTCAACGATGCCTGGTTTACCGACCGCCGTCATCAGTGTTGGAATCCAATCTTCATGGGACATGATTTCATCAAACTCGGAACCGGGTTTAATCATGTCCGGCCAGCGAACGACTGCCGGTACACGCATGCCACCTTCCCAGGTGGTACCTTTCTCACCATGGAAGGGGGTTATCCCTCCATCTGGCCACGTAGCAGTCTCCGCACCATTGTCAGTACTGTAGATTACAATGGTGTTCTTATCCAGGCCAAGCTCTTCTAACTTATCAAGCAGCTGTCCCACGTGACCATCATGCTCGACCATACCGTCCGGATAAAGACCGATACCTGTTACTCCCTCGGATTGTTCCTTCAAACGCGTCCAAACATGCATACGAGTGGTATTGAACCAGACAAAGAAGGGTTTTCCTGCCTTGTGAGATCGTTCGATGAAATCCAAGCCAGCTGCCAGAAATTCCTCATCAGCTGTTTCCATTCTCTTTTTGGTCATCGGACCTGTATCTTCAATTTTTCCGTCGGCACTACTTTTAATAACACCGCGAGGGCCGTATTTCTTTCTGAACCCAGGGTCTTTAGGATAGTAGTACGTCTCCGGCTCTTCTTCGGCATTTAAGTGGTAAAGGTTGCCGAAAAACTCATCAAATCCATGATTCGTTGGCAAATGTTTATCTCTATCACCAAGATGGTTTTTGCCGAATTGGGCTGTCATATACCCCTCTTCTTTCAATAGATCCCCCAGGGTGGGAGCCCAGTCGGGAATACCATGTTCAGAACCCGGCATGCCTATGGTAAGCAGTCCTGTTCGGAATGGATGCTGTCCGGTTACAAAGGATGCCCTTCCTGCGGTACAACTTTGTTGGGCATAATAATGAGTAAAAATGCCTCCTTCATCAGCAATGCGGTCAATGTTTGGCGTTTTGTATCCCATCACACCGCGGTTGTAGGCGCTGATGTTGTGAACCCCGATATCATCACCCCATATTACCAGGATATTTGGTTTCTCTGCTGCAATTGCCTGGGAAAGGAAGGCGAGCAATAGTCCGAACCCTGTTGTTAATATTATTTTTGATTTTTGTAACAATTTAAAATCATTGTTCATTTTGTCCTCCTTCAAAAGAATATTAGAACAATTTGTCAGTGATTGAAAGTCTGACGGCGTATGGATAAAACTAGTGCTCAAAAGATAGAAATCAAGGGTGCCTATCAATGGTGATTACAATGCGACTTCGAGCAGATATGAGATGCCTCATACGTGCAGCTTGGCTCTAAGAAATAGAAACCTGAGAAAAAACGGTTAGTAGGTCTTAATCGCCTCTTTGCTCAGTGTTCTCCAGGGTGCTTCACCCCCTTTGGCATTTGATATTACCGGCAAGACCTGTTGATGCTCGTGTAACACTGTCTTTAATCTTTTGTCAGTAAGCAGTATGGGATCAGAGGAGGCAAGGGCTTGCCCTGAAATATCGATAATGGTGTCTACTGATGGATGATTTCGAAGGGTCTCTGCATCTGTTACATCGCCTGCCTCACCAAATGAAAACCATCCTCTGATTCGGCCGTCTGATCCGTGGAGCCGCAGGCCGACTCCTGCCAGTGCACCAATCACGCCTTCACCCGTGCCTCCATTCTCTGAGAGATGCACATGCGTTTCGGATGCCAGGTTATGTGCCTCAGCTTTGGTGAGAACGGCTTTTTTCGCTTTCAGGCCGAATTTAATCAGAGCGCCCTTATTCAGGCTGTCATAGTCTCGGGTTATGCACAAGCCAGGATCTGATCCGGGTGCTGAGTTTTTTCTGAGAAAACGCCTCGAGAATCTAATAATGTTATCCCATTCATTTTCTGCAATCTCAGCAGCAAAACACATTGAGCTGTTATGCGATGTATAAGGTATCGAATGGTGATTATAGAGTTGATGACGAGAAACATCTGAACACCATGAAGTATGACCTTCCTTCCTCAATTCTTTCGTCAATAATTCAGCGAGTTGTCCTGAGCCCATGGACGTATGGTTGTCTGTGTCATCGATGGTGAGCAAAATGCGCATCGGTTTTTTTCCTTTTTAGCCGAACATAAATTGAACTGAAATCTATCCCTGTTATTGGTTCGTCAGAGTAAAGCAAACACCATTCGATCACAAATTCATCTTTCAAAATCACCAATAATAACTCCAGATGACACCTCACTCAGCTTGTACCAAAATGACAGTGATATCTCAGCACTTGCCATAAAGCTAAAACGCAATATCTTTTGAGTAGTATTGTCCAATACATCAGATCATTTCCTAAAGAAGGAGGAGACACCGTGGCTGGAAAAATTTTTTATAGAGAAAGAGTAAAAACAAAGGAAGGACAACAGACACCCCGATTCAGGGTTGTTGCGGTCAGTGATGCAAATTTGAAAATTTATGCGGACCATTTAAGGAAAAAGGAGCTTGAGCAATTGGCAAAAGAAGCAAAATGTGAGCTCATTGCGCTGGAACGAGATAAAAAATCTAAAAGCAAGAAATAGCGATTTTTGCGATAACAAGATAACAGAGAGAGGGGAAACCATATGGCATTGGTTCGTGAGAAGGATGGCAAAAGGTTACATGTAAAGAGTGCCTTAATGGGTGAGAGCCTTGTCAGCAAAGAGTTCATTCAAAGTCTTGAGGTTGCTCCACAGGAAAGGCTCTATCCTGATGTTGCGATAATGAAAATTGGTGGTCAATCCATCTGTGACAGAGGAGTTAAAGCACTTCCTGAAATTCTCAAGGAAATTGTCGCCAACCGTGAACATCATAAAATGCTGGTAACCACTGGAGGAGGGACGCGGAGTCGGCATATTTACACCATCGGCCTTGAGATGGGGATGCCTACAGGTGTCATTGCCAAATTCGGTTCAATGATTTCTGAGCAGAATGCGCTGATGATTGCAACACTGCTCTCGCCGTGGGGTGGTGTAAAGATAGCTCATTCAGATATTGTTAAGTTGCCCACTTATTTTTCAGAAAACATCATCCCTGTCATGCACGGGATGCCGCCTTACGACTACTTTGCAATTAAACCGAAGGTCGGTAGAATACCCATTCATCGAACAGATGTGGGGCTGGTCATTTTGGCCGATCTCATAGGATCAAAAACCATCTTATTCATCAAAGACGAAAATGGTCTCTATACGAATGACCCCAAAAAAGATCCCCAAGCCGAATTTATACCTGAAATTGGTGCGCAGGACTTACTCGATAAAGACCAGGATGATCTTGTGGTGGAACGACCGTGTCTGGAAATTATCCAAAACAGCGAAGTTATAGAAAAAATTCATGTTTTCAACGGCATGGTTCCTGGAAACATTACCAAGGCACTAAACGGTGAGCATGTAGGGACATTCATCCACAAACAGTAATTAACAGGGGGGCGTTTTTTAGGAACAAAACTTGTCATTTTGAAATGAGGTCTGTTCTAAGAAACGCCCTTCATACTTGAGATAATAAAGCGAAGGGTAATCATCAAGGGTTATTTGGTTCATCGTGTCCTGAATTGTTCGATACGATCGATATTTCCGACAATAAAGTTCGGTGAACGGGACATCGATCGGCAATCTCCAGCAGCCGCACTTTTTGGGCGTCATCAAGCGCGCCTTCCAGTTCAATACTTTTTTCGATCCGATCAACTTTACCTTTTTTTGTTTCACAGTCAATACAGTCTTCTGCATGGATTTTGCGATGTTCAAGCGCGACCCTGACGCCCTTCAACGGGATCCCTTTGCGTTGGGCATACATATTGATGGTCATAGAGGTACAACTCCCCAGGGCACTGAGCAGCAAGTCATAGGGGCTCATCCCCAAATCATCTCCCTGGTATGAGATGGGCTCATCGGCGACCAGATGGTGCGTTCGTGTAGAGACATCCTGGGTAAACTTTGCACCAGGTCTGCTGGTAACGATAATTGCCTCTGCCTGATCAGGTTCGGCTGGTTCCGGTCTGGAGAGGAAACGTTCTGCCCATCCGACAATTGCGTTGGCAGCATATTCCGCGTCTGCACGTTTGCTCAGAAGATGATCTGAGCTATCCAGGGAAATAAAGCTTTTCGGGTGTTTGGCCGCACTGAAAATTTCGGTCGCGTGGTCGATGGAAACGATATTATCAAACGGTGCGTGCATGACGAGCAGCGCTTTCCTGAGTCGACTGATGCCCGCGAGTATTTCAGTTTCGACAATATCATCAAGGAATTGCTTGGTAATGGCAAATGATCGTCCTTCAAGCTGGACTTCGGCCATGCCGGATGTTTGTATACTCTCCAGGTCGCTTTTAATCAGGTTTTGAATATGGCTTGCACAGGCGGGGGAACCAATCGTCACGACCGCCTTTACCGACTTCATTTGGGGTGCTGCCTTGAGAATGGCCGAACCACCAAGGCTATGGCCAATCAGCAGCTCAGGATACTCATATTGTTCGGTAAGCGCTTCTGCGGCAGCAATCAGATCATCAACATTTGAAGAAAAGTTGGTATTGGCAAAATCTCCCTGGCTGTTGCCAAGACCGGTAAAGTCAAAGCGCAACACACCAATTCCGTGGGTGGTCAGTATGTTTGAGATTATCCGGGCACCCAGAATGTCTTTGGAGCAGGTGAAACAGTGGGCAAGCAGCGCAAATGTACGGGGGGGACCAGCGGGAAGTTCTAATCTGCCGGTGAGTTGTTCGCCATTACGGTTATTGAAATTGAATCTCATAATCAAAGCCTCACGTTTTGTTGGATGATAGCACCGAGTATGAAAGTAGTATAATCAGTCTTCTGCCGGGAAACAAAAGGGAGTCGGTTTAGAGGTGATGCGGATAAACGATTCCACCAGATCGTGACATTGGAACAGTGAGCATTTCCAGTCGAGTCGGGCACCAATTTCATCCCAGAAATAGATAGAAAAATATAGAGTAATGAGATAGGTTTAAAATTTGGGAAGAGTGCGGATTACTAAAAAGATAAATTTAATCAAAGACCAGTTTCACCCTTCTGGAAAGCGCTGGTCTGCTACTGCGTATCATCACGATATCGTATGACATTTCTCGATCTTATTCATAAGAAAAAGCATGCAGAGGTGCTGAGTCGGGAAGAGATATTCTGGTTTGTCGATGCGTATGTAAAAGGATCCATTCCCGATTACCAGGTTGCAGCAATGCTCATGGCGATCTGGTTCCAAAAACTCAACGAGCGTGAAACGCTCGATCTTACCTATGCAATGAGAGATTCAGGTGCGATTGTCGATCTCTCTGATATCCCGGGAACCATTGTAGACAAACACTCAACGGGTGGGGTGGCGGACACGACAACCCTGATTGTGACCCCGATTGTTGCCGCGTGTGGGTTAAAAGTTGCAAAAATGTCAGGCAGGGGGCTTGGCCATACCGGTGGCACCGTTGATAAGCTGGAGTCAATCCCCGGTTTTTCCACGACCATTGAGATTGCACGGTTCAAGCAGATTGTGGAAACGGTTGGGCTGGCAGTAGTCGGTCAGAGCCAGGAGTTGGCGCCGGCAGATAAACTGCTCTATGCCCTTCGTGATACCACCGCAACGATTGACAATATTTCACTGATATCGGCGAGCATCATGAGCAAAAAGCTGGCCAGCGGTGCAGATACCATTGTCTTGGATGTAAAGGTTGGCAATGGCGGATTCATGGAAGATGAAGTTCATGCCAACCAGCTGGCCACGATGATGGTGGCGATTGGTAAAAAGGCCGGAAAGAAAACAGTAGCGTTGATTACCGATATGAACCAGCCGTTGGGTAATGCCATTGGTAACAGTCTCGAAGTAAAAGAGGCAATTGAGATATTAAAAGGGGCACATCGAGGTGATTTGCAAAAGGTTTCAATTGAACTTGCTGCTCAGCTGCTTTTCTTGGAAGGAAAGGCTGCAACCCTTGAGGAAGGGCGGCAGAAAGCGCATAAAAGTATTGAGTCGGGTCAGGCGCTTGGTCGCCTTGGTGCGATGATCGAGGCCCAGGGAGGTGACCCTCGCGTGTGCCAGGATACGAACCTGTTTCCTGCTGCGAAGCAAATCATCGAAGTTAAATCTCCGAAAAGCGGTATCATCCAGTCGGTAGAGACGGCTGAAATCGGCCGGGCAGCCATGCTCCTGGGAGCAGGACGTCTCGTAAAAACAGATACCATCGATTTAGCTGTGGGCATCTGGCTTCACAAACGGGTGGGTGATCAGGTTGAAAAGGGTGAAGCGATCGCCGATTTTCATGCCAATGATATGAGCCGCGTTGCAGAAGCACAGGAGCTGTTTGTCAATGCGTACCGAATAGAGTCGGGGGATCAACCTCCAAAAACTTTAATTTACTCAACAATCACCTGAATTTAAAAAAAGGAGCTCGATGGAAGCTGAAAAACTTGCAGCCTATTTTGATCATACCATTTTAAAACCGGACGCAACCGCCTCGGAGGTCGAGAAACTGTGCCGTGAGGCTATTGGTTATCGCTTTTTCAGTGTTTGTGTGAACCCGGTCAGGGTGTCACTTGCCCGATTGATTCTTACTGGTTCAAATGTCAAGGTCTGCACCGTAATCGGTTTTCCCCTCGGCGCGCAGACTTCGGAGATCAAGGCGGCAGAAGCCCGGCAAGCTATTGAGAACGGGGCAGAGGAACTCGATATGGTAATTAATATCGGTGAGTTAAAACAGGGTGATCATGAAAACGTGACGCAGGATATTGCGGCAGTTGTCAGTGCGGCGCGGGGGGTGGTGGTCAAAGTTATCATTGAAACGTGCCTGTTATCTCAAAGTGAAATCGTCGATGCGTGCAAATGTGCGCGGGCGGCCGGAGCCGATTTTGTCAAAACCTCAACCGGCTTTTCCTCAGGAGGGGCGACAGTCGAGGACATTGCGTTGATGAAGGAGAGCGCGGGTGAAGGGATGCAGGTCAAAGCCTCAGGTGGCATCAAAACCCTGGCTGATGCATGTGAGATGATTGATGCGGGTGCCACGCGTCTGGGCGCAAGTGCCAGCGTCGCGATCATCACTGAATTACTGAGTTCGGAAGGATGAATGCGGGCGATTTTTCTGGTGATTGACAGTTTTGGCATCGGTGCCTTACCCGATGCCGAGCAATATGGCGATACCGGTGCTAATACTGCGCTGAGTATCTGTAACGAGATCTCCGAAGTGAGGTGGCCGAACCTGAAACGGTTGGGCCTTGGCAATTGTGCTCAGGTGCTTGGTTATACGCTTCCCGGCTGCGAACCTGTCGCCCAGCCACTGGCAGATTTTGGGGTAATGATCGAAGCATCTCCGGGCAAGGATACCACCACCGGACACTGGGAGTTGGCGGGAATTGTGCTCGACAAGCCATTTCACACCTTTCCACCGGATTTTCCCTCCTTTCCAAAGCAACTCATCAAAGCGTTTGAAGAAAAAAGCGGCTATCAGACACTGGGCAACAAAGCCGCATCAGGTACGAAAATCATCGAGGAACTGGGCGAGCGTCACTTACATTCTAAAAGTGTTATAGTTTATACCTCAGCGGATTCAGTATTTCAGGTTGCGGCACACCAGCAACAGCTGGCAATTGATGAATTATATCGGGTGTGTGAGATCGGTCGTGAGCTCTGCAATGACTATCAGGTCGGCAGAGTAATTGCCCGGCCGTTTGCTGGAGTACCCGGCTCTTTTGAGAGGACCTCCCAGAGAAAGGATTATTCCATGGAACCGGCTGTTCCTACGATCATGGACAGACTTCAGGAGGCAGGTGTTGAGACCGTGGGTATTGGAAAAATTGGGGATATTTTTGCCGAGAAAGGACTTTCTCAAAGTCATCATGATCATGGCAATGAAGCGTGTCTGGAACGGTTGATCTCCTGTCTACAGACCACATCTGCACACGATCAGTTCTTTTTCGTCAACCTGGTTGATACGGATATGTTGTATGGTCACCGTCGGGACATTCAGGGCTACCATGATGCGGTCGCCCGGATTGATACAAAATTACCGGAGTTGATGGAATTTTTGCGAGATGATGATCTCCTGATCATATCTGCGGATCATGGGTGCGATCCGGGTTTTAAGGGTACTGATCATACCCGGGAGTATGCTCCGCTGCTCTGCTGGACCGGAGGCAGTGCCGGAGGAGAGAGTGTTGGTATCAGAGGCAGTTTCAGTGACGCAGCTCAAAGCGTCGCTTCGTTCTTTAAAATTCCACCGATTGATTGTGGAGTTTCTTTTATTCAAGATAACAGAAGCAACCATTAAAACAGGAAAAGGAGAGTTTCGATGAAAAACAAGATCGTAGTATGGGTTTCGGTGGCCATCGCCATCATGATCTGCAGTGCTGGAACCGTCCAGGCAAAGAAAATCAAAGTCAGTATGGTGACGGATGTTGGTGGTGTAAATGACCAGTCGTTTAATCAGTCTGCCTGGGAAGGTTTGAAGCGGGCCGAAAAAGAGCTTGGGGCAAAGGTCACGTATAAAGAGTCAAAGCAGGATGCAGATTATGCACCGAACCTGGAGACCCTGACCGATGCCGGGTATGATCTGATCTGGGGTATTGGCTTTCTGATGGGAGATGCGGTAAAAAGTACTGCCCAGGTTAACCCGGACCAAAAATATGCGATCATTGACTTTTTCTATGGTCCCGAAACTCCAAAAAATGTTGCCTGTGCCGTTTTCCAGGAAGAACAGCCATCGTTTCTGGTTGGCTACATTGCCGGTAAGATGACCAAAACCAACAAGGTCGGGTTTGTTGGCGGCATTAAATTCCCGTTGATCGAGAAATTCGAGTATGGCTTCATGGCAGGGGTCAAGCTGGCCAACCCGGATGCCGAAGTGCTGCGCCAATATGCAGAATCATTTACTGATGCGGCAAAAGGTAAAGCGATTGCCAACAATATGTACCAGCAGGGAGCAGACATTGTATTCCATGCCTCCGGCGGCGTTGGTGATGGTGTTATTGAAGCAGCGAAAGAGAAAGGACAGTGGGCGATCGGGGTTGACAAGGATCAGAATTATCTTGCCCCGGATAATGTCCTGACTTCTGCGATGAAGCGGGTTGATAATGCGATTTTCGGCATGGTGGAGCAACTTTCCAAAGGGAGCTTTGAAGGAGGAAAAGCGGTTGTTTATAATCTCTCCAACGAAGGTGTTGGTATTGCGCCGACGTCCAGCAAGCATGTACCAAAAGCGATTCTTGATGAAGTAGATGGTTTGATTGGCAAAATCAAAGCCAAGGAAATCGTGGTACCGGCTACCCTTGATGAATATAACGCATTCATGAAGATGTAATCTTTTTCAACTGGTGAACCGGCCCGCTTAAATCGGGTCGGTTCTTTTGCGAGGGCGTTTTCTTGGAATCTATTGACTATGCTCACAAGGCGGTAGAGATGAGTGGGATCACCAAGAAATTTGGTGATTTTACGGCGAACCAGAATATTAATCTGACGGTTCATCGTGGTGAAGTACATGCACTTCTGGGTGAAAATGGGGCTGGTAAGACAACCCTGATGAATGTGTTGTACGGGCTCTATAAACCCACCGAAGGAACCATAAAGGTTAATGGGAAACCATTGCAGGTCAGTGATCCAAATGTTGCCATTGCCAATGGGATTGGCATGGTCCATCAGCATTTTATGCTGGTGGACCCGTTCACCGTGACGGAAAACATTATTCTGGGCAATGAGCCGACCAAAACGTTTGGGGTACTTGATCTGCAGCGGGCTGAAGAGGAAGTTCGCCAACTTTCCCAAACGTATGGCTTGCATGTAGAAGCCACTGCGAAGATCCAAGATCTCTCGGTTGGTTCTCAGCAACGGGTCGAGATCCTCAAAACATTGTATCGGGGCGCCCAGATTCTCATTCTTGACGAGCCCACGGCGGTATTGACCCCCCAGGAAATTCAGGAGCTGGCCAATATTATCAGAAACCTGACCAAAGCGGGCAAATCCATCATCATCATTACTCACAAACTCAATGAGATCAAGCAGGTTGCCGACTACTGCACGATCATCAGAAGAGGAGCCCATATTGACACGGTACAGGTCAATGAGGTGAGCGAAGATGATCTGGCTGCCAAAATGGTTGGCCGTGAAGTGAGCTTTAAGGTTGCCAAAAAACAGCGCGAAAGAGGCGACAAAGTCCTTGAGATCCGGGGACTGGAGGTTGAGGACAGTCGAGGAATTACTGCGGTTAATGGGTTGGACCTGGATCTTTATCAGGGAGAGATTCTCGGAATTGCCGGGATTGATGGCAATGGTCAGAAGGAGTTGATCGAGGCATTAACCGGACTGACAAAAGTCCGCTCCGGTGTGGTGAAGGTACGGGATAAGGAGGTAACAAACCGGACACCCGGTGAGATGATCAATAAGCATCGGGTCGCCCATATCCCAGAGGACCGACAAAAACGCGGGTTGATCTTCGAGTTTGACATCGCTGAGAACATGGTGCTGGAGAAATATAATGTCCCACCGTTTTCCCGGTGGTTCACCTTGCTCTGGGATAAGATTTATCAGAATGCTGATCTGCTGGTAAAGAAGTTTGATATCAGACCACAGGATTCACGAGTGCTGGCCCGGGCACTCTCGGGGGGCAATCAGCAGAAAATGATTATTGCCCGGGAGGTGAGTAACGATCCTGAATTGCTTATTGCTGCCCAGCCGACACGTGGACTGGACGTTGGCGCCATTGAATATGTCCACCAATCTCTGGTTGAACAGCGGGATGCGGGTAAAGGGGTTCTGCTGATTTCATTTGAGCTTGATGAGATTATCAATGTCTCTGATCGCATTGCCGTCATCTACGAGGGAGAAATTGTCGGCATTCTTGATGCCGAAGGTGTTGACGAAAAGAGTGTTGGGCTGATGATGGCGGGAGGGAGCGCGTGAAATTTACTAAATCCGACCTCAAGGAATTGTTTATTCGGGGGCCGCTCGGGCTGACGATTTTCTCGACGATTCTGGGATTCAGTATCGGGGCTATCGTCCTGGCTATCGCCGGCTTTAATCCGGCAGAGGCGTACTGGGCAATTATCAGGGGTATCTTTTCCAAACCCAAGTATATGTCGTATGTCATTATCTATGCGACCCCTCTGATCATTACCGGCCTCTCCGTAGCCTTTGCCCTGAGAACCGGGTTATTCAACATCGGTGCTGAGGGTCAGTTCATTGTCGGCGCGATGACCGCCGCCATGGCCGGGTATTACTTTCAACTGCCAATGATCATTCATGTGCCGCTCTGTATTCTGCTCGCCATGAGTGCGGCAGCGGTGTGGGGTGGGCTGGCCGGCTATATCAAAGCCCGGTTCGGAGTCCATGAGGTGATCTCAACCATCATGCTGAACTGGATTGCCTTTTATCTGTCCAACTGGTCACTTACCATCAAATCATTCGGCAAACAGGGTACCGGTAAATCATATATGATACAGGAAACGGCCCGGATCGACCTGTTCGGTCAGTGGAAAATCACCGAGGCGGGGATCGATTTTATCAGATCCCACAAAATCCTTGGTGATGTTCTCAAGTCCCCGGTTAACATCGGCATACTGGTGGCACTGTTGCTGGCCTTCCTGGTCTGGTACATCCTGAACAAAACGACGCTTGGCTATGAACTGCGGGCGGTTGGGTTTAATCCCGATGCGGCGGAGTATGGTGGCATTAATGTGAAGAAAAGCATGGTGACCTCTATGGCTATTGCCGGAGGACTTGCCGGTGCGGCCGGGGCGTTGCAGGTGATGGGGGTTGGGCACAAAATCGCCAAGCTGGCCATTATGGAAGGGTATGGGTTCGATGGTATTGCCGTTGCGCTGATCGGCAACAATACAGGACCTGGCTCTGTGTTTGCCGGTCTGCTGTTTGGTGGCTTGAAATACGGTGGTTCGAAGATTCAGGATGCGGTTGGTGCCCCCACCGAGGTGATCAACATTGTTGTGGGAACGATCATTCTGTTTATTGCCATGCCAAAATTTATTCAACTCGTACTGAGATTTAAGAAGGGGTAACAATCATGGACGTTATTATCCAGGATATCGGGTTCATTATCGGCACCACGCTGATGTACTCAACCCCTTTGATTTTCACCTCTCTTGGTGGGGTGATTACCGAGCGCTCCGGGGTGGTGAATATTGGTCTTGAGGGGATGATGTATTTTGGTGCCTTTGCCGGTGCGGCGGCGGCTTATTTTTTCCAGGATCCCTGGCTTGGATTGCTCTGTGCTGCACTGGGCGGTGCGTTCTGGGGTTTGATCCATGCCATTGCCTGCGTTTCATTTGCGGCTGAACAGATTGTCTCAGGTATCGCGATCAACTTTCTTGGGGCCGGTTCAGCGCTCTTTATCAGCAGGATTTTATTCGATGGCGCAACCCAAACCCTCACCGTTGTGGATAAAATTCCCCAACCACTCAATTTTCTGTTTGGTGAGGGCAAGCTGTTTCCTTCCTCGGGTTTCATGGATCTGGTCTTCAATCGATTCGCCACGGTTTATATCGCCTTTGCCATGGTTTTCATTGTCTGGTTTGTGCTCTATAAGACTAAGACCGGCATGCGTGTACGGGCCGTTGGTGAAAACCCTGAGGCAGCCAATACACTCGGTATCAGCGTGGTGAAAATTCGTTATGGTGCGGTCATTATGTCCGGCTTTTTTGCCGGTCTTGGCGGCGCCGCAATGAGTATTGCGGTGGTCTCCAGGTTCTCCAACACGTTGATTTCAGGCCATGGTTTTATTGCGCTGGCGGCCATGATTTTTGGTAAGTGGAAACCTCAGGGTGCGCTGGTTGCCTGCCTGCTGTTTGGCGCGGCGAAAGGTTTTGAAATATATTTGGGTGCCAAAGGAGTACCGGTGGCAAGTGACGTCCTGGCAATGTTGCCCTATGTAATTACCATTGTCGTGCTGGTTGGTATTGTTGGCAAAACCGTACCACCAGCCGCAATCGGCAAAATTTTTGAAAAGGGCGGACATTGAAAATGAACGAACTTGAACGTATTGCGAGCGCAGCAGATTATATCCGAGCGAAATATGAACAGATCCCTGATTTTGTCATCGTTCTTGGCTCCGGTCTAGGTGGTCTTGCCGACCAGCTTAAAAACACCAAAGTTCTGGATTATTCGGAGATTCCCTATTTTCCGGAACCGACGGTTGAGGGTCACCAGGGGCGGCTGATTTCAGGAGATTTGAAGGGTAAAAGGGTTTTTGTGATGCAGGGTCGGTTCCACTACTACGAGGGCTACTCGATGGATCAGGTGGTGTTCCCGATTAGATGCATGCTGCAGTTGGGTGTCAAGAACCTGATTGTCACCAATGCCGCCGGGAGTGTTGATGTTGCCTATCAACCCGGTGATTTGATGTTGATCAGGGATCATATCAAACTCCACGGAGACAGTCCATTGCGTGGTCCCAACATCGATCACTTCGGGCCACGGTTCAATGATATGTCTGACCCATACTCCCAGAAGATGAGAAACCTTGCCCACCAGTGCGCGGAAAAGCTGAACATCAATCTCAAGGAAGGGGTCTACTTTTATATGACCGGACCAAGCTATGAAACGGCCAGCGAAATCAGGGCGATTCATCTGCTCGGTGGTCATGTGGTGGGAATGTCGACGGTCCCTGAGGTAATAGTTGCGACCCACGGTGGCATGGCTGTTCTCGGTATTGCCTGTGTGACAAATCTCGGCACGGGAATTTCCGAGCTCAAAGTTGGTCATGATGAGGTTATCCGGACCGGCAAAGCGGCGGGAGAAAACCTCATTCCTCTGGTGGAAGAAATTGTCAGTCGGTGGGAATAACGCTCTGCCAATTGATAGAATTGGGATGATTCAGCATCTCCTGTAACCGTTCAAAAAACAGTCCAGCATGATAGCCATCGGCCAGGCCATGGTGCATTTGAAGTGAAACCGGCATGTTCCAGTCAGTCCCTGATTGGCAGAATTTTCCCCAGGTGATACGCGGTATTGCCCCACTATCATCATTTTTTATCGGATGGCTGATTGATCGAAAATTGATCCAGGGTAAGCAGGATATATACAGTACATCCGCCGGGGTCTGGTCGTCTGCGGTAACCAGATCAGGCTCGGTTTGATTCACGCTCTCTCGCACGTTGGCGAAGAATTGTGAAATCTCATCATTGTAGTGAGCAAGACAGAAGGTGAGGGTTTTATCTTCCTTGAGCCAGGTAAACGACGGATGCACAACTTCATAAGAAAGTACCTGATCACCGCTCAACCGATAACGAATTTCTTCAACACTGTTTGCGGCTTTACAGACCAGCCACAAAAAGGCGGTGAATTTATGAATACCGGCCTCTTGAAGAAGCCGGTAGGTGTCGGTGATCACCAGATCAGCGCAGATATTGAATTGTGGCGTCTCATACTGGTGAAAAAACTGAAATGCACACTTCCGGGGCCAGTTGTCCTGGTTGATGATCCGCATGTATGACGGTCCCGGGGGGTTATTTCAGATGCTTGTCAATTAAGATGGACAGTTTTTCACGGGTCTCATCTGGAATCTGGTCGGGAGCGGTCATGATTGAACCTGCCAGACAGTTGTGGCAGAGACAGGAGCGCTCCTGGCTTATCTCCGGCAATACCCTGGTGATAATGGTCTGGGCATTGGCACTGTTCTGCTTCATGTAGCCAATAATCGTTTCAACGGTGACTTCGTCATCACCGCTTTCACGCCAGCAATCATAATCGGTGACCATGGAAATGGTGGCATAGCATATTTCCGCCTCACGCGCGAGTTTTGCTTCCTGATAGGTGGTCATGCCGATGATGTCACAATTCCATTGCCGGTAAAGCATTGATTCCGCTTTGGTGGAAAAGGTGGGACCCTCGATCGTGACCAGCGTACCCCCCAGGTGGACCCGCTCCGCGACATTGCTGGCAGTGTTATAAAGCAGCTGAGAGAGATCAGGACAAAAAGGCACCGCAAACGGGATATGAACCACCACCCCATTGCCGTAAAAGGTGGATTGTCTTTGCCTGGTACGGTCGATCAACTGATCGGGGATCACCAGATCAAGCGGTGGCCGATCTTCCCTGAGGCTACCGACGGCAGAGATACCGATGATATGGCTGACACCCAGTGCTTTAAAACCATAGATGTTGGCGCGATAGTTTAACTCGGAAGGCAGCAATCGATGTCCGCGGGCATGCCGTGGCAGAAAAGCAACCGTGATGCCGTTAAGCTCACCAATAATGTAGGAATCGGAAGGCTTGCCAAAAGGGGTGTTGATATCGATTTCCTCTGATTTGGCAAAGCCGTCAATGTTGTATACACCACTCCCACCGATGATTCCAATATCGACTGAGGGAAGATTTGTGTTCGACATAATATGCTCTCTAAGTATAGTTGCGTTCTAAGGAGTGTCGTTACTGTTTTTTAACACGAACGGTTTTGGTAAAAGGTCCTGTGTTCGAAAGACCTCCTGGGATCCATTGGTGATGATCCAGGCTTCGGGGGCGAGTTCGACGAACCATTGTCTGCAGCCCCCGCACGGCATGGTAATACCCGATTGCAGGTCGGTAACTTCTGGTGCATCAATGCAGTTCACTGCAATTCCGATAATCTTTGTTACCTGATGCATTCGAGCATGGGATAGTGCTACTCGCTCGGCGCAGATCCCAAGGTTCGAACTTGCATTTTCAATGTTTGCCCCGGTAAAAACACCTTTTTCTGTGAGTACCGCAGCTCCGACCCTGAACTTGGAGTAAGGAGCATACGCCTGGTTAGCGGCAGACTCCGCCGCGGCTAACAGTTGGGCTGCGTCTTCTGTGGAGACTGTTTGAATATCGGAATCACTCATCAAAACACCTTTCACCGCAGTTCTGCGGGCTAGTCTGAGAAAGAAAATTTCCGCAGGATATCAATTCTCATATCAGAGCGCTCTTTGGCAGTTTTCTTATACCATGCCCCACCTCCGTATACCGCGGCTTCCCAGTCACCATAAATTGGGTTTGGCAGCATGATGAATTTGTCGCCAAACATCTCCTTTTGGGCTTCAACGGCAGCAGCACGCTGGTCAACCGTATCCGCTTTGAATTCGGTTGAGAAATCATTGAGGTTGTCGCCAAGGAGGAGAACAATCCGGTAGCCCTGGGCGGTAATCGAATCCCTTCTTGGCTGTTTATTGGATGGACCGGTTCTGAGAAGCATGTTGTCTTTGGTAATTTGTGGAAAACCTAACGCTTTGAGATTATTCATTGTTGCCGGCAGCAGATCCATGTCTTTTTCCGGCTGTGCTTTGCGGTTCGATAAATAGAAAATTGTACCACCGGTATTGGCAACATGATTAAGGAAATCGATCGCACCGGGGATGGCCGTGGCCGACTCATCCAGACACCACTCTTTCCACCGCTTATTGCCATAGCCGTAATCTTTGCCGATTAATCCAGAATTGAACGGACTGTTGTCCATGACCGTTTCATCAAGATCAACGACCACCGCTTTTTTACCGCCACCCTGGTCCATGTCCCAGCGGAGTTTTGCGATATTAAACGCTTGATGTGCCAGCGCTTTGAACTCTGCCGCAGTTTGCACCCAGGCCAGCGCAAGGATCGCCTCTTCATTGAGATCTTCAGTGGTATACTCCTCGGCCTGAAGCGGGTTGATTAAGAAACTGAGAAGGAACAGGCAAAGGGCAAGTTTCATCAGGTACGGCTTGTTTGCAGTCATGTCATTCTCCTTCTGGTAAAAGTTTTGGTAATTCATCAAAGTTCTGTTTTTTCAGCTCGAAGTAACATTGTGCACAGAGCGGTTCATATTCGACAAAGTCTTCTCCATCAATGGCGACCTGGTCGCCTTCGAAAACGAACCGATTGTTTACTTTTCTGGTGTTTGCGATGGCTTTCCTGCCACACCGGCAGATAGTCTTCAGTTCTTCGATACTGTGGGCCAGCAGCAATAACTCTTTGCTACCTTCAAACCCTTGCATCTGGAAATCTGTCCTGAGGCCATAACAGATGACTGGAATGTCTTCCAGGACTGTGAACTCAAAAAGTTGCCGGGCCTGAGCAGCGGTGAGAAACTGTGCTTCATCAACCAGGACACAGCGGTAGTTGGTCCCGTTCTGCTTTTCTTCTTTGAGGATCTGATACAGGTTGTCATCTTTTTCGGCGAGGATATCAACATCTCTATGAATATCAAGCCTGGAAAGAATGCGCGTGCTTCCTTTGGAGTCAACTTTTGGTTTCACCAGTATGGTTGCCATACCGCGTTCCTGATAGTTGTGGTCAACCTGAATAAGGGCAGTTGTTTTGCCTGAATTCATCGCACCGTAACGGAAATAGAGTTTAGCCATAGTTGCACCCGCCATAGGGAAATGACACCGAGATGTCGTTAGTTGTGAATATGGAACAACAAAATCTCCTGACCTATCAAAATAATGATATGCTAATCGACCGAACTGCAAGATTCAATTTGAAAAATATGGATCTGACAAAAAAACGGTTGTTGATTGCAGACTTCAGAAATTCTGTGTATTGAGTTGTGAGCTGTTTTACCGTCAAACGCTCAATTTACGATCATTTTAGAACCAGAAGCAGGTAGTGCAAAGAGATGAAATCAATTGATACGTTGCGAAAAGAAATCGCCAAGACCGAAGAAGTATTACGCGAGTCGATAGAAAATCTCAAAATCAACCCGGACGATTACAGTGCGAAATTACTGGTGTTGAGTAGTGAGAATTATCTGGGAGACCTGCTGCGAGAGCTCGACCTGGCATTGCTGAAAGAATCACACCACCCATCTGACAAGAACGACTTTTCTGAATAATATCTTCGATTTTTAATGACAAAGCGCAGGTAATCTGCAACCTTTTATATATAATCATCAGTGGGTGCTGAGTTCCCGCTACGATATCAGTTATTCCTGTTGATGGCTTCGTCGAACACAGCAATTTCGGGGGACTCACCTGTATTTTTGAGGAGGTGATATCGGGAATACACCTCAAAAAAGGGGGGCTTTTGCCTGTCATTATCATGCCGAACCTGATCCTGGTTCAGGGCTCCGACTCAGCGTATGAGAAAGTCTGATCTGATTCGAATAAGCGGTCGTCAGGTGTTTCGCCAGTACCGCAAAAATATCGGGGTGGCGATGATCATCATTCTGGGAACGGCGGGATTGATCATGGTCATTACCATGGGACGGTCGATTGAGCAGAATATCAGCAGCGATCTTGAGATCATCGGCAACGCTACGAGAATCAGGGTGATTTTCAAACCCCCGGAAACGATAGGCGCAATTCAGGATAATCGGGAGTTCAGTGATCGGGTAATAAAGGAAATTACCCGGATAACAGGGATTGAAGCAGTTGCTGGCATTATCCGAAAACGTGGATATGTGCGGGCAACCTCTGGAGAACGTGAGAAGCAATTCGAGTGTCTTGGGGTGGATCATTCGTTTTGGCACATTCACGGTTCAACATCACTTCACGGAACATTGATCACAGCCGCAGATGTCCGTAATAGTAAGCTGGTTTGCACCATCGGTCAGCGGGTAGCGCAGGAGCTGTTTGGCAGTGTTGATGTCGTTGGTAAATTCATCCGCATTGAGAATAATCTGATAGAAGTTACCGGAGTGCTAGATACGATCTCCATGCCCGATAAGGTTCGGCATATTTTCCTCCCCATCACAACTGCCAGGAAAAGATTGAGCAGAATGTCGCCGAGAAACAGGTTGTATATACGCTGCAGCTCCTGGGACGATGTCCTGCCCGCACTGCGCCAGATTCCTGATGTACTTGAAAAATTCCAACCGGGTGATGAGGTAGAATTGTTTTTTCCGGTAGAGATTTTGAAAAGGGTGAAGGCCATCGCCTTTGGTGTTAAAACTTTCGTCAAACTGGCACTGATTTCGACCTTGTTTCTTGGTGGGTTCGGTATCTGGAATATCATGATGATGTCGGTTCGGGCCAGAACTCGGGAAATTGGCCTGAAGAAGGCAATTGGTGCTGAAGACAAAGATATATTGGTGCAATTTCTGGCGGAAGCAGTATTGCTCAGCCTCAGCGCATCGACACTGGGCATTTTGCTCGGTTGGGCAGGTGTTTCCCTGACCGCTGATATCATTAATAGTTCACCTCCCCAGGAACTGTTTTGGTTCAGTGTACTCATTGGGTTTTTATTTTCGCTTTTTTTGGGTGTGGCAGCGGGGATTGTACCGGCGATAAAAGCAAGCAGGATGGAAGTTGTGACTGCTTTGAGGTATGAGTGAGGTAATGAATTCACCACTTCTGGAAATAAACTCCATCACCAAGAGCTACCAGATTGCTGGCCAGGATGTTGTTGTCCTGAAGCAATTCTCCATGACGGTTGGCAAAGGCGAAATGGTCTCAATCATGGGTCCCTCGGGATCGGGGAAATCCACTTTACTGTTCATTCTGGGGCTCTTTTTAAGTCCCACGGCTGGCACTTACTCTTTTGATAACAGGGATGTGTTGCAGCTCAACCGCAAGGAACAGGCAGGATTTCGCAGAAATGAAATCGGCTTCGTGCTCCAGGGTGCCGATCTGTTGGAAAATTCCACTGTTTACGAGAATGTAGAGTACCCATTGATATATGCGCAAAGCAAACGTTCCGGAAGACAGAAAAGAATCCATGAGGTGCTGGACCAGGTGAAGTTGTCACATCGGATACATCACTCATCGAACCAGCTATCCGGCGGAGAACGGCAACGTGTGGCTATAGCCCGGGCGCTGGTCAATCATCCTTCCGTGATCCTGGCTGATGAACCGACTGGACAACTGGACCGGGAAAACTCATTGCAGGTCATGAACTATTTCAGGGCGATTGCAGAGCAGACGGAAACCTCACTGGTAATTGTCACTCATGATCAGCAGGTGGCAGAATTTTGTGATCAGATAATAATCATTGATCGGGGGTAAACAGGCGTGGTTGTGAAAAAAACCTCAGCTCCTTTGCTGAAACGACTTAAAAACAGAATTATTGCACTATCGGCGTTTATCGCATTGGGTTGTGCTCTGCCTGCCGGAATCTGGGCTGATACTGTTGGTGAATCAGATCCAAGTGTGATTAGGGATTATAGAACAGGAGTGATCGCAGGGCTAAAAACCATTCCGCAACTGCAACGCAGCAAGATTGAAATTGAGCTTAAACACTTGGATGAGGATGACAGTCGGTGGTCGTATGTACCAACCATTGAACTGGCCGGTTACTACTACTTCTCTGCCGATGAGGCAACAATTTCATTCCATGCAGCAAATTATCGCCCCTGGGAGCCCTACTATTCGCTCCAGGCCCGTGAGATGATCACGGACATTGCCATGTTAAAGCATGCCGAAGCAATCAGTCTGGCCGCGAAAAAAATAGCTGAGTCGTACCTGAAGCTCCTGGTTCAACAACGTCTGGCTGACCAGTATCTGCAGATGGAACAGCTGGCAGAGAAAAAAAAGCGCTTCGTTGAGATCAAATCTGAGATATCAGCCAGTTCGCCACTCGACATGGCAATAGCCCAGAGAACACGGCAGCAACTCAAGGCAAGAACAGAGGCAGCGCTTCTTCGCGCGCAGGCGATCGAGGATGGGTTAGTAATCGGCCTGAACCTGCCTGAAAATTCAACCTTTGATCTTGAAAGAATTGTCGTGTTGGAGCAGATTCTCGGTCAGGACTGGGTTAAGGGTCTCGCCCGGCTCACGCAGCCAGAGAACAGTTTCCAGTATCAGATTCACCAGAAAATGGAGCTGCTCCAGGAAAAGAAGATCCTGCTTGCCTATTCGAAGTATATGCCCGATCTCTTGCTCGGAGTACGCACACCTGATGCGCTGAGTTTGAGCAGTCAGGAAGATATCGACTATTTTTTTTATATCGGTGTCGGCGTTACTTTGTGGGATGGGCAAAAACGTTCACGAGATATTACCCGGCAGGAACTTTTATTGCGTCAGCTCAAGTATGATACCCGTGCCTTTGAAAATGATGAATCTTTGAAATGGCTGGAGGCGGTGCAGAATTATACCGTGGCAGTGTTGGAGGTTCAGACGTCGGCTGATCTTCTAGAGTTGAACAAAGCACGTTTGAAAAAATTGGGCTATGATCTGGAAACCGGAAACGTTTCTCCTCAGGACTATTTTGATTCGCAGATGCGGGGGCACCAGAAGTCGATCGAGCATATTCTAAAGGAGCATAAAATGTTCAAGGCAGGGCTTGAATTGCGGCACCTTTCTGGCCAGTTACTTACTGATACCGTAAATATTTCTTTCAGCGACTATCGAGATGATTAAGACAAAGCTGTGGCTTATTGGATTACTGGTAATTGGCTTGAGCAGCTCGCTTTCGGCCAAGGAAACAATTGTTTTTGAAGGGAAGGTGTTTTATGCCCTTAAGCGAACCGTAGTCATGCCGTTTGGTGGTAAGATCATCTCGGTTGCAGCCCGGGCTGGGGAGGCAGTTACCCAGGATGAGGTCGTGGTACGGTATCGCATCGATCAGAATCGAGCTGCTCAGATCGGCAGGGAGCTGTTGTTTGAAGAACTTGATGATTTGCGACGTTACCTGGAAACTGAAAAACTGAAAGTTGTGCATTTGCGCCGAAAGGAGCAGGAACTTGTCAGGTTGACCGAGGAAAAACTGTCGCCCCCCTACGCTCTCGAGCGGGTACGTATGGAGATGAAGGTAAGCCTCCAGTTCATTGAAGTGCTGGAAGGAAGGATATCGCATGTTCGCAATTTGGCAGAGAAGAAACTGGCGTACTTACGCATAATAACCGGAAATCCTTCATTGAAAAGCGGTGATATTCCTGATCGGGCAGTTCTCAGTGCACCTATTTCAGGAGTGGTCCTGTCGGTTCATCCGCTACTGGTGGTCAATTCTGAAATCCCGGAGGGCACGCCGGTTTTTTCAATCGGGGCAGCGGACACGATTGTCGTTCGTTCGCTGGTATATGAACGTGATGTGGTAAAAATGAAACCGGGGGATACGGTAACCTTTTTTCCCGATTCACTGCCTGAATCCAGTTTTTCCGCACAAATTTCCGCGATCAATTATTCTCCTGTTTCCTCAGACCCTGACAAGCCGTCCTACTACCAGGTGGAAATGGCCATCCAAAATGAAGCAGTTGGGTTGCGTGAAGGATTCAAAGGGAGAGTTGAATATGTTGAACCGTAGCGTATACAACCAGTGGATGATCGATCTGGCACGATTTGCAGATTTTATGCCTGAAAATGACTAATGTACTCGGCCGCTCAATAGCCTTTCGTTCCGCTGTCCTGGTTGGTTCCAAAGCGATTCAGGATCTTCTCAGTTCGCTGCTTTTTATCTGGCTCGCCCGGTCAAATCAGACGGGTTACGGGTTAATCATGTTTGGTCTCAGCGTGGCCATGCTGCTTCGATCCATTCAAAGTATGGGGCTCGATCAATATACTTTGCGTGAGCTCACAGCGGGACGCTGTTCTGAAAGACTACTGCTGGCCCGAATGGCCCGGCTGAAACTCCTCCTCTCTTTTGCAGTAATCGCTGTTTTTCTGCTGATCGCATTCATCAAAGAATGGGAGTCTGTGCAGATTCTGTTGGTTCTCATTCTCTTGCTCGGCCAGATTACAGAGGGTCTTGCTGATACGTATTTCAATATGCTTCGGGCGCTGGGCAGAAGCGTTAATGAGGGAGTATGTCGAACCGGTCCCAATCTGATGGCGGCCCTGTACGGCATAGTCGTTCTGGCCACCCACATGGATATCATGTTTTTTGCCGGATATTTTCTCATTGGCGGTGGTGGCAAACTCATATTTGCGCTCTCTGTGGTTGGGCGACTCAGTGGATCACGGGGATCTAGTCCAAAGACCGATTCCGCAGTGAATGCAAAACCACTGCTCCTTTTTGTGCTGATCAGCTTCATGGGCATGTTCTATAACGAGGTGCAGGTGTTCTGGCTTAAACATCTGCAAACTCTGGAGACCATCGCTCACTATCGAGTTGCCGTTGATTTAACCTCTTTTGCCTGTGGTGCGTTTGCCACCCAGGTAGCGGGAGGGGTGCTCTTTCCGCTGTTCGTCAGTCTCTATCAAAAAAAAGATCGAGATGAATTTACAGCTGTGGTGCACATGCATTTTAAGCGGCTGGTGGTAATCGGCCTGGGTATTGTGTTGTTCTTACTGCTCTATGGTGATGATCTTCTTTTGTTGGTTTACGGTTCGAATTACCTCCCTTCAACCCGGGCGATACCGTATGTGGCGATTGCCGTTTTGTTTTCTTTTATAAATAATTTCATAGTGTTCGCGCTTCTTGCGATGCATCGTGAGAAACGGCTTTGTCTCTATCTCCTGCTACCGGTGGGGCTGAGTATTCTGGTAAGCCCCGGCTTGATCACAACATGGGGAGCGAGTGGTGCTGCTGCCTCCCTGTTGGTGTGCAGGGTCGGGCTCAGCGTAATCCTGCTGTTCGTAATGCAGAGTCAACTGCACCTGTTCTCGTGGGCACGCTATCGAGGACTTATATGGAGTATCGGCTGGGCAGTATTGCTGTTTGGCCTGGTTTATCCACTTGATAGCACAGCGGCAGGGACGGCTGCATTCCTGGTTTATCTTGCGACGATCCGGCAAGAAGGAACGGGAAGAGCGGATCTGGCTAAGTCTGGCAATTGACGAGCCTGAGAAAGAGTTCTTCGGTGGCCTGGATCTGCTGAGCTAAACTGTATTCAGCCGTAATCCGCTGGCGTGCATGCTTTCCCAATTCCTGACGCATACCATCATTTCTTAAAAGCCGGAGGCTATACCTGGTAATTGCATCACTATCTCCCTGGTTGATCAGATAGCCATTGTGACCGTGCTCAACGATTTCCTCAGAACCGCTGGTCCGTGTGGCAATGACCGGTAAACCGCAGGCCATCGCCTCGATGAGTACATTTGGTGATCCTTCGTAGCGTGACGGCAGGACAAAAAGGTGTGCCCGCTGCATGAAGGAGCGGACCTCAAGGTTACCGGGGAAAAACTCAACAACCTGCTGCAGTTGGTGTCTTGCGATAAAATCCTGGAGTTTTCCTAAAAGTGGACCGTTTCCGAGGATGATGAGCCGGGTAGTCGGCAGGTGCTGCCTGATTTTGATGAATGAGTTTAACAGGGTCACGGGGTCCTTTTGCGGGACCAGTCTGCCGGCAAAAAGAATGGTGGGAGGTGTCTCTGTGACAGGTTTCGGGGTAAACAGGTCGGTATTAGTGCCGTTGGGAATTACCGAGATGCGTTCCGACTGAAGGTTGTAGGTGTCAATCAACCGTTTTTTCAATGTACTGGCATTACAGATCACATGGGTAGAAAGCGGCAGCAGCAATCGATCATGCTGTTTGGCAATCAAGTTGCGATAGCTCGAGAC
>QZLB01000029.1 GCA_004796425.1 Desulfobulbaceae bacterium | reverse complement strand
CTCATGGGGGCAGGCGGGGGGGCTTGCACCAACTCTTGTTCGATGGGTATTGGTTCACTCATAATCGTCTGATAGGCTCTTTTTTTGGGGTCAAAGTAGGAGAATACAACTTTTGGAATCTGGGTGATCGACGGGTCGGTGACAACCAGGGCCTGATCAAATCTTTTGGTCCCCGTGTGAGGGTTGTTTTCCGGAGTAAAGGTGATCTGTGGTGAATACACTTTCAGCCCGTCTTCGCTTAAGAGTGTAGGGGGATTCACACTGGTGAAGTTACCGCTTCCCCTGATAGACATTGATAGCGTGATCGGGTCCCCCTGCGTGATCTTTCGCGGCTCGGCACTGCTCTCCAGTGAAAAGGTACCAATGGCTCCGCTGAATCCATCAGGCTTACCCTTTTCAGGAAGAGGGTGTGACGAGAGTGGAATGGGGGGACTGATGATTCTAACCGGTCGATTTTCATACTGGGCAAATATGTTGGAAAATATGTCATCCTCGAGCATATTTGTACCCATGCTTCGTCGCCGTGAAGGTACCAGCATCGTTGCATCAAGTGCAATACTCAAGGAATGACTTCCTTCCTTTATCGGGGTTAGAAATGTGTGCCAGGTGGCTGAAATGTAAGGTGCACCATCGATGACCACCTCGCGCTGTTCCGGGGTGTTTGAAAACGGGTCCGCAAGTACCCCACTCCCACTTAGTTGCGGGAGGCTGTTGAGGTTAACCCTTGCTCTTCGATCGAAAAAAGCGGTCACTTTCGTTGGGATGGTTTCTCCAACAAAAGCCTCTGTTCTATCTATTTCAAATTCAATGAAGGCAAGTTCCTTCTGATTGCTCTGCTCAGGACTACTCACATCAGGATTTGTGGAGGTTCCTTGTGGTTGGTTTGCCTGTGGGTCAAGCACTTCGCAATTGATGGTGTTGGTCTTCAGTGTTTCATCTTTGATGGATACAGTAAAGCCAGGAATCACGTAGCTACCAGGAGTCAGCCCCTGCAGGAGATAGGAGAAGGTTATCGAGGATGAAAGTGCCCCATTAATGAGCCTGAACTGACTGCTTTTGCCACGCTCGTGAAAAATGAGTCCGTCTACCTCTGGGGGCTCAACCTCGGCTCTCTGAGTGCCTTCAACCAGGACTTTGAGTTGTGCTGGTTGTTGGGTTGTAAACTTTTCAGAGGAAATCTTGGCAGATACTGAGATATCTGAACCAGCAGCATTGGTTGAGAAAAGAAAAATACCCAAAAGTATGAGCGTTAAACAGTGCAGCTTTATCGATATGTAGTTGACGACGAATTGTTGCATAGTGATTTACCAGTTTTTCAACGAATTCTGCTCTTTCGGTGGATCAGTTCCTCTGAAAAGATCCAGAATCCTGCCTTCTTCACCTTCCATCTCATTGAGAAGTTGTTCAGCTTGTGCTCGGGTCATTTGTGGCTTCTCAGAACGTGATGATGGTGATGATGCAGCACGCTCATCGCCTTGCTGCGTTTCGGTTTGTTTTTTATCGTTTTGCTGATTGTTTCCCTTGTCATCACCCGGTTGAGTCGGCTGGCTATCAGTTTCATCACCTGAATCCGATTGACGATCTGAGGTATCAGCCTGTTCACCGGGTGAATCGGATTTCTGCTGGTTATCACCTGAGCTATCTTGTGGATCGTTCTCTGATGATTCACGCTGCTGATTTTTACCGTCTTCAGGTTCATTTTGGTTTTCGTTCTGCGGGGGCTGCTGCTGAGGCTCGGGTTGTTGTTGTTCAGACTGTAGGCGCTTGAGTTGTTCAAGTTTTTTTTCAACCAGCTGATAGTTATGCAGTGCATTGCGGTTTTCTGGGTTAAATCCCAGACTGTTCTGATATGACGCCAAAGAAGCTTCCCAGGCATCAATCGTAGCCGACGGGTTTGTGTGCAGCGTTGATTCACCATTGCGGTAATGGGCATTACCCAGGTTGTAGTAGGCCTTTTCCTGCAATTCCACTTGATCAGTTTGTAGAGCGGATTGGAAGGATTCAATGGCTTGCTCATATTCACCGTGCCGATATGCAGCGCTTCCGGCGTTATAGAGAAGTTCAAACCGCTCGGGATGTTTCACGAAGTCTGCCTGGTAGAGCTTCTGAGCCTCCCCATAGCTGCCTTCACGGTAAAGTTGATCTCCTGCTGATCCATAGACCTGACCGGGTGAGACGGTGCCAAAAACCGCTGATGATAAAACAAGGAGAAGAATAGAGCTGACAAGGGACGAAGGGTTATTGGTTCGGAACCTGGACAGGCTGAGCGAATTTTTCCTGCCGGAAAGCAGAAATTCGATGACGACCAGAAAAAGCGCCAGTCCCAATGGCCATTCGGAGCGTTCAAGCGGTACCTTTTTGCGTTTTTCCTGTAGATCTTCTTTGGGAATGAGCGTCAGTTTCTGCTGGTATATTTCTTCCAGACCCTGGCCGTGATCACCAAGGGGCACATAAAACCCTCCAGTGGTCTGAGCAATTTCCGTGAGTCCCCGACGATCCAACCTCGATTTGATATAGTTTCCTTGCTCATCCTTGAAATATCCTCCTTGTTCCGGATCGGGAATCAGCTCACCCTGTTCGGTGCCTGTCCCAACAGTGAAAATCGTCATGCCACTTTGCCGGGCATTCCCGGCACCATTTATGGCACTACCCTGGAGGTTTTCACCATCGGTAAGCATGATCAGAATCTTATGGTTCGCATCGTTTTTTAATACTCGTTCAGCTTCTGTTATTGCGAATCCGATATTGGTTCCCCCCTGACTGATAATCGAGGTATCGATGGCCATCAAAGAATGTTCAAAGGCATGATAGTCAGAGGTGAGGGGGCAGATAAGATACGCTGATCCGGCAAAGGGCATTAAACCGACCCGGTCGCCGTTGAGTTGATTGACAAAATCCATAATTGCCAATTTGCTTCTTTCAAGACGATTGGGCTTAATATCCTCTGCACGCATACTATTTGAGGTGTCGATTGCAAACAATATATCAATGCCCTTCTGTTTCACGTCAATCCAGCGGTGTCCATACTGTGGCCGCGCCAGCGCGATGAAGCAGCAAAGCAGGGCACCGCTTAAGAGTAAGCCTTTGATAATCCGCCTTCTCATCGAGACCATCGGCTGCAGCTTGGTCAGCAATGGCTCACTGGCAAACTCCTGAAGTTTCTGATGTTTACGATGTGCAATGAATCGTAAAACGAACTGCAGGCCAACGACCCCGATGATGCCCGCCAGCAGATAAACAGGTTGTCCAAAGGTAAGTGTTTCCATGATCAGGGAAAGTGTTTTGATCTTCGAACCAGAGTGATCATGGTTACGATCAGGAAAAGAACGATGAATAATGGAAACAACTCACGATAATGTTCGAATTGTTTGATCGTTCTGGTCGTTGTTTCCATTCGGTTTATTTCCTGATAGATACGTTTCAGTGACGAGGTGTCGGTGGCCCGGAAGTACTGGGCTCCGGTTAAATCAGATATGGTGGAGAGTGTCTTCTCATCAATATCAACCCGGGCATTGACCAGCCGCTTCCTGCCAAAACGGTCGGTGACCGGGGTTGGGGCTTTGCCTTTGGTCCCGGCACCAACGGTATAAACTTTTATCTGCAACGATTGAGCTGCTTCTGCTGCTGCCAGAGGTGGGATTTTCCCGGTATTGTTGATACCATCGGTGAGCAAAATGAGAATTTTAGAAACCGCATCCTGGTCGCTGCTCAATCGCCTCACACTGCTCGCAATCGCTGATCCAATGGCAGTACCGTCTTCAACCATACCGATCTTCAGGGAATCCAACCTTTTGTTTAACCAATCGTGATCAAGGGTGAGCGGGCTGATCAGGTAAGGCCTGCCACCAAAAGCGAGGAGCCCGATACGGTCATTGGGCCGATCATCGATGAATTGCTTGACGACCGATTTTACAACCTCCAACCGATTGACCGGCTGTCCTTTCAGCGTGAAATCCATTGCTTCCATCGATCCCGAAACATCAACCGCAAGCAATATATCGATCCCGCTTGCCTCAACTTCAGTAATGGTATTGCCCAATTGCGGACGGGCCAAAGCGACAATTAAACAGGTAATACCAAGTAGTTTGAGACTGGTGAGGAGCTTTCCCGGTCCCATTTTCTTTCCCTGGGCGATGAGGCAGACGATGGAAGTGTTAGAAAAGAGAATTGCTGGCGCCGGGCCGGTTTTACCACGCAGGAGGGCAATGAGGGGTACCAGGAGCAATAACCATAATAATTCAGGGTGGACAAAGCGCATTTAGACGTCAACCTCCAGTGTATCCTGATCCTCTCGCCTGAAAAACTCCTGCAGCGAAGGACCAATGAGTTCAACCTGGTTTGTTGTTGGTTGATAGCGCGCAAATTTTACCTGGTCAGAGATCTGGAGGATTTCAACCAATGCTGAGCGGAGGGTTTCATCAGAAGCATCAAATACTGCTCTTGTTTGATGAAGCAGTTGTATCAACTCTGCTGAGGTCATGGAGGTTTTCGTCGCGGCAAGAGATGATTCAAGGTATACCCTTAAAATGTTGCCACATTGAATAACAAACGATCGAGGATCGCTGTGATTTATTGACTCCAGTGCGTGGGAGAGCTCGCGCTTTGCATCTGATAATGGAGAAGTGTGAGAAATAGGAGAAACGGATGTTTTCCGTTTCATGAGCCACCAGCACAATATGGTAAGTAAAAGAAGCAGGATAACGGCTATGAAACCATAAAGGATGTATGGTGGTTTTTCAGGCGAGAATATCGGCTCATTAATATCAAGGATATCTTTATGGTCAATGGTGTATTTCTGGTGGTAGGGTGTTGGTTGTTGGACATTTTTCGGTACCCGGTCGGAGCTGGCGAATGAGGCAGGGAGGTTAAGAAGGAGAAAAACACAGGTGAGGAGAGAGGCACACACTGCTTTGCTCATCGCGCATATCTCCTTTTCCGGGTACCGAAAAATGATAAAAGCTCAGGTACATATGGGTGATCGGTAGAAAGATCTAAAAAATCAATACCGGCTGAGTTCAAAGTTTTTTTCAAGCTGTCTTTTCTGGTCAGATTCAAACGTTTATATTGTTCTCTTACCAACGGGTCACCGCTGTTTACTTCAACCATATTGCCAGTTTCCGTGTCCTCCAGGGTTATCCAGCCCAGATCGGGGAGTTCAAATTCTCGAGGGTCGGAGACCATAATTGAAATGAGGTCATGGTGTTTGTTGCAGATTTTCAGCTTTGGTTGCAATCCCTGAAGCACTGCTTCCTGAGGATTTGAAAACGCATAATCTGATAGCAAAAAAATGATTGCCCGTCGCCTGGTTACCTTACTGATAAAATCAAGTGGCAGGGCGAAATCGGTGAGCGTTCCTTTCGGCTTGAAATAGAGGATCTCCCTGATCACTCGTAAGATATGGGTTCTGCCTTTGGCCGGTGGGATATAGAGCTCGACACTGTCAGTGAAAAGCAGGAGGCCGACCTTGTCGTTATTTTTGACCGCAGAAAAGGCCAGGATTGAACCGAGTTCTGCCATGAGTTCGCGTTTGGTGGTATTTTGGGATCCGAAATTGCCGCTGGCGCTGATATCAATCATCAGGATAATGGTCAGCTCACGCTCTTCAGAAAACTTTTTGATATGGGGGGCTCCGGTTCGAGCGGTAACGTTCCAGTCAATGGTTCTGACATCGTCTCCAGAGATATACTCACGCACCTCATCAAAGTTAATACCCCGCCCTTTAAAAACGGAGTGGTAAGACCCAGCCAGGACATCAGAAACCAACCGGTTGGTTCGAATTTCAATGCGCCGGACCTTTTTGAGAATATCTTTGGTGGTAAGTGTTTGCATAAGTCAGCTGAGAAACCTTAGGGAACGGGGATCTTGTCCAGTACGGTTCTGATGATATCCTCACTGCTGATCGACTCAGCTTCCGCTTCATAGCTCAACCGGATGCGATGCCTGAATACGTCGAAGGCGCTGTTCTTAACGTCATCCGGAGTGACATACCCTCTACCGGATAAATATGCCAAACAGCGGGATACCGATTTCAGGTTCAGGGTCGCACGTGGGGATGCTCCGGTCTCTATATAATCTCCAAGATCAAGTGCATAGGTAGCAGGATCACGGGTTGCACAGACCAGTGAGACGATATAGTCCTTTATTTTGTCATCCATATATATCGATTCCACAACAGAGCGTGAATGCATGATAACAGTGGGCTCAGCGACCTGCTCCACATCGACCCGGCTGTCAACATGGTTTCGTGAATCAAGAATCATTCGCTCTTCGGTCGCTGTCGGATAGGTGACCGGCACCTTAAGCATAAAGCGGTCTACCTGTGCTTCCGGTAGCGGGTAGGTGCCTTCCTGCTCGATCGGATTCTGGGTGGCCAGAACCAGGAACAGCTCGGGCAACTGGAAGGTCTTTTCCCCGATCGTAACCTGTTTTTCCTGCATCGCTTCAAGTAGGGCAGACTGGACCTTGGCGGGTGCCCGGTTAATCTCATCGGCAAGGATTATAGATGAAAAGATCGGCCCTCGCTTGATTTCAAAGCTGGTATCTTTTTGGTTATAGATTTCTGTACCGATAATATCGGCCGGCAGCATATCCGGGGTAAACTGAATACGCTTAAAATCGCACTTCAGGGCTGAGGCCAGTGTCTTAACCGCCAGTGTTTTTGCCAGGCCGGGCAGGCCCTCCAGTAAGAGGTGACCACCAGAAAGTAAGCTGACCAGCAGCCGGTCTATCAGGTATTGTTGGCCAATGATGACCCTGCTTAATTCTCTACGCAGCGGGGCGAGCCATAAAGAGGAATGCTGGACCTGTTCGGAGATGAACCCGATATCCGTTTGATTTTCATGTTCATGATGTGAGCGTTCGCTGTCTGTTTGCGAGATTACCTTGTTTTCACCCAGCATATTGTTTCCTTGTTAGAAGAGAGACTGCACCATTTTGTTTGTTTCATGGCAGACACTATAAAATATGAGTATTGCGTGAACCTTTCCCCAACATTACATTGCTGTAATGTTGGGGAAAGATCGTCTTTGATAGGTGAGGTGGTGATGCTGATCTTGCTGGTTGCAGTGGTGAATTTTCTCGTAATTCTGGTGATTTTTACTCAACTCATCGTTGGGTTCAAAAAAACCGGGAAGCTGGATAATTGTGGTCCTCCGGGTGCATCAGCATCGCCAAAGGTTTCAATTATTATGACCGCTTGTAATGAGGAAGACGGCATAGAGCAGGCGGTACACACCATGTTTCAGCAGCAGTATGAAAACTATGAAGTGATCGTTGTTGATGATCGCTCAACCGATGAGACCCCGATAATACTAGGCAGGTTGCAAACTCATTACCCTGAGTTGAGTGTAATAAGAATTGATCACCTCCCCGAGGGTTGGCTTGGCAAGGTTCATGCCATGCAAGTTGGCGCAGAGCAGTCATCTGGGGAATTTTTACTGTTCACCGATGGTGATGTGATCCTTGAGCCCTCCACCATCGCACGGGCAATTGGTCATGCAGACACGAATAATCTCGACCATCTGACGTTAATTTTCAGGAATAGTACCAGGGGACTGTTGCTCAACAGCTTAATTATTGATTCGGGGACCGGGTTATTCCTGCTCTTAAAACCGTGGTTGGTGAAAAAGCAAGAGAGCCGTTATTTTATCGGGGTCGGGGCATTCAACCTGATTCGTGCTGCAGCTTATCGAGCGATTGGCGGTCATCAGCAACTGAAAACCCAGGTTGTTGATGACCTGTTTTTAGGAAAAAAGCTGAAATATGCAGGGTTTCATCAGGATTGTCTTTTTGCTCAAAACCACGTTTCCGTGCCCTGGTATGACTCAATTGCCGACATGGTTTCGGGTTTGATGAAAAATGTCTATTCATTGTTTCACTACAAAATACTTTTGGTAATTCCTGTAATCCTCTTCATGGTTTTTCTCACGATTGTACCGCTTGTTGGACTGCTGTTCTGTACAGGGGTAAGCCAGTTGCTGTTCCTCTCGTCAATATTGCTCAGGGGAGCAGGAGTGGCAATGGGGTTGAAGGTTTTTAATCAGAACCTGTTGGCGGTTTTGTATACTCCACTGACTCCACTGATATCGCTCTATATCATCATCAGAGCAACATTCATAACCCATCATTTACAGGGCGTATATTGGCGGGATCACTTCTACCCACTGGCCCAGTTAAGAAAAGGAGAGTGGTTGCTGAAAGGTTTCTTGAAACGATCTGGCAGGTGAAAAAACACCTGCCGAAATTTATACCTTAAACCGCTGAACGATTTCAGTGAGCGCGTGAGCCATACTGTTCAGCTGTTCTGCACTGTTCTTGATCTGATCACTATTACCCGAGAGTTCCGTAGCGGCTTCATTTACTTCTTCTATCTCAGCGGTTATTTCTGTTGCAACCGTGGAACATTGATTCACGTTTTCATTAACTTTATTAATATTGCCGGTTGTTTTGGCGATGTTGCTTGCAATTTCAGCGGTGGCAGCGGATTGTTCTTCAACCGCCGTGGCAATTCCTGCAACGATATCATTGACCTGTTCAATCACTGTTGAGATTTGATCAATTGCTGAAATCGTTTTTTCAGAGGTATCCTGCACACCGCCAATACTGTGTTTGATGTTTTGGGTTGCCTCAGCAGTTTGCTTGGCAAGCTCCTTAATTTCATTTGCCACCACGGCAAAACCCTTGCCAGCATCTCCCGCCCGGGCCGCTTCAATAGTCGCGTTGAGGGCCAGAAGGTTCGTCTGTTCCGATATTTCGGTGATCGTTTCGGTGATCATACCGATTTTTTCAGCTGCCTCGCCAAGCTCGGACATTTGCCCCGTAGCCTGGCTTGCCTGCTGTACCGCATCACCGGAAATGGCACGTGCTCGTTCTGAGTTTTCGGCGATTTCATTGATTGTTGCAGACATCTGTTCCGAGGCGGTCGCAACCATATTGGAACTGTTGGTCGATTCCTCCATGACATTTGCGGCAGTGGTGAGATTACTGCTCATCTCAACGGTTGATGCCGACACCTTGTCAGCCTGAGTGGAAGTAAAGCTGGATCGTTCAGACATTGAGTGAGCGATGACGAGTAATTCAGAGGATGATTCATCAACAGAGGAAGCGCTCTGGGAGAGTTGCTTGATAATTGATTGTAATTTTTCAAGAAATAAGTTGAACCAACTGGAAAGCTCAGCCAACTCATCCTGACTGTCGAGCTCTATGCGTTTGGTAAGGTCACCCTCTCCCTCAGCCACATCCTGGAAGCTGTGAATCATTGATTTCAGTGCCTTGACAATACCAAAAATGATATAGAGGCTGAGCAGTGAAATCAGCACATAGATCAGTCCAACAGTGGCGATCATATAATATGATCGCTTTTCCACAATTTTGGTAAGATCTGTGGCCAATTGCTCCAGATATTGTTCGTTTGTATCAGCGTAAATGCCCGTTCCGACCCAATAATCACTGCCCGCAATCATCTGGGCATAACTGATTTTGGGACTACTCTCTGATCCGGGTTTGGGCCAGACATATTCAACAAAACCGCCACCATCCCGGGCCTGTTTAAAGAGCTCACTCACCACCTGAACCCCATTCTCATCAACGGTCGAACCAAGATCCTTACCAATGAGCTCAGGTTGGGCGGGATTGGCAATTACCGTAGTTCCACGGTAGATAAAGAAATACCCGGATTTATCATCTTCAAACCGAGCCGGGTCAATAAATGTTCTGAGCACATCTTCCTTCTGCTCGGCTGAACCGGCTGACTCCAGCACGGTTGCAAGCGAAAGTGCCATGCTTGATGTCACCGCTTTGATTTTCTCCTTCTCAGACTCGAGGAGCACCTGTGTTGTCGTATCAACACCCAGGTCTTTGACTTTGTTCAAATTCATCCAGGCAAACTGGGCGTTAACGATGAACATGAACAGCGTCATTGCCATAATGACATACATCCTCTGCTTTACTGAAAGTCTGCGAAACATGTTTCCTCCCGTGAAGAAAATCTGACCCGGATGTGCTGCAGTCCCTGGCTATTTCAGCGAGTCGCCACTAACTGCCTGGTATTGTTGAAAATCATCATTCTTTGTACAGGTACTTTCATTCTCTCAAAAAATAGATGTAAGTTCAAATCAAAACCGAATAGAATGTCGCAACGAAACAGGCATCACGTTTAAATAGATAAACAGACAGAGTGTCAGAGTTGTGATTCACGGGAGAGACGGTATGGCAGGGAGTTTGGATAGAGAGCAAGGGATTAAAGAGGTGTTGATCTCAACCGAGCGGGTTGAGGAGATTGTCGCAGGACTTGGGCAGGAAATAACCGCCTATTACCGGGATCAGGAGAAGCTGGATCTCATCGTCATTGGCTTGTTGCGTGGCTCGTTTGTCTTTATGGCCGATCTCGTCAGGTCTATAGATTTACCGCTCATTGTTGATTTTATGACCGTTCAAAGCTATGGGGACGGAACGGTCAGTACTGGTGATGTAAAGGTGGTGATGGATCTCGATCAATCTATCGAGAATAAAGATGTGCTGATGGTTGAAGATATCATCGATTCAGGCAACACCTTTAATAAAGTGATTGGGCTCATTAGACATCGCGACCCGCGATCCCTGAAAATATGCACCTTTCTCAATAAGCCATCCCGCCGGGTTGTTGATGTACCGATAGACTTCTGCGGCTTGGATATTCCCGATAAGTTTGTCTGTGGGTACGGACTTGATTTCAGTCAGCGCTATCGTAATCTACCCTATGTGGGAGTACTTGATCAGGGGTGATGCGAACGGTTCTACCTTTTTGATGCAGCACCAGGGCCACCAATAGCCAGTAGCAACCATCCTGCGAGAAATAAAATTCCACCGGTCGGGGTGATATAGCCTGCGTCAAGTGAACTGATTGCCATCACATACAGGCTACCGGAAAAGAGCAGGATTCCTGAGAGAAAGCAGAGGTTTGCAAAGATCAGGAGCAGGTAGGTTTTTCGTTTGTTCTGCATTGCCAGACTGGTGATCAACATCGCCAGGGCATGATACATCTGATAACGGACGCCTTTATCTACCCAGAGCAGCTGAACCTCATCGAAAACGTCAGAGTGAGCGCTGTAGGCGCCCATAGCCACTGAGAGACCGGCGAGCAGAGCGGCAATGAAAAAAAAGAATCGAGACAACATGGAACCTCCATGGGTGCAGGGGATATTTGTTTGTGATTCAACATGATACCTAATCTAATAACAATATGAAAAAATTCAAAGAAACATGGCCTCAGGTTGAACCTGATGTCTTTATTGGCGAGGGAGCCCAAATCATTGGCGCAGTCATCATAGGCAGACAGAGTTCGGTCTTTTTTAATAGTGTCGTCCGAGGAGATGTCAATTCTATTACCATTGGTCACGAAACCAACATTCAGGATAACTGCACCCTGCATGTAACTGATCAGCATGCGCTTGAAATTGGTACCGGGGTCACGGTTGGCCATAATGCGGTTGTGCATGGTTGTAGGATTCATGATCATTGTTTGATCGGGATCGGTGCCATAATTCTCGACGGGGCCGAAATCGGCGAAAACTCGATTGTTGCTGCAGGCAGTCTGGTGCCGCCAGGCAAAGTGTTTCCAGCCGGTTCAATGATCATGGGGAGTCCGGCAAAACGGGTGCGTGCGCTTAAGCCAGAAGAGTCAGTAATGATTCGGCGAGTGGCGGAGAACTACCGCTCGGTTATGAGTGAGCATAAAGCATGTGCAGAGTAAGTGGGTTGGAAATGCTGACTAGAAAATTAGACCGAGGCTTAAGATAGGAAAATAGGTGATTAGCAGCAGGGTAATCACCAACAGCCCAAGAAAAGGCAGGGAGGCACGATACAGTTCTAATATGGGTTTTTCAAAACGGTATGCCGCCAGAAAAAGATTGAGCCCGACTGGTGGAGTGCAGTAGCCGATTTGCAGGTTGGTCAGAAAAATGATCCCGAGATGAATCGGATGGATGTCGTAGTTTTGGGCGATAGGCAGAATCAGTGGTACGATCAGAATCAGCGCTGAGAAGATGTCGAGAAATGAGCCGACAAGCAGTAGAAAAAGATTTAGCAGCAGCAGAAACGAGTATTTACTTTCAATGTGTTGACTTATCACCGCAAAGAGCCGGTTTGGGATTTCCTGGTCAACAAAATAGTTGGTTGAAGCTGTCGAGGCTGCCAGGATGATCATGATTCCTCCAAATAGCACCATGGACCGGGCCATGATCCCCGGCAGTTGGCGAATTGAGATGTCCCGATAGATGAACACCTCAACAATAATCACATAAAGCGCGGTTACGGCTGCAGCTTCACTGGCAACAAGAAAACCGCCATAGATTCCGATGATGACAATAAAAGGCAGGGGCAGCTCCCAGATGGTTTCCTTGAGTATTGCAAAATTGGATTGTGTTTTCTCCTGTGGGAGGTGGGGAGGACCTGATTTAATCGCATATAGGGACAGCAGGATGAGCATCAGGGTGCCCGGAATAATGCCAGCGAGAAAAAGCTGATCGATTCTGGTCTCTGAGATCACACCGTAAAGAATGAGCGGCAGACTTGGGGGAAAGAGCAGCCCCAGGCTACCGGACGAAGTGATCAGGCCGAGGGAAAATCGCTGCTGATAGCCATCTTTCAGTAGTGCCGGCAACAAAAGCCCACCCAGAGCAAAGATAGTGACACCTGAGGCACCGGTAAAAGCGGTAAAAACCGCACAGACTGTTAAAGAAATCACCGCCAGACCGCCTGGCAGCCAACCAAGCAGCAACTGGGAAAGTTTTAATATTCGTTGGGGTGTACCGCTTTCAGAGAGCAGTGTTCCGGCAAAAATAAACAGCGGTAAGGAGATCAGCAGCGGAGTTTCTCCCAGCCGCGTCATCTCAATAAAGATAACAGAAGTGTCGATACCGGCCTGCTGATAAGAGAGCAATGTTACCGCACTGATAACGATGAATAAAGGGGTGCCGATCAGGGCAAGGAGCAGGATAAATAAAGATTTCACGTCTGCTCACCTTTCCCATATCTGAGGTTTGCGGGGTGCTTCTTGCCAGACGGATCGAGAAACAGGTTGGTGATGAAATGAAGGGTGATGAGTGCAAAGGTGATGGGGAAAATCAGGAACCATACCCAGGATTGAATACCAAAGAGTGCAGGACCACCGAACTCCATTTCACTTTGCACGAAGCGCCATGCGGCTCGCAACAAGAGAGCAGATACGACGGCAGAAAAGAGAGTCGTGGTGAGGTCGAGTATTTGTTTCAACCGATCTGAAACCAGGTAACCGACCAGGTCGAGCGCGATGTGTTTGCCACTCAAGGTGGCAAGTGCAGCACCAAGCAAGCCACCCCAGAGGACCAGATTTCTCAACAGGGGGTCTATCCAGAGCAATCCGCCGGAAGCAAACCAACGCAAGCCGATCTGGTATGAAGATAACACAATCAGCAGCAGCAAGATTACGCAGAGCAAAAGCTCTTCGATTCTTATAAACCAATGAGTTATTCGGTAGAGAATCGAGCGATTCACAATAGTGTTTTGTTAATTTCGGTAACTGTTCAAGGCCGCCTCAAGTTTGTCATAGGCCGTTTCAGAAAATGATTTTCCTTTTACCCGGGCAATGGTTTTGTCTCTGTGAGATTCCAGGCGGGCAACAATTTCGGGGCTGGTTTTCACAAAACTAACACCCTGTTGGGCCAATACTGCACGTGAATCGATATTTGACTGCCTGGTACTCTTGAGCAACTCCGAGAAGTGTGTTTGGGCAGCGTTTTCAATAACACGTAGTTGTTCCGGGTTTAACTTGGCCAGAGAGCGAGTGCTCATGCTGAAACAACCATAGGCGTAGCCGTACGGTTGATCGGTAACATAAGGCGCCTTTGTGAACCACTGCAGCACTATTGAGCCGTAGAGTGAGTTAAAGGCAGTATCAATCAGACCAGTTTGCAGAGATGACAGTACATCCGGAATCGTGAGAGTGATCGGGCTGATATCGATGGATTGCAGAAACGTTGCAGTGAGGGGATCGTTTGATGGAGCCCAGGTTTTGCCATCCTGTAACTCTTCAATGGTGGTTCTGGGCTTGGCTGAGAACGTATAAATAAAGCCAACTTCGGTCATGGCAATGAGCTCGATACCCTTATTGGAAAATTGACCTTTCAGATACGGCAGTAACTGTTCACGCACATAATCGACCTCATCATACGATTTGAACAGAAACGGTATTGCCATGATTCTAAAGTCAGGTACAAATTCAGCGGCACCGGTCATTGTAAATCCACCGCCGTGAAGCTGGCCCGCTCTCATTTTTCGATACATTGCCCGATCATCACCCATGATACCACCGGGATAAATCTTAAACTTCACCTCACCTGCAGTATTGCGATCGACTTCTTCTGCAAACGCCCTGAATGCAGTAACCCAGACAGATCCTTCAGGTGCAAGGCTGGCGATTTTGTATACGTGGGCTGCGAAAGAAACTGAAGCTGAGCTGATGAACAGCCAGCAACCCAGCCCAAACGCAGCAAAAAAAACGTGCTTTTTCATGGAAGTGTCTCCTTATCAGTATTGCGCATCATGGTAATCATAATTGAGTCGTTCTGCCAGACTATCTTGAAATGATTTGATTCCAGACTGGAAAAAATTAGGAATCAATGTGGAACCGAGCATTGGTAACCAGCTAAAGGAGCGTGTAATAAGTCGAGTTAATATAATAATATAATATGTTAAACATATTATACATAATTTTTGCTTATATAAGAGTGATCGTGATATGCTGTATTGGTATAGTTTTGTATAGTGATGTTAGTGTTTTATAAGATTGGCGACAAAGCGGGTGCGTAATTATCAATCGAAGTAACCATCAGCGAGCAGTCTGGCCGCCTTGCGTTTTGCAATCTGGTTCACCAGGACATTTTGGGGGGCGTTTTCAAGGGGATAGCTGATAATCTCATTGAGCAATGAATCGTGAAGTTCACGGTCAAAGGCCATTCGACAATAGGTTTCTGCATATGTGAGTTGGGTGAGCAGAAAGGAGCGGTCTGCAATCTCAAGCGCGGTTTCGAAATGCTCTTTGCTTTGGGCAAGGTTCCCACCAAGCATTGGAGGTTTTGAACCAAGCAGGGCGCCGAAAAAAAGATGTGGTCCACCGTTTTCAATTGAAGGAGACATTATTGTCAGGCGACCCATGATTTTTTCTACTATGATTAATGCCGTTAATGACTCCGGAGAACCATTTTGCTGCTGAATCCAGCTGAGTACACCGTAACTGCCCCAGAAAAGATTCTCCGCGCTCTGGGGAGTACTGTTTTCAAGTGGACTCTCCAGCGAGGAAATATCGTTGAG
>QZLB01000249.1 GCA_004796425.1 Desulfobulbaceae bacterium | reverse complement strand
TCTTGAAAAGGCAAAACAGCGCATTGTCCTGCAAGGTGATCTCCCGTCACCGCTCAATCCACCATCCGGGTGTGTTTTCAGAACACGGTGCCCATTGGCCCGGGATTTATGTGTAAGGGAAAAACCACGCTTGCAACAGATTGATCCGGACCACCAGGTGGCTTGCCATTTCTGGCAGGAAGCCCAGGATCAGAGAATAATCTAATCGGAAAGTACCGCCAAAAGGCCGTGGGAATGATCCGTATCCTTGCGTGTCTCAATCCCGAGTAGCTGCGGGATTGTGGTGTCCTGGAGCAGATAAAACCGTACCGAACACCTGCCATTCACATGTTCGGGAAACATCTCATCCAGCAACTGATTCCAGGAGCGAAGTTTTTCGCTATCGGTGGGTAACAACTTATCGGTATCCAGAGGCGAATACTCCGGATCGTTCGCTAATGTAAACAATTCTTCTACGATCCCCTTTCGTGCGGTTGCAGTCGCTTCTCGGAAGGCAAGGATTTCCTTGAGAAGATGAGTGGCACTAATCGGAATCCGGGCCGGAAATGGTAGTTCGAGGATCGGTACCGGATAATTGGTGTGCAATTCTTCGTAAAGGGAGAAGATCTGGTCACCACTGTCCTGGGATGAGGCGAACCACAAAGCTTCCATACCAGAGAGGGCAGGCTTCATCAGGTTGAACCAGGCGTAAAAGCGCTTCTTCATCTCACCCGGACGGGCACGAAGCAGGTTCTGACGTATTTCCTCAAGCCGGGCGAAGGGGTCATCATCGTCTGGTGCGTCCTCGCCCTGCAGTTTCTTGAACATGTTCATTTCTCGGCTATCCAGCAACGATAAATGATTCTGCAATTCTGCTTCTTCATGGTCCAGGATTTCAGCAATCTTGAGAACAAGGCGTGACTGCCAGCACTCTATTTCATCCTGGTCAGATACAGCCGATTGATTTGACCCGTCGGTTAACAGCGTGTTAATAATCTCGGTTCGTTTTTCACTCTTTTTATCACTGGATTTTGTTGAAAGTCCAGCCACGGTTAAAGAAGACAGTTGTGCTGCGTAGTCGTCTTTTCTCACTCTGATATCGTTGATTAAATGAACAAAGCGCTCCCGATTTTTGCCAAGTGGTGACGGGGTATGGGCTTGACAGAGATTGCGTTCCATGAAAATATCAAATTCACTCTGATCATCCTCATCGTTTCCACCCTCTATTGGGGCCAGATAATTGATTGGCGCAAAGAAGAGGAAAAGGGGGAAATATTTATCTTGAAACAGTATAGTGTCCGGAAAAATAAGCGTTTTTAGAGAGTCCATATGCAAAATGTAAAAGAAAAAGTTAGGTTCACATTATCTGCGCTGCTCTATTTTTTGTTTAACCTCAGAGTTGGCAGCGATCTACAAAATACTATGATGGCAACATTCTGGCAAATATTACAGACTGCACCGTTTGTTGCCGGAGCTACTTATTTCATTATTGCCATCCTCCAGTACATGGGAGATGGGTCGAAAGTTTCATGGGATCGTCGGCTCAGGCTCTTTTTTGCCATCGGTATTATCGCAGGGTTGATCCTTGGTATCTGGGAATATGCAGGGGTCGACCTGGAAAACTATTCACGATAAGGTGAGGACGCCATGGTGCTTCAGGTTTCTACCTCCTGTTATGATTTCGTGTTGGTCAATAATTCCCATCTTTAGCCCCTTATGCTGGTTTTTCACGCCTCAAACCGAACAGAGTCCCTGACAGAAAAACTTGCGGAAATAATCTCCACTTCACCACTCCCTTCTCTTTTTCAGCCGGAGACGTTTCTCATCCAAAGTCGGGGAATGGAGCGGATGCTGACGAATGTTCTTACCGAAAAATTCGGTGTCTGGGGTAACAGCGACTTTTTACTCCCCCTTGATTTCATCACCGGGCTGTTCGACAAAATCGGTATTGAACCGGTGGATGAATACTATACAGGAAACGGGCTTGTCTGGGCTATTGAAAAGCTACTGCGTGAGATAGACGAACCGCAGTTTTATCAGTTGAGAACCTATCTAACAGGTACGCTGACAGATAGGAAACGATATCAATTAGCTAAGCAGATTGCCGATCTTTTTGATCAGTACCAGATTATGCGACCCGATCTCCTAGATCTATGGCAAAAGGGTTCATTGGCCTATAATGATGATACAGAGCGGTGGCAGCGTGCGCTTTGGCTCAAGATATCCGAGCAAGCCCGCTCTTCATACCATCGCGGCAGTCAGATAACACAACTGATAACCAAACTTTCCTCGAACCAGGGATCAGCACTTGGTGATTTTCCCGCACGATTGTTTATCTTTGGTCTCCATACTCTGCCACCGCTGTTCCTGGAGGCTCTTAATGCGCTTGCAAATCACTGTCAGATTCACTTCTTCATTTTGTCTCCTTTCCAGGGATACTGGGGAGATATGGATTCTGACAAGGTTTTGGTGAAACGAAAACGTGCAGAGAGAGAGCTGTCCGGTGTCCCGTCATCGGATATTGACCAACCTTTTCACCCCCTCCTTGTTAAATTGGGAAGACAGGGTGCCCACTTTCAGGAGCTCCTGCTCAACAGTGTGGAGCAATTTCATGAAGGGTGGGTGTATTACCACCAGCCGATCGATTCCAAACAACCTCGATTACTAAACGTTTTGCAGGCCGAGATTCTTCGTGATGTCGATCAACCTGAGCGGATACCAAAGCTATCAGCAACGGGGGATGAGACGATTAAAATCGTTTCATGCCACTCACGATACCGTGAATTGATGGTGCTCAAAGATTATGTCTTATCATGGCTTTATGAAGATAATACGCTTGAGCTTCATGAAATAGGTATTATGGCACCGGATATTTCTGATTACACGCCATTTATTCCCGCACTATTCGATGATATACCGTATAGCCTTGCTGACAAAGGCGTCAGGGAGGAGAATTCATATTTTGAAACATTTCTCCGGTTTTTGGCTCTGCAGGATGGGCGTTTCGAATATTCAGAAGTCATGTCACTGCTTGAGCGTCCTGAAGTTCAGCAGGGATTCGCTTTCAACAGCCGTGATCTGGATAACCTGAGAGTGTGGTTGACTAAGGCTGGCGTCAGGTGGGGTTTATCTCCAGAGCAGCGAGCATTTTGCGGGGGCTATGATGGTCTCTTGGGTACCTGGAGAGAGGGGCTTGAACGCTTAATGATGGGTGTTGCCATCGATCGGGATTATCCGGTTGATGGTATTCTGCCCTATGGTGCGGTAGAGGGAAGTAGCAGAACCACGCTCGGTGGTCTGGCAAGATTTTTTCGGGTGCTCGAAACGGTAGAGGCAACCTGTCGCAAGAGCCACACATTAAAAACATGGTCCCTTTTCCTCGGCCAGTGGTGTGATGAACTCTTTGGTAGTGAGGAAAATTCAGAATTATCAGAATTATATCGCCATTTTCAAAGCTTGGGTGAGTCCGCTAGGTATAATGAGAAGCCCTTTGATTTTGCCATCATTCGGGAGTGGTTCCAGGAGCAGGGACAAGTAAGGTCATCGACCGGGTTCCTCTCAGGCAAACTGATGTTTTGCTCAATGCTGCCAATGCGGACAATTCCATTCAAGATCATCTGCCTGCTCGGTATGAACGCTGGTGAGTTTCCTCGGGTTACCAGTAATCCATCATTTGATTTACTGTCTAGGGAATATCGACCCGGCGACCGTTCGGTTCGGGAAGATCACCGGTACCAATTCCTCGAGGCGATCATCTCAGCTAGGCATCGATTATACCTGAGCTATATTGGACAATCGATACAATCAGGTAAACCAATACCTCCCTCGGTTCTGGTGTCAGAACTCATCGACAGTATCAATGAGCACCATGGTGTTGATCTGAGAATTGAGGCCCATCCATTGCACAGTTCCAGCATTCGATACTTTTCAGAAAATTCTCAACTCTTCAGTTTCAATGAAACCCAGTACGAAATCGCCAGAGCCTATGAAGCAAAAGGGTCCGGGTGGCAGGGTATCTGGCAAAATGAGAGTATTCCGCAGTCTATTATTCATGAAGTGGATCTGGCAACATTTATCCGATTTTTCAGAAATCCACAGCGTTATCTCGTCGAAAGTCTCCTGGGTATTACCCTGCATGCTCATCCTGCTTCCTCTGAAGACTCTGAACCTTTTGAGCTTGATGGACTTCAATCGTATCTGGTTGGTAATGAGATTTTTGAGCGGTTTTCCAATAAAGAACCGGAGCAACTGATTCTCAATCGTTTACAGACCAAGCAGGAGTGGCCGTTAGGTAGTCCGGGGAAAATACAGTTTACAGACCAATTGGAGAACGTCAAAGGTTTTTATCAGCGAATTGTTGATAGTCAGATGGGTGATCCTTTACCGAGCATCCCGGTTGATCTTGAGATTGGCGGGCTCCGTTTAGTGGGAGAGCTGTCAGGTATTCACGAACATGGTCAGCTGAGTTTCAAGTATGCAGGGATCAGGGGACGTGATTACCTCGAAACCTGGATCCAAAAATTATTGTTGAGTACCATTGAGCATCCATTGAAAAGAGTATTGTTGGTCGGCAGGAGGGAAACCATAGATTATGCCACGATTGATGAACCATTAACGCATCTAACCGCATTGGTAAAACTCTTTAAAGCAGGTCAGTTTGATCCTTTGAAACTATTTGTTGAACCTGGTTTTGCCTATACCGAGCAGCTCAAAAAGAATGAAGCAAAAGGCAGGACTGATCCGCTTGTTGCCGCCTATCGAAGTTATCAGCAGCAAGTTGATAAACAGTTCGCGCCCGAATTGGATATACTTTTTGCAGATCGCCCCCCTGAAGAATTGCTTGGTGAAGAATTCCTGAAAGTTACCACGGAAGTTTTGCTCCCCGTCCAGAACCACCTGATCAAGACCACAGGAAGTGACGATGAGTGATCATATACTTTTTGACAGTCTTGGAACTGATTTATCCTCAGGAATTACGCTCATCGAAGCCAGTGCCGGTACCGGAAAAACCTTCGCCATCTCAATGCTTATACTCCGGGCAGTCACCGAGCTTGAGATCCGTGTTGATCAATTATTGGTATTGACGTTTACCGTTGCCGCAACCGAAGAGCTTCGAGAACGCATTCGAACTCGGTTTGAATCAGCCAGAAAACTGTTGGCGGGCAAGTCGGTTGAAGAGGTGGATGAGGTCTTGGCACGATGGGCACAAAATGTTTCTGATAAAAAACGTTATCTGCTGCTTCTGGAAGAAGCGCTCCTTGATATTGATCAGGCCGCAATCTTTACGATCCACGGTTTTTGTCACCGGATGCTCAGCGAACAACCCCTGGAAACCGGTCAACTGTTTGAGGTTGAGTTGACCAGCAAGACCGATCAGCACATTGCTCAACTGGCCAGGGATTTCTGGCGAAATACAATATATCCCCTCAGCCCGCACTTATGCGGCCTGGTCGTATCTCGCTACTACACCCCGGAACTACTGTATCAAAGTGTCCAGGGATGGGGTGATCGATCAACCAAGGTGATTCCATCATTGCGGGGTATCGATTCGACTATTGATGAGGTGGAACACCGGTTCCGTCTATTGAGCTCCTGGTGGCAGGAAAATAAGGTGCGGCTGATTGAAGTACTTCAGGAAACGGTGGCCGGAAACTACTGGAAAAAAGATTTTTCCGATTCACTCACAACAAGATTCCAACATCTCACCACGCTTTTTGTATCAACGAAGTTACCTTCTGCTCGCGATTTGGAATGGCTCACCCTTGAAAAACTCCAGGGAGCACTTAAAAAAACCCGTCTTAAAGGTGATGAAAAACGATCTGACTTTTTACGCTCGATTCCATTACCAGGATCTCTTTTGACCACCTACCTCGATTCGGCTGAACATTTTATTCTGGAAATCAGGCACCAACTCATTGATTACATACAAACGCACTTACCAATAACTTTACAATCTTCCGGCAAAATTTCATTTGCCGATTTGATTGACAAGCTTGCGGAAGCCGTTAGGTCCAAAGATGGAAGGTGGGTCAGGAAAAGGATCCAAGAACGATTCAGGTTGATCTGCGTTGATGAATTTCAGGATACCGATGCGTTACAATGGTATATTTTGTATCAACTTTTTGGTGCGAGCAACCATTACCTCTATATCATTGGTGATCCCAAGCAGGCAATCTATCGATTTCGGGGAGCTGATATTCATACGTATTATGAGGCTCGTCAGATGGCAGGAAATCGACTTACCCTGCAAAAAAACTTCAGATCACACCCCCGAATTATCAAATCGGTTAACCGTTTATTTCAAAGGAGCGAATTTGGTGGTGAGCCTTACAGGTATGTTGATGCAGCAAAACAATCTTCTGACGGGATGCTGCGGTGTAATGACCAGGATTGCTCAGGTATTGTTTTGTGTCATCTGATGAATTCAGGGGAAGAGGGTGTATCCATGAGCTCAGGGGTAGCTCAGGCAATGAGGCGTAATTGGATTTGCACAGAGATTCAAAAACTACTGTCCGCGGAGTGTGCATATACGATTTCGGAGAAAATTGATGAGTCCACTGATCGGTCGATTGAAATATCTGCTCAGGACGTTGCGATCCTGGTACGTACCAATGATGAGGCAATTACCTATAAGAACCTCTTATCGAAACATGGCATTCCCTCGGTTATGACCAGTAAGACGAGTGTCTTCGAAACACCGGAGGCAACCGAGTTACTGACCATTATCGAAGCAGTAATGAATCCACATCGGAATGGACTTATCCAGCGAATTTTCAGTTCTGAATGGTTTTGCTTTTCCGCAGCCGAAATTTATGCACTTTCGCATGATGAAGCTGCGATTGGCACGATGATCTCTCGTTTCCAGGAATACGCAATCATCTGGAATGAATCTACATTTCTGAGCATGATTAATCGGTTATTTAGAGATTTTACTGTTCTCGAACGGGTTGCCAGTTATCCGGATGGTGAAAGAAAAACCGCTAACATACTCCATCTCTGCGAGCTGATACAGCAGGTTGATTCCTCCCATTATGGTGCTGATCAGTGTATTCACTGGTTTAAAGAGCAAGTTGAGGGAAACAGGCGATGGGAGGAACATGAACTCAGGCTTGAAAGCGATGAACATGCGGTCTCTATCGTGACCATGCATAGTGCCAAGGGACTCGAGTACCCCATTGTATTCTGCCCGGATCTCATGAACCCGCTGCCCCAGTTTTCCGATCGAAAACCGGCAAAATTTCAGCGTGATAAAATTGCATACTTTGATATCGGTTCAAAGGATTATACTGCAAATCGAGAGCGCAGCATCATAGAGGAGGAACAAGAGGAATTGCGACTTGCGTACGTGGCCATCACCAGGGCAAAATTGTGTTGCTACCTCTTTTGGGGAGATACTAGGGAGATTACCAATAGATACCGCGGTTCTTTTCGATCACCACTCGGTAGATTGCTCTTTCCGGAAGGAAGAGCAGCGTATCATGCACAGCTGAGCGTATTGCGTGAGCTTTCAGGAGAAGGCGACTCTTTTAGTTATCAAGCGGTTCAAAACGAAGAAATCTCGGAGCCTCATAAACTCACTCCTTCACCTGCAGTTCTAGCTCTTTCGCTCAGACCGAAAGGTAAGCGAACAATTTATGCTGATCGGACAATTACCAGTTTTTCAGGTTTGATTCAGCAGAGATCATATGATCAGGTGCATGGTGTGAAAGATGAAAACTATCCTGAACGTTCTTCTCATCAGTCAGATATGGAATTTGATTTACCTGGTGGAATCTCCTTTGGTAATGTGGTCCATGATGCCCTGGAACAGCTTGACTTCAGGGATCTGGCTGAAGGTAAGGTGGAGGGAGCCTTAGAAAAAATCTGCCTCAAACATCGAGTGGACCTGAACCTTGACAGGTTGGAAATACTGCTGAAGAAAACGGTAACCGCTTCGATGTTCGACTCGACCGCAGAGGAGCAACCCTTTACTCTCAGTAATCTCGAAGCAACACAACTGAACAAGGAAATGGGTTTCACGTTTAAAATTGAGCAGATGAATATCAAGCGTCTGAACCAATTGTTGGCCGGGGATGAAATATATGCTCCCCTTTCACCAAAGAAAATGCATGGGTATTTAACCGGTTTTATCGATTTGATCTGCATGCACCAGGGAAGAATATATATCATTGACTATAAAACAAACAACCTCGGTATTTCGCAACAATATACGAGCCGTGAGGCAATGCAGCTAGAGATGCGAGAACATAATTATGGGTTGCAACTTTATATTTACACGATTGCACTTTGCCGTTTCTTGCGAAGATTTAACCAGGAATTCAAATATGAAAAAGATTTTGGTGGTGTCCTCTATCTTTTCGTAAGAGGGATGGATCCGAAACAACAGGGGAGTGGAGTTTATCATTATCTACCCGAACAGTCCCTGATAGAAAAACTTGATCGCTGCTTTTAGCCATGGATGTATTGAACCACGAGCATACCTTTGCCCATGAGTTTGCGTTATTTCTCTCCTCACGGATGGGTGAAACCAGCGCCGTTGAGGAGAGAATGAAAACACTGGTCGTTGATTTGATCCTGTCGCTTGAAGAAGGCAATACCTGTTTGAAACTCTCGGTTGATGATGAGCGCATCGTCCAAGGAAGCAGACTCACCAGTGTTGATGGGACAACTCCGTTGATTGTTTTCAATTCAAGATTGTACCTTAGTCGCTACTTTCACTATGAACAAAGACTTGCCAATCAATTGGTAGATCGTTCCAACCATTCCAATGAAGAAGGGACCACTGATTCATACCTGGATCAGTGGTTCTGTCCCAGAAACAGCGACCCTCACCAGCGCGCTGCAGCCTCCAAAACGCTGACTCAAAAGCTCACCATAATCTCAGGTGGACCGGGAACCGGAAAAACATCAACCGTAGTGAAGATAGTGGGAATGCTTATCTCGTATCACGGTACAGATTTTACAATTGCCCTTGCGGCACCAACCGGAAAAGCCGCCATGAGATTACAGGAATCTGTCAGGCAGCAGCTGAAACAGCTGCAGATCTCGAAAGATATCGCCGAATCTTTTCCAGATCAGGCCCTCACATTGCACCGTCTATTGGGGGTGATACCGTATTCACCGCAATTTATTCATAATCAGCAAAATCCGCTGCAGTGGGACATGGTTATCGTTGATGAGGCATCGATGGTAGACCTGGCTCTGATGAGCAAACTGGTCGACAGTCTCAGGCCTTCCGCTCGACTAATCCTGGTTGGTGATCGCGATCAACTTTCTTCGGTTGAGTCGGGTGCGGTGTTATCCGATTGTGTTGAATCGCTGCCAAATAATGTTGTCGAGCTCCAGAATACGTACAGATTCAACAAGCATATACAGCGGTTATCAGAGGCTATAAAAGCAGAAGATGTGATTAGTGTAGAGAGAATTCTCAGTGATCACTCAATCAGCAATGCTTCGTACCTTACCGCGAGTCCGCTTGCATACGCCATCAACAAGTATCAGGGATTTCTGGAACTGGCCGCCCAGACAGATGCTGATTCCACAGAAAGCATTGGCAGATTATTTGCGCAATTTGAAACTTTTCAGGTGCTCTGTTGTGTTAAACAGGGACGGCTTGGTACAGAAGGTATGAACCAGCAGATTGAAGCGGGTCTGAATATTTTGCCTAAAACATCCACAATTCAGAAATGGTATGCTGGTAAACCGATCATGATCACCAGAAACGATTATCAACTCGGTCTGTTCAATGGTGATATTGGTATTTGCCTGCCGGCTCAGGAGGAAGGTGATGAATATCGCATTTGGTTTAGAAGCGGGACTTCTTATCGTTCGATTCACCCCGCAAGAATGGTGGCATATCAGACCGGTTGGGCGATAACCGTGCATAAAAGTCAAGGCTCAGAGTTCCATGAGGTCGTCTTGGTTTTACCTGAAACTGAACAACCGGTGTTATCTCGAGAATTGATTTATACGGCAATCACGAGATGTAAGGAGTCTGTTAAGATCAGTGGCTCTTCAGAAATACTGGCAGTCGCAATTGGTAAGCCTGCCTTGCGAACTAGTGGGTTGTCTGCGCAAATTGACGCTTTTTTTCAGGAGGAGCAATGAGAGATTTTATTAAGGAAATTATCAAACAGGCTGGAGAAATCTGCAGAAAAGGCTGGCAGGATGATACTTCAAAAAAGGTACACTATAAAGGGCCCAAAGATCTCGTCACGATCATTGATACACAAGTTGAAACCTTCCTGGTTGAAGCGATTAAAGCCCAATATCCGACTCACGAGATAATTGCAGAGGAGGGAAGTGGCACCGTTACTACCAGTGATGATCGCTGGTATATCGATCCCATTGACGGGACCACCTCGTATTTCCATAAACAGCCGTATTATTGCATTAGCGTTGCGTATGAGTCGGCAGGGTTGCTTACGGCAGCTGGAGTTTATGCCCCTGCGCTGGGACAACTGTTCCTGGCAGAGCGGGGCAGGGGGAGCACACTGAATAATGATCCGCTCACTGTTTCTTCAACTGCTACCCTTGAAAACTCAGTACTGGCAACAGGCTTTGCCTGTCTGAGATCGGGACTCAAAGAGAATAACCTGACGATTTTGAACAGGGTGCTTCCAGAAATCCGTGATATCCGACGCTGTGGATCAGCGGCCCTTGATCTGTGTTATGTTGCAGCGGGAAAATATGATGGTTTCTGGGAAATGAACCTCAATGTTTATGACATTGCCGCCGGTGTGCTGATGGTACAGGAAGCAGGTGGCTGGGTAGTTGATTTCAAAGGATTCAGCAATTATCCTGAGCACGGGATTATCGCTTCAAACCAACCGTTGATTGGGGATCTCAGAGCCCTGATAGCCCCATGATGATATGTCACTAATTAGTTTTCCCGTTCTTCTGGATTGTTTCCTCAACCGCTTTTGCCAAATCTCTTAAAGATAGAGGTTTTTTCAGATATTTTTTTATGCCCAGGGCGGCCGCCTGTTTCTGGTTTATCAGCTCAGAGTATCCGGTACAGAGCAGTACCGGTAAATCCGGACAGATTCTCAACACCTCTTCAGTGAGTACATCACCGGTCATCCCCGGCATGGTGAAATCAGTGATAAGCAGATCGTAGCTGGTGGGGTTGTTCTTGAATTGCTCAAGGGCTCGAATGGGATCGGTGAAAGTTTCAACCGAGTAACCCAGTTTTTCAAGCATCTTGTGGCCGATGTTGAGCAGAGAAGGTTCATCGTCGACAAAAAGAATTGAGCCACCACCTTGGGCTGGTGTTGATACTTCCGGGACATTTGCCAGCACCGGATCATCGCTTATTGGAAGTAGGATGGTGAAAGTTGTCCCCTGGTCAGCACTACTGCTAACAGATATTTCTCCATGGTGACTTTTTACGATACCATGAACCACGGTGAGACCGATACCAGTTCCTTTGCCGACATCCTTCGTGGTGAAATAGGGGTCAAAAACTTTATCAATTTCGCTGCTGGGTATACCATGGCCGGTATCTGAAATAACGATTTTGGCATATTTACCTGAGATAGGTTGATCGCCAGTACTGACCAGCGTATCTTCCGCCTGTACACTATCGAGATTAACGGTAAGCGTACCGCCACCACTCATGGCATGGGTTGCGTTGGTGCAGATATTGACGATGATCTGGTAGATTTCTGTAGGGTCACCGTCAATTATGATTTCGCGTGAAGATAATTCTTTTTTGATTTCAATGGTTGACGGGATGGTCGATCTCATAAACGTAAGCGATTCTTCGATCACCGCCTGCAGAAGTAGTGGGGTGGACTTCCTCACAGATTTTCTGCTAAAACTCAAGAGCTGCTGCACAATATTCCGCGCCCTTACTCCAGCCTCTTTGATATTGGTCAGCTCCTCATGATGGGGACTCTGTGCATTGAGATCCATCAGAGCAAGCTCGGCATTACCGATAATGATACCGAGAATATTGTTGAAATCATGGGCAATCCCCCCGGTGAGAATACCAATTGCTTCCATTTTTTGCGCTTGTTTGAGTTGATGTTCAAGTTTAGCGCTTTTGACATATTCTCGTTTTAATACGATAATTTGTGAAATCAGGCTGGAGAACATCTCAAGTGGTCTGACGGTCTCATTATCGGGCCTGTTCCCAGACTTTGAATTGTCGACAGAAATCACCCCGATGAAATTGCCTTCATCATCATTCATTCTTACGAAAAGATTGTCTTCCGGGTGCCACGAGTTTGATTCGTCAGAAACCGCACCGCTACCGAATGAAGTTGCATCCTGATTAAGGATATGTTTCATGGTGTGCGGGATATAGTAACTTAACTCACCAAATTTTAACCCTTGCTCGAAAACCTGATCGTACCAGGATTTTGTCAAGTCAACTTTGGATATCTCATTGACAACATTTTCTGGGACGCCAGCATACCCGATGAACTTTCTGATCGGTGGATCATCGGTGAAGACCGATATCAAAACCCGTTCGTAATCGGAGTATCTGACAATTGCCTGGGCTATTTTCTGGCCGATAAGCTTTTCATCTCGAACCGATAGAACAGATGCCGCGGTCAGACTGAACTGTTCCATCTGGCGATTATAGTTGGCGATAATCTCCCTGCTTTTCATGTACGCTTCAGCACTTACTTCTTTTTCATCAATTTCTCGCTTGAGTCGCCGGTTGAATGAATAGAGAAAAAGCAGTGCTACACCGATCAAACAGCTGATAATTGCAAAGATGATCACCACGATCTTCAAGAGCGGTTCGTTACCGGCAGCTTCAGGATTATACAGAAATGAGTCGGGAAACGGTTGAGCGGGGGCAAGTTTGTGGCGGGTAAAAATCTTTGCGATATGCTGCCATCGCCCATGGTTCATGTGGCCGATTTCAACAAGCTCAGGGAGTATCAGTTTTCGAAGCTCTGCAGCTTCAAACTGAAGTTCGGAAATACTCTTTTTACTGGCGTATTTTTCTGAGATGAGACTGATCATCTCGTTCGGATGATTCATCGCATAGTGCCAGCCTTTGAGTGAAGCTGCCCGGAAGGCTTTGACCTGGTGCGGATTGTTTCTGAGGTACTCTTCTGTCGTGAAGAGTGAATCACCATAAAAATCGACCCCATAGCGTGCCGGTTTAATAATGGTGTAATCAATATTTTCCTGCTGGTAGAGATATGGTTCGTTAGTGATATAAACACTCAGTACATCAATTGCCGGATTAAAATAATGCTCTTTTGAAGCAACTTCATCTACCAGTTGGATATGGTCGAAGGTGACACCCTCATTAATCAGTGTTGCATGTAATTCGATATCACGACTCTCCGTGCTCATTAAAACACGCTTTCCGATCAGGTCCTGGGGGTTGGTGATACCGGTATCGTCACGAGCAATAAAAGCAAGCGGGGAATGTTGGAAGATTACGGCGAGGGCAACCAGTGGTGAGCCGTTCAGACGATGAAGCAGGATTTCACTATTGGTCACGCCGAATGAAGCACTCCCGTCAAGGACCGCTTGTACGGTGTCAACTCCTGGTCCGCCTTCCCGCAAAGAGACCTTAAATCCTGCTTCCTCGTAATACCCCTTCTCAAGGGCGGCATAATAACCGGCGAATTGGAACTGGTGGGTCCAACGCAATTGGAGGGTGATTTCTGCCAACGGTTTGTCAGCGGCGTGAGACACCCCTGCCAGGATGAGAATTAACAGGTGCGAGAGAAGGAGTAACTTTGCCAGGGGTGAACAGAATGGAGCGTCTACACTGCAGTGCTTAAAATAGGTATTCATGTACGTTCTGTTACAGATGAAAAGGGCACCCTAAATCACTTTTCCATGTTTTGTTAATCAGGTTGAACCGTTTTTTTCCCATCGCCAAGCATCTTCGATTTGCTTCCTGAATAACCGTATCATATTATCGCGTACTTTTTGATGATTGAGAAAGAAAATTTCTGCAGGAAATAAAAGTTCCGCAACTCCGGTATCAAAAATGCGTTTAACTTCATATTCATCATGGGCCACATCCTTTTGAAACATGTAATTTAACCATGACTTATTCGTATGAATAATAAATTCTACTCGCATACCGCCCAAACGGGCAAAAAATTTCAACATGGGGGTCTTGCGGCTTGAACCGGTTGAATTACCATGATGCTCGCCCCCGGTGAGCGTATCTGAAATATCCTCAAGGATCATGAAGGAATCGGCTTTCGTCGCACTTTGGGTTAAATGATTTTGAAATATTTTTACTTCAGCCGTAGAATCAAGCACTGCCATCAACCCTAATTCGTCATCAACGGCCACGGCTGGGTTCTTTTCATTTTTCCTTAACAATTTTAAAACTTTTGCTTCTGGTGGCTTTTTCCGTATTGAAACGTAAATCGGGATTTCTCGAGTCGGGGTTGAAAAGCAGCGCCGTTTGAGCAGGGTCAGTTTTTTCCCCTTTGATATGACAATATTTGAGGCATCTTCTTTCTGTAAAATCTCTATCTCGGAACAATGGAAATCGGTTGGATCGTGAGAGGATAGAAGATACACGATATCGTGCTCACCAATTTTCTGATTTTTGCTCCAGACGTGTTCATTTAGAAAATCCAAAAAGAGAGAGAATTTTTCTTCAATCTGGGTTTCTCTCTCCCGCTGGTCAATACTGCCGGCCAGACTCATCAATGAAAGCTTTCGCTGTGCTTCAAAACGGGCTTTGCAATGATACCGGTTATCAAACGTCATGAGTAACAGTTCAACAGGATCGGTGGTGATTTCAACTTCATTGGTAATTGCCACATGTGAGGCATAAGGAGCAAAAATCTTATTCTTCAGAGAATTAACGACAGCGTCGGCAGTTCTGGCATATTCATTGACCCTGAATTTCACTTCCGATTCAGTGCCCTGAATACCAAACATGTTGCCCAATAGGGTATAGGCTCGAGCACTGCACTTTTCGCGTGCTCGTGTGTCGTTGAGTAACGGCTCGATGGAGACGTAGTTATTTACATTGAGAAACTCAAAGATTTGTGATCGCAATGCGCGGTATTTTGTTACATTGAGCTCGGATGATTTAAGCTTCTTGACCCATTTTCTGGTTCCCGGTGAGAAACGTTTGGTAAGATCAACAAACTGTTCGGTGGCAAGTGGGCCGCTCTGATTCAATGAAGTGAAAACACTTTTTTCGCTCAATACTGACATGTGCTCTGTGTTGCTGTGGTGATTCTGTTATTGACTCTCTGCTTTTAGTATAGATCATTGACCCGTTTGATGCACGACAAAGCAGGTGATTCATTGATTTCTTGATGGTGCGGGAACTAGTTTGAAAATAATCGATTATTGGGGCGAATCACCGCATGATTTATATGGGTAGACATCATTATGTGATCATGTTGATATTTGAACAGAAAAGATAATTCAAGAGAGTAATTTCAGAAGGGTGGGAAATAGGTATGGCACTGATCGGAAATCATGCCAATAGTTATCTTTGGAACAAAACTATCATTCAGACCGGAAGCGGTGTGGGTGAGATACGAGTGAAAAATAAACATCGGTGGAGAATACTACTATGCCAGGATTACAAGGAAAAACGGCGATATTATGTGGATTTGTCATGGCCCTGCTGGTATTGAGCAGTGGCATGCTCTGGGCTGGAGATATAAAAGGTTGGGAAGTAGATTCTGAGTATAACAGTTTTTATAACCCCAAGGAACGTGACAGTATCAAAGGGAAGGTCGTAAAACTCACTGAGGTCACACCTCTCCCTGGTATGGTGCCAGGTACCGCACTGGTCCTGGATGAAGGCGGTGGCGATATGGTATTGATCCATGTCTGCCCGGTTTCATTTGCCTCAGGGAAAGAACTCGGTTTGAGGCGTGGAGAGAAGGTCAAGATCAAAGGTGTATGGGCTGATATCGGTGACGAAACCGTTTTTCTGGCAGCGAAGATCAAAAAAGACAGTGGTTACAACTTCAAAGTACGATTAACCAGTGATGGTACACCGTTCTGGACCATGTCAAAAGAGCAGCTCGCTCGTGAGATGGCCTCACAGTAATGAAGGTTCATCAGCATGGATTGTGAGGTAACGATCCATGCTGATAGATGCGATCTTAAATCTTTAACGATTTCCTCTCAAAGTTGAGGGTTGCAAAGTAATCATCGTAGGTCTCTGCTCTTCTAATCAACTCAACAGAATCATCAGTCTTGAGTAGCAGTTCCTGGGGACGCATTTTTCCGTTATAGTTGAAACCCATGGCGTGTCCATGGGCGCCGGTGTCATGCATAATAATGAGATCCCCGTCAGTGACAACAGGGAGCTCACGTTGAATTGCAAATTTATCATTGTTCTCGCAGAGGGACCCGACCACGTCAACAATTTCATGTTTTGCGGGGTCTTGAGGATTGACTACATCTATATGATGGTAGGCACCATAAAGGGCTGGACGCATTAAAGCAGACATGCAGGCATCAACTCCGACATAGGTACGATAAATCTCCTTTCTGTTGATAGCCCTGACCACCAGGACACCATGGGGACCAGTCATGTAACGCCCACTTTCCATGTAGAGTGCAGGCATGTAACCGTTTCTTGTCTTGAATGCTTTTAACAACTCCGTTGTTTCACGCCCCATGGCCTCCAGATTCATCTCCTGCTGATCAGGTTGGTAGGGTATCCCGAGTCCACCACCGATATTGATGAATTCAAATGGAATATCGAGCTCTGCCTGAATGTGCTCAATCATTTCAAGCAGCATTTGTGCGGTGGTTACCATATACTCATAATTCAACTCATTTGATGCCAGCATGGTGTGGATGCCGAATCGACGCGCACCTCGTTCCTGAGCCTTTCTATAGGCGGTGACGATTTGATCTTTACTTACTCCATATTTGGATTCTTCGGGACTGCCGATAATATCATTGCCATGACGCTCGGCACCTGGATTATAGCGGAAACAAATCAACTCTGGCATCTCGGGTACCTTGTCGACCAGGGTAATATCATCGAGATTAAGGATGCATCCGCCATCGCGCGCTGCAGCTTCAAATTCTTTTTGTGAGGTATTGTTGGAAGTGAACATGATATCATCTCCGCGCCCCCCAACCTGTCTGCTCAGCAACAATTCAGATCCGGAGCTGCAATCAAAACCAAATCCCATCTGTTGCATAATTTTTAAAATTTCAGGATTCGGCAAAGCCTTCACTGCGTAATATTCACGAAATATTTCGACATCACGAAAAGCCTTTTTAAGACGCTCTCCGGTATTGATAATTCCTGTTTCATCATAAATGTGGAATGGGGTTCCGAAATGATCGGTAATCGCAGGTAGATTGGTCAATAATCTGTCTTTAAAATCCTGGGACATTGGCATAAAAATTACCTCAATTTATGGTATGGGTATATGAGTTGTTTCTTTGTGGGTTGCAAGAACGGGCATGGTTCTGGTTGACCGAATGCCCGGGATTTTTCGAATACATGAAGTCATCAGATCATTTAAGGCTTCAGTGTCTGATGTTCTTAGTTTCACCAGGTAAGAATCGTCTCCTGATATAAAATGGACCTCCTGTACCTCAGGAATGGAGCTTAGTTCATCACCGACGGTTTCTGATGACTGGCCTGGTTCAACATCTACCATGAGAAACGATATCAGCTTACAGTTGAAATGTGCAGGGTTTAGTCTCACCTCATATCCTTGAATAACCTCCTGCTGTTCCATCTTTCGGATCCGTTCAAGAACAGCTGAGGGTGCCAGATTGATCATTCGCGATATTTCCACATTGGGGATTCGCGCCTTATCCTGGAGAATATGGAGTATTTTTGAATTGGTTTTGTCCATTTTTATTCTAAGCGATCGTTGATAAGTAGAACAATATTCTCCAAATACCAAATAGTCAAGAATAATGTTCTGGTAATATTAGATTTGGCGGAATGGTGGCGGTCTTGTTGATAGGTTGAGATCAGTTATGTATCTGTATACATAGAGGAAATATCGGATTGTTTGAGGTCGAGTTTTTCTCCGCCCAGGCCGGGGTGCCCAGGCAGAGATGATGTGAGATTGGCTATTTCTTTGGCGGGAGAGCGTCGGTGATCGACCCGTCGACAATTTCAGCTGCAAATGCGAAGGTTTCGGCAAGTGTTGGATGGGCATGAATGGTCTTGCTGATATCTTCCGCGTCGGCTCCCATCTCAAGTGCAAGAATTGCTTCATGAATCAGTTCCCCTGCATTTGCCCCGCAGATAGCAGCACCAATGATTCTGCCACTGGCCTTGTCAAATAAAGCCTTGGTTGAACCCTCAGCAACATCTGAGGAAAGCGCTCGCCCGCTTGCACCCCAACCAAATTTGCCCTTCTGATAATCGATCCCCTCAGCTTTGGCCTGCTTTTCGGTCATACCCATCCAGGCGACCTCGGGATAGGTGTAGGCAACCGAAGGAATGGTCATCGGGTCAAATTCAGACGGGTGGCCGGCAATGACTTCCGCCGCAACCTTTCCCTGATGGGTTGCTTTATGGGCAAGCATCGGGTCGCCAACCACGTCGCCAATAGCAAAAATATTCTGGTTGCTCGTTCGCTGCTTGCTATCAACAGATATATAACCTCGATCATCCAGGGTAACCTCTGCTTCATCAAGGTTGAGATTCTCAGAATTTGGCACTCTGCCCACTGCAACCAAGACCGCATCAACTTCTCTGGTTCCCACTTCTTTTGAGCCCTCTATCGAGACAGTCAATTTTCCATTCTGCTCATTGATAGAGGTGACTTTCGATTTCGTCAGGATTTCATACCGCTTTTTTAATTTGAGAAAAAGGGGTTGAACCATATCTTTATCTGCAGGTGGGATGATCTGTTCAAGCATTTCTACCACGGTGATATTAGAGCCAAGGGCATGGTATACTTGAGCCATCTCGAGCCCAATGATTCCGCCGCCGATGATAAGCAGGTGGTCCGGGATTTTCAGCAGGGTTAACGCGTCTGTAGAATCCCAGATCATCGGGCTATCCGGTAATCCGGGGAGATTAAATGGTCGGGATCCGGTGGCAATGATCGCATGTCTGAACGTGAGGGTTTGAATTTCATTGCCTTTTTCCACGCTCAGCTTCTGTGGCCCGGAAAATCTACCTACCCCGTTAACGATTTTCACACCTCGTGCTTCGGCAAGTTTCTCCAGACCACCGGTGAGCTTGTTTATGATGGAAGTCTTTTTTGCTTTCAGCGCATCCAGATCGATATCCGGTGCAGAGAATGAAATACCGAACTCACCGGCTGCCTGGGCTTCTTCGATGAGAGTTGCGGCGTGCAGAAGCGTTTTGGATGGGATACAACCGACATTCAGACAAACCCCACCAAGGGTGTGGTGTTTTTCAACCAGGCACACGTTCTGACCGAGATCCGCTGCCCTGAATGCCGCAGTATAGCCACCCGGGCCTCCACCGAGAACAACAAGGTCAAAATCAAATTCCTTTGTCATGGTAACTCCATTAGAGCAATGCTCTTCTTAAATCTTCAATACTGTTGCTCAAAGACCGACAGAATCTTGCTGCTTCAGCACCATCAATTACCCGGTGATCATAAGAGAGTGAAAATGGCAGGGTGAGACGTGGAATGAACTGCTCACCATTCCAGGTCGGTTTCTGGTAGTTTCTTGATAAACCCAGTATGGCAACCTGCGGGCCGTTAACGATTGGCGTAAAACCGGTCCCGCCAATACCGCCAAGACTTGATATAGTAAATGATGCGCCCTGAATGTCAGGGATTGCGAGTTTTCCTGCGCGCGCTTCCTCACTGAGCCTTCTAAGTTCCAGGGCTATCTCTCGCATCCCTTTCTGGTCTGCGTTTTTGATTACCGGTACAACGAGTCCTCCAGGGGTGTCCACTGCAATACCGATATTATAATAGCGCTTCAGTGCAACTCGATCGCCGCCTGGAAGTAACGAACAGTTGAACAGCGGGTATTCTTTCAATGTTGATACCACCGCCTTTATGATAAATACCAGTGGACTGAACTTGATATTATCGGCAACCGCCTCTTCATTCATCTGCTTACGGAAAGATTCCAGATCAGTGATATCCGCTTCGTCAAAATGCGTGACATGGGGAATTGATACCCATGAGCGATGGAGATGAGGTCCTGATATTTTTTGAATTCTGCCCAGCGCAACGTCCTCTACCGGTCCGAATTTACTGAAATCCTCGGTGGGGATATCATCCAACGGCAAGGATTGCGCCTTGCTCTGGAGATTTGATGTATCCTCTGCTGGTCTGGCCTGGCGTTGTTCGTCAATATCCTGTTTGGTAATTCTCCCTTTCGGGCCAGAGCCGCTGATGGTAGACAAATCAACATCATGTTCACGGGCGTAAGAACGTACCGAAGGGCTCGCATGACTGATGGTTTCTTCAGCAACTGTTTCATCGGTGGCGGGTTCGGTTGAATCGACAGGCGGTGCTGCAGGTTCTGGAGTTGCGGGTTCCGGGACGGCAGGCTCTGAATCTTCTGTTGCACTTTCAACTCCATCACGCTCAATAGTAGCGATTATATCACCGCTGTTGACCGTGTCCCCCTCACCTATGAGGACTTCATGTATCTTACCAGACACGGGACTGGGAATATCCATGACCGCTTTTTCACTTTCCAGGGATACGATCGGATCTTCTTCTTCAATCGTATCACCCGCATTAATGTAAATTTCCAGGACGGTTATTTCCTGAACATCTCCGAAGTCCGGTACTGTGATATTCTCAATAGCCATGAATGTCTCCTTACCTTTTGATGGGATGAGGTTCTTCAGGATCAATAGAGAACTTTTTGATTGCGCTCTCCACGGTATCTCCATCCACCACGTTATCTTTCATGAGGCCCTGCAATGCGGCGATTACGATGTGGTAACGGTCTACACGGAAGAAATTTCTGAGCGTTTCTCGTGTGTCACTTCTGCCGAACCCATCGGTACCAAGAATGGTCACATCATTTGGTATGAGCCGCCTGATTTGTTCTGGATAGCTGTTTACATAGTCGGTACTTATTATGACTGGACCAGTCTGATCCTGCAACAATTCTTCGATGTAGCTTTGCTTTTGCTTCTTCTTGGGATGCAGTCTATTCCACTCTTCGGTAATCAAAGCATCCCGGTGTAATTGGTTAATTCCGAGTATACTCCACACATTGGCCTTTATCTGGAAATCATTTTCCAATATTTCTGCCGCAAAAATAGCCTCTCTCAATATTGAGCCACTCCCCATCAGTTGGACTTGGGCAGTTCCCTGTTCAGGGCTCTGATAGAGGTACATTCCTTTATTAATGCCTTCTTCAACATTATCTGGCATCGCCGGGTGTTCATAGTTTTCGTTCAGCAGAGTAATATAGTAAAAAATATCTTCCTGATCGCGGAACATTCGCTCCATACCGCGCTGGATGAGTACGGCGACTTCATAACTGAAGGTCGGATCATAGGCCAGGCAGGAAGGATATGCTGAGGCGAAAAGCAGTCCATGACCATCCTGGTGCTGGAGTCCTTCTCCATTGAGCGTTGTCCGTCCGGCCGTGGCCCCCATCAGGAACCCCCGTGTTTTACTATCTCCTGCAGCCCAGAGTTGATCACCGATACGCTGGAAGCCAAACATGGAATAGAAGGTGTAAAAGGGGATCATTGGTACGTCGTAATTAACATGGGCGGTACCGGCAGCCAGCCATGTAGAAATTGCACCTGCTTCCGTTATTCCTTCTTCAAGAATCTGGCCTTTCGGGTCTTCCTTGTACCAGGCGATTGTTTCGGAATCCTGCGGTTCGTAGAGTTGACCACTGGGGGCGTATATGCCAAGCTGCCGGAATAAACCCTCCATACCGAATGTTCGCGCCTCATCAGGGATAATAGGTACGACTCGTTTACCAACCTGCTTATCCTTGACCAGTGTTGAAAGAAGCCGAACGAAAGCCATCGTTGTTGAAATTTGCCTGCCCTTTGAAGCACCCAGTAGACCTTTGAATGATTCCAGCGGCGGGGTTTCAAGAGACTGGTATGCGGTGGATCTATACGGGACCGGGCCACCGAGCGCTTCACGTCGTTTTTTCAGAAATTCTGCCTCGGGACTGTCAGCCGGAGGCTTGATAAAGGGCAACTTTTCCAACTGATCATCTTCCAGTGGTACATGGAACCTGTCACGGAAAACCTGCAACGAGTTCGTATCCATCTTCTTAACATTGTGCGCTACCATCACCGATTCACCTGCCTGTCCCATGCCAAAACCTTTAATGGTCTTGACCAGAATCACGGTGGGTTTTCCTTTGTATTTGCTGGCAGCCGAATAGGCGGCATAGACCTTTCTGGGATCATGACCTCCTCTGGTCATCTGCCATAATTCCTCATTGCTGATATCTTGAATCAGAGACATTAACTCAGGTGAGTCGCCAAACACTTTTTCCCGGAGGTATTCAGGTCCTCTGGCTCTGATGGTCTGGAAATCGCCATCGACCATATTGCCGAATTTTTTGATCAGCAGTCCCCGTTTATCCCGGGACAGGATTTTATCCCATTCGCTCCCCCAGATCACCTTGATGACGTGCCAGCCTGATCCCCTGAATCGTCCTTCGAGTTCCTGGATGATTTTGCCATTTCCCCTGACAGGACCATCAAGTCTTTGTAAGTTGCAATTCACCACAAATACAAGGTTATCCAGTTGTTCACGGGCGGCAAGTGAAAGTGCACCGAGGGATTCAGGTTCGTCGGATTCTCCATCCCCCATAAAAACCCAGATTTTACGATCCCCACTGTCTTTGAGTCCGCGACTGTCCATGTATCTCATGAATCGGGCCTGATAAATCGCAGCCATCGGGCCAAGTCCCATGGAAACAGTTGGAAACTCCCAGAAATCAGGCATCAGCCATGGGTGTGGATAGGATGACAAGCCGTGCCCATCTACTTCTCTTCTGAAGTGATCGAGCTGTTCTTCGGTCAGCCTTCCTTCAACAAAAGCCCGAGCGTAGACTCCCGGTGAACTATGTCCCTGGAAATAAACCATGTCGGCTCCCGCAGGTGCATTGGGACCTCGGAAAAACCAGTTGAATCCGACTTCATACATGGCTGCAACCGAGGAATAGGTGGCAATATGCCCACCCAGCCCCCGACCATCTTTGTTTGCCCGAGCCACCATCGCCATCGCATTCCATCTGACGTAAGCCGCGACATTTCGCGCGATAAGTGAGTCTTCAGGGATCTTGTCTTCGTCTTGGGGAGCAATAGTATTCGAGTATGGGGTCAATATACCTGGAGATGTTGATACACCTTTCGCGCGTGCACGATCGGTAAGGGTTCGAAGCAGGTAATCCGCTTTATCTCCTCCTTCATATTTAATAACTGCATCCAGGGCATCAAGCCAATCCTGAGTTTCCTGCGGATCAGGATCTTTATAGTAACTGTTCATGAGCGGCCTCATTAGTAAAATCAGTATTTGGAATGGACAATCATATGCAACTATCGTAACGAAAGGGGAATTTTGCAAGCAGAGAAGTCGTGATTGTTAAAAATCGGATGGGGTGGAACTCAGGGTAACTTAATGAACAGATAGACTTAATTATTTCGGAAGAGCATGTCATCCGAGTTTGTTACTTTCATCCGCACACTTATGTTCGGCAACCTGACAAACAAACAGGGGAGACACCGTGATGGCGACCCCCCTGTAAATCGAGGTGGTTTGGTGGAAGACTATTTAATCGTCTGCTCAAAAAGTTTTGCATAGATCTTTTGGAATTCACCAGATTTAATTGCCCGCTTGATGTCAGCAGTGTTGGTGTTAAACCACTGATGCATAGGATCATTTGCAAAAAGATTTTCTATGTATTCGTTGATTTCAGGATCATTAAAATGACGCGCTTCGGGGATAAACTTGAAATAAAAATTATGTGCGACATCATAGATACCATGCCACCATGCGTAATCAGGTCCCATCATGGCAGCACCCATACGAGCCCGCCGACCTTCATGATGCCAGAGCTCCCAGTACTCCCATTCAATATCATTAGAAAATGCCGCCTTATTTTCAAGCAGCTTTTTCGCTTTAACCATAGTGATGATTTCGGTAGCAGGAGTTGCGAACTTGACGTTATAAAGATTAACCAGGGCATCATATTGGTAATAATGGCCGTCGACGAAACTTTGTTGGTGGCAATTGAGACACACATCCTTCATGGCCTGGCGCTTTTCCACTGCATTTTCTTTGTATTTTGAAATGGGCGGTCGCAGCGTCCACGATATCCGGTTGCCAACATCATGTGTGATCGGCTGATTAGAGGTCGCTGACATATGGCAGGTTGAACAGGTAGGTGCTTCGTAGTAATCTTTGCCGACGATCCACTCATCTTTATCGAGATTTAATCTGTCTTTGTAACCATAGTACGCAATACCATGTTTGGATTCCTCAAATATCTCTTTCTGCGGATGATCAGGTCCTAGGTGGCATTTCCCACAATTCTCAGGCTGCCTGGCCTGGTATTTCGAAAATGAATGTCTGGAGTGGCATGCATTACAGGCACCTTTTGAGCTATCGGGGTTGATCCGGCCAATGCCACTGTTGGGCCAGGTTTGAGAGGAGAGCTTATTTGGTGAACCTTCATCAATTATTACTTTTGCCCCATGACAGGATTCGCATCCGACAATAACGATGGGGTGTCCACCTGCTGCATGGGCTAGGTAGGCGTCACTGGAGGCGAGGATTTCGCCAGCATGTGCATGGTACGAGTCCGTCGTCTCCTGAGCTTCCTGTTCATGACATTTACCGCAGTCGAGTGGGGTAACAAGCGTCGCAATGAACGCGCCATTGTGTTCAAATCCATCGATATCATTTTGCTGGGCTTCATGACAGTCGAGACAACCGATATCATTTTTCCCATGTGCAGAGTTTTTCCATTGCAGATATAAGCCGGGGTTATTGGTCTGATGGCATGACACGCAGTCTGCGTCTTCGGCATTTGAGAATGTCACAGAAAATAACAAGCAAGCCAGCATCAGCCCACCTGAAATGAATAATTTCCGCATTTGTTCCCTCCCTGAAATTGTTAGAACGTTCAGCCCCTTAAAATCACTAGAAGTTTTATTATATCATGTTATAGATAATTGGAAAGGAAAAACAAAAATGGCACGAGGGTGATGCTATCCTCCATTATCGAACTTAAAAGAGATACGGTATTCTGATAAGATGTGTCGTCAAATCAGTACATTTCTCAAGCTAAAAACTGAAGTCTATCTTATTCGGACATACAACGATGCGCGCAACGCTTTGTAGTGGCAACTTGTTGCAACAAACGGTATAGAGATCCAGTGAATAAAATAGTTCCATCCGTTGAAATTCAAGGTATTTTGCACTAACTGGCAAATGAGATGAGAATTCGGACTTTTTCCAGTCAATTTTGTATATGTATGAGCGGAAGCAGAACTATTTCATTTATCGCGTGTTGGAAAAATAGGGCATCGACCCAAGTCTCGTTGTAATCGCCCTCGGTAATCGTACATAATATTTTGAAAAATGTATTTAATTTCAATACTTATACCTACACTCAATGAAGCTGACAATATAGATCCACTACTGGGTCGCTTATTTGATGTTCGATGGCCAGAGTCGGTGAAAATAGAAGTCGTGTTTGTTGATGATAGCTCCACCGATGAAACCAGGCCAAAGATTCTCAAATGGCAGGAGCATTTCCCTGTCAGGCTGATCAGCCGAGAAGCCAAAGACGGTTTAGCAAGTGCAGTGGTCGCCGGAGCTCAAGAAGTTCGTGGTGACTTTGTTGTGGTAATGGATGCTGATTTAAGCCACCCACCTGATAAGTTGCCGGAACTGATCAAACCATTGCTTGGTGAGCAGGCTGATGTTGTTATCGGTAGCCGGTATACTCATGGGGGGGCTACCCCGGAATGGCCACTGAGTCGGAAAATAGCCTCACGGTTGGCCTCCATTCCCGCCTATCTATTTACCGATGCCAATGATCCAATGGCAGGTTTTTTTGCCACGCGAACAGAGTATTTGAAATCCCTTCGTCCCGATATCCCTGGTTTTAAAGTCGGATTGGAATTACTGGCTTACGGAGGAGATAATTTTCGAGTTCATGAGGTACCCATTATCTTCCATGACCGGTTTGAAGGGTTCTCGAAAATGAACAAAAAGGTGATTCTCGATTACTATGATCAAGTACTGGAACTTGGTGGTTTCAGGTCTGATCTGGTTCGTTTTTCAAGGCTCGTAACACTGTTAGTGTTAGGGGTTTTGATGAACACCTTACTCTATTCGGTGTTCAACTCACTGAATGGCTTCCCGGGAATGCCATGCCTTGCAGCAGGCGCGATCAGTTGGTCAGTATTGAGTTACTCCATGTATCGTTTGTGGAGAGGGACCCAAGCCGAGGCCATGCTGGGAACACGTCAGCTTGCTGCGGCTGTTACCATTTTTCTCAGCAGTCTTGGTCTCCAGGGCAGCGGTTATTATATGCTCGCACCGATGCCAGAAAGCTCCAGTCCTGTAGCGATATGTGTTGCATCAATAATCGGCACCGGATGGTTCATTATCAACTCTGTTCTGTTTGTTTTTTCAGATCTTCATGTGAAAGATGAAAAGGTCAGAATCCGACTTTTCTGTGTGGCGGCTATCTTGTTCTCGCTCCTGCTTAGATTATGCAATCTTGGGAATATGGAATTGCTGGCCAGAGAAGCATATCTCTGGACTTTCTCTCAGAATTTGACAAATGTCCCAAGTGAATTCCCGCCACTATCTGCATGTATCGTTTTTATTTCAGATTATCTTGTTGGTACTTCAGAGTTTGCGATGCGATTTCCAGCATTTATCCTCTGGCTGGGAGGTGCTTTTTTTCTCTATCGCCTGTGTAACCTTTTTTATAATCGAACCACAGCTTTGATAGCTTTGATGCTTTTTGCGAGTCTGCCAGGATGTTTCGGGGCTGGGTTTTTTATGACCCGAGGAGCACTTCTGGTAACGGGTTGGATTGTTGCCAGTTTTTACATGTGCAAAGCAATTGTTTCCAGGGACCGGAGAGACTGGGTTTACTTCGCCATTATCTCTTCCTTCGGTCTGGCTGTTGACACGATATTCTTCATTTATCTCGGTTCAGTGCTGGCTTATCTTTTTTTATCTGTATCGTTATATCGCATTTTCAAGAATCCTGGGTTTTACTTGTTTCTGGGGGTGCTCACTGTGCTGTCTCTGCCACTTCTGCTGAGTTATTTCCAGATATCATGGTTGACCAATTATTTACCCCGCCCCAATCAAATAGACTCGGAAAGCGTCTCAAGAATCATGGAGCTTGGTGGATATATGCTGGCCACAATAACCCCTGTTGGTCTGCTGAGCCTTATCTACGGATTTGTTAATCGATCTGCTGGAACTCAAGCAACAGGTAGTTACCTCAACCTTGATTCCGGATATCGGCTTCGTAGTACACTGTTTGTTTATCATTTCAGTCTCACCCTGATTCTTCTCGTGCTCATCAGTTTACATATGCGGCCAGAGTTTAACTGGGCCAGTGCGATTACCATCTCCTTGATACCTTTTCTGGCAGCGATGTGGCAATTCAACGCTCAACGACTGGGCAAAATCATGATGAGATTATGGAAACTGCAGGTAATTGCGTTGTTTGCGGTATATATGGTCGTTTTTCATTATTACAGCTACGGTATCCCCACTATAGATTTTGGAAGGGGGCCGGTATTGCGTGGTTATCAAAATCTGGCCCAGCAAATAAACGCTGAGGTTTTGGAACATATCGAGCAGAACGATGATGAACCGGTCGTTGTTGGCATGGATAAATATGGTATTGCCAGTGGATTGTCGTTTTACCGTAAGAAACAGGTTGTTCAACCAGCAGGTCGAGTAGTTGGGGAACAGATCACTGTTGGCTGGCATCTTTTTGACTGGCACGCCAGAATGTTTGAGATCTGGTTGCATCCTGAGACCATTGAAGGGAGATCTCTGCTCATTGTGGCCCAGGATCAGGTACGTGCAGAGTTTCCTTATTTTCAGAATCGTGTACAGGAGATAAAGCCTTTGAAAGAAATAGTGATTGTAAAAAATGGGTTAGTGGTCGGCACCTTCTACATGCGACTATTGTCAAACTATGCACCTCAAAAGCTAACTCCTTGATATCCTAAACACCACTGTTTTCCACCACGGGTATCGGGGTGGTTTTTCCAAAATCCCTTACCCGCCGCTCGCAAGTTGAGCAGGATCAAGTAGTTTTTCCAGTTGTTCTTTTGCGAGATCAGTTTCTCGGAGCGCAACTTCCATAACTGTACAGTCTTGCTCTCGAGCCATATGGGCAATTGCAGCAGACTTCTGATAGCCGATCAGTGGTGCCAGTGCGGTTACCAATATGGGGTTTTTCAACAGCGGTTCTTTGATGCCTTGTTCATTGATTTTCATTCCTGCAATGGCTTGATCAAAAAGACTGACCGTTGCTCGAGAGAGCAAGGTGGCACTCTGTACTATGCGGCCTGCAGCGATTGGAAACATCGTGTTCAGTTGAAAGCTTCCCGATTGGGCTGCCAGAGTAATGGTGGTGTCGTTTCCGGTGATTTGGACACAAGCCATGGCGACTGCTTCAGGTATTACAGGGTTGACCTTATCAGGCATAATTGAAGAGCCAGGCTGCAGTGGTGGTAATATAATCTCCCCAATACCTGCGCGAGGACCTGAATTCATCCACCTTAAATCGTTGGCGATTTTCAAAAGGGTGGAACCACAGTTTTTCAAGTGTCCAGAGAATTCTAGAATCGAGTCAAGCCCAGATAATCCCTGAAAAGGTGATTTCATAGACTCAAGCTCAATATCCAAGTAATCTGAAGTAGCCTCAAAGACTTTTTCAGGAAAACTCTTAGGACAGTTTACCCCGCTTCCAACCGCCGTACCACCAAGCGGGACTTCTCTTAATCGATCATATACTG
>QZLB01000280.1 GCA_004796425.1 Desulfobulbaceae bacterium | reverse complement strand
GATCCACAGACACTCGATATCATTGCTCATTTAAACAAGGAGAAAACCCGGGTCATCTCAATTAAAAACCGTGGTCTTGCAGGTGCCAGAAACAGAGGGATTGAAGAGGCGAAAGGAGACATTATTTTGCCGCTTGATGCCGATGATAAAATCGATGGAAATTATTTGAGTAACGCAGTTGCGTTGCTGGATGAAGATCCCGAGATCGGTATTGTGTACAGCCACGCACGTCTGTTCGGGGCAGTGAACGCTTCTTGGCTATTGCCGAATTATTCACTTGAATCAATGCTGCTCGATAATGTGATTTTCTGTTCAGCCCTATTCAGAAAGGCCGACTGGAAAAAGGCAGGTGGTTATGATACTGAGTTGGTTTATGGCTGGGAAGACTATGATTTATGGCTCTCTATAATCAAGTCGGGGAAACGTGTTCTGCAGCTTCCCTATGAGCATTTTCATTACCGGGTTGCAGCGGATTCCATGGTAAGAAGTTTGAATAAGTCACAAAAGGTGGAGAGTTTCAAGAAAATTTACCTTAAGCATCAGGACCTGTTTCGGGAAAACATAGAAATATGGCTTGATCGGTTGGTTGAAGTGAAGGAGCCATATCACACCTGTAAATGTTATATTGACACGGGTGATGGGTATACTGAATCCCAGGTACTGACAAGAAAAATTGTCCCAGGAACCCAGATATTAACCTTCGATATCAGTTCCTTTCAAAACATTGTAAAATTCAGACTCGACCCGGTTGATTGTCCTGCGGTCCTGTCGGTGCACCAGATCGTACTGCAAGGCTCTGGGAGTGATACGGAGGTTTCGGTTAATTCTCTGAAAGGTTCTCATGTCTGTCTCGATGGGAACCGCTATATGTTTTCAGACCATGATCCTAAGCTGCATATCCAGATGGTGAAGCACGCTGCTCATGCATCATTTACAACATTGCGCTGCGAGATAGAACTTCACAGCTTTGGGAATGAGGCGTTGCGGAAGATTGTTGATTATTTGGCGAGCGGTCAAAAACAACAGAGAATCAGTGGTGCGATACGAAAGGTAGGCAAAATAATTTCTGGTCAGAAATGATTGTACAGCAACTCAAGAAGATCAAACAATTTTTCCTTCTTCTGGTAACACTTGCCAAACGGTCAGAGCTGCCACTTATCTTCCACCTTGAGAGCATTGACGCTTCATATTACCTGCATGGTTCTCCAATAGCGGGGATCAGAGATCCTCATCCGCTATTCGATAGTTACTATTACCGACGGAAATACATGTCCCCAGAAGACAACCAACATCCGTTTGCTCATTATTTGAAGACAGGGATAAAGAAAGGCTACAGACCTGGGCCCTACTTCGATCCGGTTGTTTTTTTGAGTCGGTTTAGATGCGACACAGACGAAAACCCACTCGTGATCTATAACGAGGCGTCCCCATCAGATAGACTCTGTACCGGTCTTCTGTTTAACGCGTCCTGGTATGTATCTCAGACCCCGTCTCTGGCTCGGGCCGGTCTTGATCCTCTGTTTCACTATCGCCTTTTTGGTATTCAGGAGCAGAAAAGAATCAATCCACTGATGGATGCGGGTACTTACCGTAATGATCATTCAGCTGTTCTGGCTGACGGTAATGATCCGGTTTCACTTTACCTCTTGGAGCATCAAGAGGAGAAATCTTCACTCTTTCCTCACTTTGACCCGGTGTATTACAGGGAGCAATACGGAAACAGTGCACATGATCGGTCTCCGCTTGAAGATTATCTCGGGAGTGGTATTGAGAAAAAACATTACCCGCAGACACGAATCAGTAAGCTTGTCAGCAAGCCATTGATTTCTGTAATAGTACCCGTATTTAACCCGACGATTGCTTCACTCCAGAACTGTATCGAATCCGTACTGTACCAGAGTTATCCTCATTGGGAACTATGCCTGATTGACGATGGAAGTGACAATCAACAGGTGAGGGTGGTACTGGAGGAATGGAGGAATAGGGATCACCGTATCAAGGTGCGTTATCTTGAAGTCAATGGGGGAATTTCTGTTGCGACGAATCAAGGCATCAGTGAAGCAGAGGGGAACTATATCGGGTTCCTCGACAATGATGATGAGCTTACTGTTGATTGTCTCCAGCGGATTGCTGAAACAATCAACGAGGTTCAGCCCGAAGTGATTTATACCGATGAAATATTGATCGGAGAAGATGGCAGGTATTACTCAAAATTCAGGAAACCAGAATATAATTATGGATTGTTGCTGTCTCATAATTACATGACTCATTTCACGGTCGTTTCGGCTCACCAAATTAGACGTGCCGGTGGATTACGAACTGAGTACGATGGTGCCCAGGATTATGATCTGATGCTGCGGCTCAGCGAACAGACAAAAAATATCAGCCATATACCTCGTGCACTTTATTTATGGCGTGCGTCCCAAACCTCGACCAGTATTAACCACGATCAGAAGCAATATGCCCATGATGCTGGTAGGCGAGCACTCGAAAATCATTTAAGCAGGAGTGGACCGGACGCGATTGTGGCAGATGGGCCGGTTAAATACAACTACACCGTCCAAAGAGTGTGTAAAAAGCCGATACGACCTATGGTCTGCATCTGGCCCCAGGACTTTAACCAACCGAAAAAAATTGCTCTACCGCTTCAGGATCTGATCGATTCACAAGGTGGTGAAGTTGTGTACCTTGCCGATTGGATCAGCCTCTCCCTAAACAGTCAAGAAAGCCCGATGAAGCTCAGTCTGACCAGTATGTTGGATCGACTGATTCATGAATCGGAACGTGAACTGGTTGTTTTACTATCTGACTCAATCCAAACGTGTAGTTCACGCTGGCTCGATACACTGGCTGGCAATGCTGAACAACCAGAGGTAGCGGTTGCTTGTGGACGAATATCCTATGATGGAGCAGATGGTAAGTCCTACAAATTGCCAGATTTAGAAGATGAGACGCCTTTGCATTTTTTCTATTTTCTTTGCAATGGATCCCTCCATTTGAATGGTTTGCACTCTATGCAGGATGTTGGGTTTGCATCTTGGAATAATGTAATGATTTGCAGAAGCAACTATTTGCGGGTGGGAGGCTTTGATACAGAACGCTATCCAATGCTTTTCGGGCTTGTCGATCTTTGTAACCGTCTCAGACAGAGTGGAGAAAGGATCATATATCACCCTGATGCTCTTGTAGAAGCGCAGCAGGAGATGGAACCTGAATGGTTGAGTAGCAATCAACCTGATTTGAGGCAGGAGATGGGTTTATTCAAGTCTTCAAATCAAAACCTTTTGCAGTATGGCCCCCCGTATTACAACCCGGAGGTGCTCGCAGATCATGGCTTTGAACAGGCGAAATTCTCTCACTGGATATCAGCAGGGAGTTCCAACTAGTCCTTGACTTGATGCTGATATTTCAGTAGTTACTTCACGGCTCTGATGTGATAAATGCATGAGGTGAATAGGATCTGTTCATCTGGAAAAGAAATAAGGCAGGAAAGTAAGTAAATGAGCACACCACTCGTCACAGTCGTCATCCCGGCTTACAATCATGAAAATTTCATCGGTGAAGCCGTTGAAAGTGTCTTAAACCAGACTTTCTCAGACTTTGAGTTAATAGTCGTTGACGATGGTTCAACCGACAAGACCGGGGAAATTGTTCAAAGTTATCGCGACGAGCGGCTCAACTATTATTACCAGGAAAATCAGGACGCATATAATACGATTAATAGAGGCATCAATCTTGCGTCGGGAAAGTATATTTCGATCTTGAACTCAGATGATGTGTATCTGTTAGACCGTCTTGAGCGACTCGTAAACGAATGTGAGCAGAACAATCTGCAATGTGTATTTACCGATGTAATACCGATCTCTGATCAAGGAGTTGTCTATCATCAGCCTGATTTTGGCTGGAATGTGTGGCATCAGAAAAACAGATCATTCTATTTCCAGTGTGCGGACCTCTATATTGCGTTTTTGAAAGGGAACTTCATGGTGACGACCTCGAATCTTTTTATCTCCGCCCAGGCGGCAGCGGCCGTTGGTCCTTTCAGTTCGCTCAGGTATTTACATGATTATGACTTCATTTTCAGAGTACTCGAGAAATTCCCGGCGAAAACGCGCTATCTCCACGACCAGCAACTGGTCAAATATAGAATTCACGGGGGTAATACCCTGGGGGAAGCAGCAATTACCGGGAGACTCCAGGATCAGGAGTTAATCAGAAAATATTTGTTGAGAAAAATTGCCAGCGAGAGTCATCCGTATGTTGAAGCAGCAAGTGATCGGCTAATTGAGCTTGAGCAAGAATTGGCTGAAGTCAGGAGGCAATTGAATCAGGGACAGAATCAGGGGGTTAAGCATGCCCTAAAGAATCTTCTGAATTCTTCCAAAATCTGGTTTGCCAAACAGATGAAAGGTACGGAGTAAGACGAGCGATGGGTTGGGAAAAAATTTATTCATTGGAAAAACTCATCAGTAAAGGCAGGTCCCTGCAGGAACGGTATGATGTGTTTTCCTTCGACCTCTTTGATACTCTGTTCATCAGACGGATACATGATCCCGATCTAATAAAACATCCTGTTGCACGATATATCGCAAACCTTGCACGTCAGCATGGTATCAGCAAGTCTTGGGAATTTATACAGAAACGAAGAGATGAGATTGAGCAGCATCAGCGTATGGAAACTGCGCAGAAATTTGCAGATCACGAAGCCTGTTATCCTGTTTTTATGGAGCGTTTACTGCGTGAACTATTCAGCTCCGCCTACGACCCGAATCTGCTGGAAAAAGTCACCTCCTATGAACTTGATATGGAACAGGCCATGCTTGTGCCAAGAAGTCGTTTGATAGAGTGGCTTGAGGAATTGCACGGTTTAGGGAAACGAATACTCATCATATCAGATATCTATCTTCCCGCCGCACATTTGAAGAGACTGACAGAAAGAGCAGGCTTTCAGAAATATGCAGAAGACTTGATATCTTCAGCGGATACCTATCTGGCCAAGGCTTCTGGTGAAGGATTTCGTCTGGTGGAGGATAAATTTCAGTTAGATAAAGATCGCTGGATACATATCGGAGACAATCCGATTTCCGATGGACTGCGTGCCCATGAAGCAGGCTTGAATGCATTGGTGATTCATGATCCGGGCGAAAAGCATCGCAAGGCGATCATGAAACGGTATATCAATTATGCCAAAGGCAAGCCTTTTTACCGGGGGCGTGCCCTGCAACAGCTGATGTTGCCGCATGAAGGTGAAAATGTTGAGCGATCTGAACTATACCTGGAAGGCTATAATTTCCTCGGACCGCTTATGGGCGGTCTTGTGCAGGAGATTGCCGAGCAGAGCCGGGAGCGGAACATAACCAAATTGTTTTTTCTCTCAAGAGAAGGATACACTTTTAAAAAGGTGTGGGAAAAGAGCACACCGTTATTATTTCCTGACCAGGAACTGCCCGAGACAGAGTATCTCTATGTAAGCAGAATGGCGCTTGCCGGCGCCAGTTGCGCCCATGAAGGCTTGACCAGATCGGACATCTCCATTGCGTTTCTCCCCCCTGGTAATCGTGATTTCAGGGATGTTGCCCGCATATTTCAGTTGGACATCGAGAAACTCCTCCCACACCTGGATCGCTATCAGCTTTACCCTGATACCTGCCTGACCCCACGACACACCGGGTTTAATAAGCAGCATCAGCTTCAGCTGATGGAACTGCTTGACGATCAGAGCTTCCAGGAGGAAATAAAAGTACAGACGGAACCCGCCAATCGTGCCCTGATGCATTATCTTGAATCTGTGGATTTTTTCTCGCATGAGCGGGTTGGAATCATTGATATTGGCTGGTTGGGTACGATTCAGCGATTTCTCTACAACAGCGTGAAGCATCGTGAGGACTGCCCGGTTTTTCACGGGTACCTATTTGCAGCAACGCGAGGAGTTGAGTATCCTGCAGATAACAAAAACGATATATCCGGTGTAATCTATGATCGGAACAGGTTTGATCTTGCCGCCAGTACGATATTATATGCCCGGGATGTTTTTGAGGAGGCCTGTAGAGCCCCTCATCCAACGCTTAATGGTTACGATCTCACCGAAGATGGTTTTTCACTTCGCTTCAGGACAGAGCGCGATGAAATAGGTCAAGCAGAGAAGGAGCAAGATAATTATTTCGCCCCGCTTCAAGAAGGGATTATAGACGCGGCCGAGCGATATGGAGCGGCGAGTGCACTGTTAGGTAGATCGATGGCTGATTATCGACCCTGGTTTAATTATTGTCTTGCGACAAAGCTCGCTTTTCCTACCAGTCGTGAGGTTGCAACGATTAGACACAAGCATCACCTGGATGATTTCCACGGAGCACATACTCCTGATGGAGCAAAACATAAAACCCCACGTCAACTATGGGATGCGTCACGATTAAACCTCTGTTTGAATCCTTTTTTGCGGATTCGATTTTTCTGGCGTCATATCAAGGATGTGGTTCGAAATTAGATGAAACGACTATTTACCCAAACATATGATATCGCCGGTAACAGCTTTCTCAGGGTCGTGAAACTCTGTGCGCTGAACAAAGTTTTACCGATAGGTAATTTCAAGCATGGAATTGGCATGAGACCGGCCGTTGTACTTTTGCTACTGCACTATCTCGGCAAACCACTATTTCGCGTAACAATCAAGTATGAGCAGCAACTTCATAGAATTTATCAACGGCTAAAAAAAAGGAGTAGTTGATGGGTTTCTGGAAGGGATCAACTGCCTCGGAGCGGGTGTTCCTGATACTCGTTTGTGCACTGAGCATTTTCTATTATCACCATTTTATGGTTAATCGCGCGTCGGTGACGCTTGAAATCAAGGTGGTCAAGGAAACGCTCTTTAAACTGTATTGGGCAGAAAGCAACAAACCATTCTCAGAAAAGCAGCGAGCGGTTGTTCGAATTAAACCTGGCAAGACAAGGTATCAGTTCCACCTCACAGATCTCGCAAATGTTGCCAGCTTGCGCATTGACCCTATGCAATACGCAGGTGAGGCACACTTATCAGAGCTCACTATTTCTCAGCAGGGTTTTCAAACAATCAGTATTAATCTGACAGAACTGGTCGCAGAGAATGGCATTGTAAACACTACGGTTGAAGACCAGACACTTTCACTCATATCAGACAATAATGACCCATATTACACGTACATTCCAACCATTATACCTGATCATAAGGACTACCTTTTAACGGTTGGGGTGTCTTTATTTCTGATTTTCTTAATTTTCCTGGCAGTAACTGTCACTAAACCCTTGGGTAAAGAATTTCGTTATGTCCCGATAATAATGGCAGCGATTCTTGTTCTGATCATTGCCATGTCAGGCAATTCAAAACGTAATGCGCACCCTGATGAGTATGTACATCTACAGGCAACAGAGTACTATCAGCAAAATTGGTTGCCACCAGAAGTGGAATCCGAAGAGATACGTTATACTTATAGTGTGTATGGTTTTTCCCGACTTAACAACGGCGAGATCTACTATCTTTTTGCCGGGAAATTCTCCAAAATTTTTCAATCCATGAATATTGATCGTGTGTTGGCACTAAGAAGTTTTAATGTTTTTCTTTTTGTTCTCATCACGTTCTATGCAATGCAATCAATTTCTGCCCGAATAGTTGCATTACCCCTGATTATCTCACCACAGATCTGGTACGTGTTCAGTTACAGCGGCTCGGATGCGTTCTCAATCTTTCTCTGTTTTGTCGCAGCAGTTCAAATAGCTGATCCGAAGAGCTTACTGAACCAGTTATTGGCAAGAAGGGAAGGGATGAGGGTTGGTTTGACCGTTATCGGGCTGGGTATCCTTGTCGGTCTGATGTTGTTAATGAAGAAAAATTATTACCCGATGGTGGCACTGTTCTATTTTGCCATCTTTTATCAACTTTTTAAGCAGGGTATTTTCAATAACAAGGTTACCCTGATAAACGTGGCGCTTATCTCCATTATTGGTATTTCTATTTTTACAGGGAGATATGGGCTTGACTACCTGGTAAATGGGCCTGAGCGAGCGGAAAAAATTGCGGCAATGCAGGAAGAGACCGCTCATCGCTGGTACAAACCCAGCACCGAACTCCATAAAAAACATGTATCACTATACAAAAAGGCGCGAGGGATCTCCTTAGAGCAGGTCGCTTTCCATAATCAATGGTTCACGAAAACCTTCAATTCTGCCTTCGGTGTCTATGGGTATTTCACCATCTCAGCTTCAGAGGAGTTCTACAACCTGGTTAAATATCTATCGATTATCGGGATGTGCTATCTGCTTGTTATGATTACATTTCGTGGTGATTTTGATGACAGGATCTATTTGTTGATGGTTATGATGCTTTCTGTTGCACTTATTGGGGTATCGCTAAACCATTCCTGGACAAAAGATTTTCAACCACAGGGCAGGTATCTATTTCCTGTGTTTATGATGCTTGGCGTCTTGCTCGCCCGAAGCAGGACAATTTTTCAGAAGAAACTTTTTCACCTTCTGATTGCGCACTTTCTCGTGCTGGCCTTCTACTCTTATATTTTTATTGGACTTGCAGAGATTCCCCGAAGTTAATCTTTAGAGCACCCGATAGGGCAGGTAGTGTTTTCATCTGGTACATTCGTAAAGAAATCTGCTCAATTTGAGAGATAGGAAGAGCGGATCAGTGTTCGAGTGTATTCTTCAACGGGATTGTGGAAAATCTTCTCAGGTGATCCTGATTCGACAATTTTTCCGTCCCGCATAACCAGAACCGTATCGGCAATCGCCCGGATCACTTTCAGGTCGTGGGAGATAAAAATATAAGTGAGTTGATATTTGAGCTGCAACCCAAGAAGCAGTTCAATGATCTGTGTTTGAATAGTCATATCCAGTGCCGAGGTAGGTTCGTCTAAAATCAATAGTTCGGGGCGTAAAATAAGTGCGCGGGCTATCGCAATACGCTGACGTTGACCACCGGAAAACTCATGCGGATAGCGATCACCAACCTGGGAATCTAGGCCAACGTCTGCCAGAACCTCATTTACTCTTGTTACGCGCTCTGCCTCTGATAATTCGGGGAAATGCACGGTGAGCCCTTCTGAAACGATTTCACGTATAGACATTCGCGGTGATAATGAAGAAAAAGGGTCTTGAAAAACGATTTGAAGTTCTTTTCTCAGTTTCCTGACCGCTTTTCTGCTCATACCATTAAGATCGTCTTTTTGGTAGTAGATTGATCCGCTGCTTGGAACCAATTTCAAAAGTGCGAATGCGAGTGTTGATTTTCCAGAACCGGACTCGCCTATGATGCCGCATGTGGTCCCACGATGAATTGAAAATTTTACGTGATCAACCGCTTTAATGAGTTGGTAGGAGCGCTTGAACGGGTGCTTCCATCCCTTGAAAAGTTTAAAGGTGCAATTCAGGTCATCAGAATGAATAAGAACGGGTTGCTTGGCGATTTCAATCTGGTTGATTTTAGGCGGTAACGAAGCAAGAAGTTTTCTGGTATATGGGTGTGTAGGGTTGTCAAAAAGCGTCTGACACGAACCTGACTCAACAATCCTGCCGTTTTGCAGGATATAGATTCGATCTGCAAAATGTTTAACTAGGTTCAAATCATGGGATATCAACAAAACGGACATTCCGGTTTCAGTCTGGAGGTCCTTAATCAATTTAAGGATACTTGCCTGGATGGTTACATCGAGCGCAGTTGTTGGTTCATCGGCAATCAAAAGGTCAGGCTTGCAGGCCAGAGCCATCGCAATCATAACTCGTTGTCGCTGACCACCGGATAATTGATGTGGATAGACCTTCATGCGTAACTCAGGCTCAGAAATGCCAACTTTAAAAAGAAGATTCACCGCTTCTTCGTGACCTCGTGTACCAGAAAGGTTCTGATGCAGTGTGAGCGATTCCATGATTTGATTGCCAATCGTATAGACAGGGTTCAAAGAGGACATCGGCTCCTGGAATATCATTGAGATGCGGTTCCCTCTGATTTTTCGAAGTGAGTTGACCGGGAGTGCTAAAATTTCCGATTCTTTAAATATAATCGAGCCTGAGAGTGTTATGGGGCTGACGTCTTCGAGTAGTCGCAAAATTGAATGAGCAGTAAGGGATTTGCCTGAACCCGATTCTCCAACCAGGGCAACGATTTCGGATTGGTTTATATGAAGATTAATATTTTGAAGTAGTTTTCTGGGAAGTGAAGAGGATGCAGAGCCATCTGCTGTCTCAATTTGCGCATCGAGCTGTTCAATCGTAAGCATTCAGGTCTTCTTCTTAAAATGGGTGTAAACTCGATGAATTAATAAACGATCTCGAAATAACTGAATGGTGTCGGCTCATTGACTTTGTCAAACGTCACCTCATCGACACGAGCGTGCGGTGAACCTTCGTGGAGCCATTCCTTCATCTTTTCCACTGAATCTGCTGGCCCTGAGAAGACTGTTTCAACGTTGCCGTTCGGCAGGTTTTTGACCCAGCCGGTGAGTTCTAATTCCCACGCCTTTTTCCTGGTACAGTCCCGAAAAAACACGCCCTGAACACGTCCTGAAACGGTCGCATGATAGGTGATAATAGCCATAACTTAGAGATTGAGCGATAAATGAGCGCTCGTTAATGCGGGGTTTTAAGTAAACCCGATATTTCTTCCCGGGCAATTTTTTCCATTTCGCCAAACGAAAGTGACACCCCTATATCATAATGATCAGGTTCATATGACTCCACCCTGATTACCTTGCCAATGAGTAACAGAGAGGTATCTTCTTTGACATTTGTATGAACCTGAATTCTCGAACCAAGAGAGAAGGGGTGTTCGTTTTTGAACAACAGGCCGCCGATGCAAATGTCTTTTCCAATACCGTAATGGCAGGTGTTGTCATCAATTCCCAGTTCTCGGACAATCACTGGATTACGATATTTGACTCTCATATACCTTCTTTTATCCGGTTTAAAATGAGAGATGATATTTTTCCCTGCACCTTTCGCTTGATATAGTGCCTGGTCGGCGATCTTTAGAAGTGTATGAGTCGTTGCACCATTTGACGGGAAGGTGGATAAGCCCCCGGATACCGTAATACTGAGACGGTGATTTTCGGCTGCAAACGTGGTCTCTGAAATGACTTTCCTGATCCGTTCGCCTACTTTCATACCGTTGGTGTTGTTGGTGAAGGGCATCAGTAATACGAACTCCTCTCCACCATAACGCACCGCAATGTCACTTTCTCGCTTAACGCTGTTGATTGCTAATGCTATCTTTTTCAGAATAATATCACCAACGGGATGCCCGTATATGTCATTTATTTCCTTAAAATTATCAATATCGAGAAAAAGCAGTGATAATTCAGTGTTGTATCTTTTTGATATGGAAATCTGCTGCTCAAAAACTTCAGTAAAAAATGACCGATTATGAAGTCCGGTTAAACTGTCCTTGGTAGTTTCAGACACGATTTTATCGAAAGCGTTACTGTCAATAAGATGTGGCTCAAACGGTAAAACGTGTGTTTTGTCAATGTAGTCGGCAATGGCGGTAATCAGTGTGACGCTTCGCTTGAGAGCCCGGGTCATGAGCTTCTGATGTTCCAGCGCCTCAAACCAGTAGCGGCGTGAGGTGGTAGGTGGCAGATCAAGACTGGTGAGGAGGGAGAGAGTGCTTTGATAGACCTGGTCGCCAGAAAGTTTGGCGAGTTGCGCTACCTGCTCTACAAAAGAATCGTCGTCACGCCTGTTTTTAAATTGCTCACCTAATTGTTTCCTGAGATTGTCCATAGACTATTCTCCACCAGTGAATTCACCTATTCAATTTCTGGCACAGAATACCAGATAAGAATGATTTTTCAATGGGATAAGTAAAACGGAAATGAAACAGTCAGGTGATCGCTGTTGCTTCAGCCACCACCAACCTTCGGAAAAATTGCGACGGTATCACCCTCGGATGGCTTTGCCTGCAGGTTGGACTGGCGGGAATTAATCATCAGAATTCCGACTTCATCCGGATCGATATCGAGCTTTACTGCAATGTCTTGGATAGAAGTATCAGGAGGTAAATCGAGTACTTCCGCGACGAACCTGTCGTCGCGGAAGTAGGCAAACAATTTAACGGTGAGTTTCATCTAAAAATTCCAGAAAGAATCAATTTCTTCCGGAGTAAAATCTACAACCGTATTATGTGGTGGCAGTGGTTCATCATAGAAGAACTCTGGCAGGCGATCATCTGCGGGACCGAATCCGGCGGCCTGATTAAAGGCCCGTTCGGTCTTAAGAATCGACTTACCCAGGTTGGTAACATCGTCGCCGGTCAGACTCAAGCCATACCGGGCATTGATCAGATCAATCAGGGCTGGCAGACAATCCGGGTCATCCAGTGCAGCAAAGGCTATAAACAGGCACATCCCGGTAGAATCGATTGCCGCGGTGGCAATCTGCAGGTTTCTGGAAAGTTCAATCTGTCCTTCTTTGGAGAGTGGGTCTACAGTGCCTCCTACACCAAGAATATTAGTAGCAACCGCATATCCTGAGGTATGATCAGCTCCCATGGTGGTTGTTGCGTAGGTAATTGCCATACCTTTTACCGCCCGGGGATCATATGCAGGGATCGCTTGATTCTTTACGACGGGAACTCTCGTGACACCAAATGCGAGTCCGACAGATCCTGCACCGTTGCCAATAATTCTGCCAAGCGGGGTACCTTTACCCACTTCGTCACGGAGCAGTTTGCAGGCTCCTGGTCCATCGCCAAATTCCAGTACGCCGGCCTCCATTGCGACGCCAATAGCTACCGAAGTTTCAATGGTATCAAGTCCGAGGTCATCCATAATCTGATCAGCTTCGGCTATATCATCGAGGCTTTCAACACAGCAGTCGGCGCCCATGGCCCAGATCGACTCATATTCGAATCCTGCGGTTTTGTAGTTTTTGTCTTTGTCGTTAAAGATCTGCGAACACTGGATGACACAGCCAGCATGGCAATTATGTTTCGGCTTGCCACCACGCTCATTGATAAGATCATGCATGGTTTCGCCAGAAATCTTGTCATGTGCTTCAAACTGACCTAGCGTGAAGTTCTTGGTTGGCAGAGCACCAGCTTCGTTAATAACATTAACGAGAACATTGGTACCATACGTGGCGAGTGCCTGGCTGATCTGGTTGTCCACCAGTGCCTTACCAAAGGCTCGGTTGGCTGCTTTAAACTCATCTGGCTTGGCGATTTCAACTTTGCCATCTTTGGGGTCGACCGTTATAAATTTTATCTTTTTGGAACCCATTACGGCACCCAGGCCGCCTCTCCCATTTGATCGCAGATTACCATCAGGATCCATGACGGAAATATTGGCTGCGGTCATTTTCATTTCACCGGCAGGACCGATGGTGATGACGGCCTGCTTACCTTCTAACTTCTCTTTCAATTCCTTAACAACCGTATAATTCCCTTTACCAACTAGATCTGTTTCTTCTGCAATAGTGATCGAGTCGGGAGTCATCGAAATGGCGTACCATTTGTCATCTTTGGGTTGGCCTTCAATGATCAAAGCCTTGCAACCACAGCGAGCCATAAGCTGAGCAGCGGTACCCCCTGCATTCGTTTCTTTGATGGTGTTAGTCAGCGGGCTCTTGGCACCGGCAGAAAGTCTACCGGAGTTAGCTGCGACTGTCCCCGAAAGCAGGCCCGGTGCAAAAACCAGTTTGTTCCGAGGTCCAAGTGGATGGCAGGTAGGATCTACTTCCTCGGAGACGATTGTTGAAGTCAGACCACGTCCACCATGTCCGGCCCATGCCTCCGGAACATCATCTATACTGGTGGTGAGATCTGTCATGTTTACACGGAAAATTTTGTCTGCCATGGTTGAATCTCCTCTTTTATTTTTAATCTTAAAGATGGAAACGCTATTGAGCGGCTGTTCCATTCCCGTTTACTGGCTATAGACCACCGCCCCACAATCTCTGAGGTCGTACCCTCCCAGCGATGTTACCTTATCATGAAACGAACTTTTTTTCCTCATCATATTAAGCACTGCATCAACTCTGAAATCGGTTTGCAATGCTTTCGGTATAATAAGGTCGTAACGTTCCTCGGTGACCGGTATAAAGTCGAGTCCCAAGGCATTTGCCGCCGCCCGGATACCCATTCCTGCATCTGCATGCCCTCCGGCTACCGCTGCAGCAATATTCATATGGGTATACTCCTCATGGTCATAACCATGGAGTTGGGCAGAGTCGATCTTCTGCTGCTTTAATAAGTTATCAGTAAGAAGTCTGGTACCGGCACCTTTTTGACGGTTAATAAATATCATTTCTCCCGCAATCATATCACTGAAACTTTGGATATTTTTCGGGTTTCCCTTCGGCACGATAAGTCCCTGTTCGCGATAACAGAGAGTGATTAAATCAAGAGACAGATTGGAGAGAAACCGTTTGATAAACGAGATGTTGTACTCTCCTGTCTCTTCGTCAAGCAGGTGGCTTCCAGCCATATGCGCTTCACCTCGCTTGATTGCCATGATGCCGCCCATTGAGCCAACATGAGCGGAAGAAACTCTGACCCGCGGTTTTGCAAGGTGGAGTTGGTTAGCCATGGTATCTATAATATTGTCGTGACTGCCGGTGATCACCAATGTTGCATCCACCTCTTTGTGGTCTCGCAATAACTCGATGGTGACACGTTCCCCTGCACCCACTCCCTCATTTCCAGAAGGGATAGTCAAAAGACCATCAGCCCTGACCAGAGACATAACCGCTCCAGCCCCTTTGCCTGAAGGAGTTGCGATAAGCTCATCATGGACTCTGCCCAGGGTGACCCGGACGAAGTGGTCAACGCCCATTGAGGAGTGAACAGGTCGGGACATGAGTGCGGTTGTCGTTTGGGGGGCAGGTGGTTCAAGGCCCAGGAATGAGTAAATCAGTGGACGACCAAAAAGTTTGAGAGTGAGCACAGCTGAAATCGGATATCCAGGTAAACCGATAATGGGTGTATTGCGGGCCAGTCCAAGAATGACCGGCTTTCCTGGTTTAATGGCAACTCCGTGCGTTATAATTTTACCAACCGATTCTAGGATCCCTGCTGAAAAATCTTTGGTGCCGGCTGACGCACCAGCGTTGGTGACGACGATATCGGCCTCTTCTATGGCTTGAATGATGGCCGCTTCAAGAAGCTCCGGGTCATCGGGAATGTGCTTGTAGACGGTGACGTCAGCCCCCCATCCCTTGAGATAGCCTGATAAAATTCGTGAATTAAATTCAATGATTTGCCCTGGCTTATTTTGCGTTCCAGGTTCAACCAGCTCGCTACCCGTGGGGATCACCACAACTTTTGGGGCAACCAATACATCTACCAATGTTATGCCTGCCGCAAGCAATGCCCCCTGATCGATCGGCCTGATCAGGTGCTTTTCCGGAACGATCAGCTCAGTGGCGACAATATCCTCACCAACGTTACGGATATGTTGCCATGGTGTTGCCGGGCTGATCAGTTCGGCTGAGCCATCGGAATGATAATGAACATCTTCGATCATTACGACTGCATTGAAGATGTCATCGATGGCGTTACCGGTATTAACCCGAGCAAACTTGGTTGATTCTAGGATAATCGGTTCGCCTTCGCTGGCCCCAAGCAGATCTTGAAATCTGACGGCAATACCGTCCATCGCCGCAGCGTTGTAGCTTGGCGAAGACTGGTGAGCAAAAACCGGAGCGGCGGTGATTCTACCCACCGCCTCATCTACCGGTATGCTTGCATGTTCGCAGCCATTGATAAAACCGGCCTGCTCCAGTTCAGCAAGCCATTGTTCCTGGACCACGGTGAGTGGAGTATTCTGTATAAAAACGGTGTCTTTTTTCATTTATATATAAAAACCTCAACAGTGGAGTTTTCTGGTAGTCCTTGAATAGGTTCCTCGATGATGAAAAACCCGTCAGCTTTTGCTAAAGAGGAAATCGAGCCAGATTTCCCCAGGACAGGATGAGCCTCATAACCTTCATCTGTCTGTTCCACTGAAACTCTCACAATATCGAGGCGTCCCGCCGCCGAATTAATGCTTCTCTTCAGTATGGCAGATATGGTGAGTTCTCGATTGATATGATCAGCCAGTTTTCCGGAAATTCTCTGGATGGTTGGCTTGACAAAAAGATCAAAACAGATGGCAGCGGAAACTGGGTGACCGGGTAGGCCAAACACCGGTACCTGATTGCAAAATCCAATGATTACGGGTTTTCCTGGTTTTAGTTTTACTCCGTGGATCAGCACGCCAGGGTCTCCGGCTCTGGCTATTGCCTGTTCTCCGAGATCGCTGACACCAACAGAGCTCCCTCCGGAAAAAAGTACCAGGTCAGTTTCCTCTACTGCTTTTTGCACCGTGGAAAAAAACATTTCCTCGGTGTCGGCAACAATTCCATAATCGATGACGTCGACTCCACAATCATAGGATAGATTGCGGAGCACCATGGAATTTATATTACGGATTTTACCCGGTGGCAAAGGCTGATCATAAGGGGCAACCTCATCGCCGGTTGAGATGATTCCTACGGACACCTTTTTATAAACTTCGATTTCTACAATGCCGAGTCCGGCAAGAAGACCAAGGTCATAGGCACTCAACTTCTTATTCTTTGGTATTGCTTGAGCGGATTTTTTTATATCCTCTCCTTTTTTGATGACATTACCGCCCGAGCCGACACTTTTCACCACCTCGATCATTTTGTCATCGACAAGAACGGTGTGTTCAAACATGACCACCGCATCTGCACCCTCAGGTAGAATGCCTCCTGTGGGAATTTTGAAACATTGTCCCCTGGTCACGGTACCATGCGGGTTTGCGCCCATTTTGACTTCACCGGAAATTTCCAGGTATCCCGGCATTGATTCGGTAGCGCCGAAAGTGTCGGCAGAAACAACCGCATACCCATCCATAGTAGAACGGTTTTGCCGAGGAAGATCCTCTGGAGAATAAATTTCAGAACCGCTGATTCTTCCCAAGCCATGCTCAAGCGGTATGGTTTCGGTTTGAATTGAAAGGTTAGCTAATTCAGAGAATAAAAGGTTTCGCGCATCTGAAACAGAGCGTAACTGCTCTCTGCCCAGCATATCTTTAATCGGATCAGTTGGTGTCATTAGTTGAAAAAATGGTGGTTGAGATATAGGGAAAGCGATCGCAGGCAGTTAGAACGTCTTCAGGTGTTGATGGTATGGTGTCAAGCTGAATAGAATTCATCGCTTCACGCAGTGATGGCCTAAGTTCAAGAAAGTTATGCAAATCTCTTGATTTCAGTATAACTCCTTGACGCAGTAGATCGAGCCCGCGTTCGGGTGCAACGGCATTGAACAATTTTACCCTGATCATGATCGGTTTATCTTGTTGATCATCAGCCATTTCCGGTGCACTTTTTCTCAGTCCTGCATGGGGACTGTTCTTGCGAAAAATAGCACCGGCAAGTCCTGGCATAGCGGCAGAGAGGGCAAGTGTTACCTCGCCCCCTGAAAGAGTAATGCTGGTATCATCGATGGCATCTCCGTTATAAAAAATCGTTTGCAGCCGGTTGTTCACATAATCCTTGTCAAAGCCAGGGAGGTCTAAGAGAAACTCAATCAGAGTGCGATTGCTCGTCGACTTGGTATAAAATCCGGATTGAAGCAGCGTAGTAAAACGGTGCAGACTTTCGGGATTCATTTGACACGTGAGTTTTCCAGTCTGGGTCAAATCAATTTGCATAACGAGACATTCTGGTGAGTGGAATATTGCACCTTCGTTTGGAATGAGCTAGACTCTTGTGTCACTCATGAGATCGTTCCACATATTCTAAATGAATACTTTTTCAATAGCAAAAGAATACCTAAGGGTGCACATTTTTTTTATTTTCCTGGAGGATACTGTTTATGACTGTTGCTAAACTTGAACCAGATAATGCCCATGCCACAGGACAGGGGCCAATTGCACTCATCATACTCGACGGTATTGGATATGGGGCAGGTGACGAGAGTGATGGCGTTGCGGTTGCCCACACACCCGTTATGGACAAGCTTTTCCGTGAAGGGCTGAGCACGCGGTTGAAGGCTCATGGTGTGGCTGTAGGGTTACCATCAGATGGTGATATGGGCAATTCAGAGGTGGGTCATAACGCCATTGGTGCGGGGCGGATTTTCTCCCAGGGTGCCAAACTGGTCAATGAGGCGCTGGAGAATGGAGATATTTTTAACGGCAATAGTTGGCGAACAATTCAACAGCGCTGTGCTGCAGGGGGTGTTTTTCATCTGATAGGGCTTGTGTCAGATGGCAATGTTCACTCCCATATTGATCATCTTTATAAAATTCTGGCTCAGTGCAGGACCGAAGGTTTCAGGGAGGTCAGAATCCACGGCCTGCTTGATGGCCGAGATGTTGAACCAAAAAGTGCACTGAACTATTTTGGCCCGCTTGAGTCTGCCTGCCGAGATTATCAGCAGGACGGATATAATTATTGTGTCGCCTCAGGCGGTGGTCGGATGGTAACCACCATGGACCGCTATGAAGCAGACTGGTCAATTGTTAAAAAAGGGTGGCAGGCTCATGTTCTTGGGCAAGCGCGAACGTTTGGCTCGGCAATAGAAGCAATCCAAACGTTTTATGACGAGGATCCTGAAATAACAGATCAATATCTTGATAGTTTCGTTGTCAGCGATGAAAAAGGACCGATTGGTACCATTAATGATGGCGACAGTGTTGTCCTCTTTAATTTTAGAGGAGACCGTGCCATTGAGCTTTCTCTGGCATTTGAGCAGGAGAATTTTAACAAGTTTGAAAGACAACGGTTCCCAGAAGTGTTCTATGCGGGAATGATGCAATATGATGGAGATGCACAGATACCTGCTCATTTTCTGGTCGAGCCTCCCTCAATCAGCGGCACGGTGAGCGAGTTCTTTTGCGCTTCAGGTTTAAAGACGTTTGCCATCTCCGAGACTCAGAAATATGGTCATGTAACCTACTTCTGGAACGGCAATAAATCAGGCTATATAAATCAAGACCTAGAAACGTATATTGAAATTGAATCTGACCGGGTAACGTTTGATAAAAGACCATGGATGAAAGCTGCTGAAATCACCGATAACCTGATTGAGGCCATTGAGTGTGGTGAATACCAGTTTCTGCGGGCAAATTATGCAAATGGTGACATGGTTGGGCATACCGGTAATCCTGAGTCCATCAGGATTGCTGTTGAAACGGTGGATCTGTGCCTTGGCAGACTGCTTCGAACGATCGAAAAAGCGGGTGGTATTGCCGTGATTACTGCAGACCATGGAAATGCAGACCAGATGTTCATCGAGAAAAATGGGATACGGACCCCAATGGTTGCTCACACGAAAAATCCTGTACCATTCGTAATAAAAGATTTTGCCGGAAAAAATACGTACAATATGACTGATCTTTCAGCTCCGGGACTGGCGAATATCGCGGCAACACTGTGCGTGCTGCTTGGATTTATTCCTCCTCACGGATATGAACCGGCACTGGTACAACACAATGAGGATCGATGAAAACTTTAGGAAGAGCTGATGACACAGAAACTAAGCAGGTCAGAAATCAAAAGAAGATTCAAGCAGATCGAGACGATTGCCAAGGAAATCGTAGAGCTTAAAGATCCGCAATTAGGCAAAATGGTAATCTCAGATGACCTGCGGGAGGAGATTGCACTGGCAAGAAAATCATCAGCAGGAGCGCGAAAACGGCAGATAAAGTACATTGCCAAGCTTTTACAGGATGAACCAATTGATGAAATCATGGCATTTCTGCAAAAGAATCGAGGATCAAAGATACTTGAAAATCAATTGCACCATGAAGCTGAAAGACTTCGTGATGCGGTAATAAATGAAGCACTTACAATTGCAGAAGAGTATCGCGCCGAAGGACTTGCTTTTATACCTGATTATCCGAGTAATGAGATTCCTTCACTCGTGGATGATTATCCTGATATCGACACCAATGAAGTTAGAAAGAGCGCCTACCAGTATAGTAGGAATCGGCATCGCAATCATTACCGGGAGTTGTTCCGGATTATCAAAGCTGCCATCGAGAAGCAGCGACTCAAACAGGAGCTGAAATGAGTTGTCTGGTAGGAGCGGTAGATCACTTTGTGCTCTATGTAGAAAGTATTGAAACGGCAAGTGAATTCTATCGATCATTGCTTGGTTTTACGGTCGTTATCTCCGATGAGAATAGGGTTTCACTACATCACACAAATGGCAAAATAAACCTTCATAAAGCAGAAAAACCTTTTTCACCCTGTGCACGAAACCCCATATCTGGATCCGCTGATTTTTGCTTTATTGTCACGATACCACTTGAAAAACTTATTGAGCGGTGTCATGAAATAGAGGTAGAGATAATAGAAGGGCCCGTTGCTCGAACCGGATCGTCTGGTCCTATCGAATCGATATACGTAAGAGATCCTGATGGTAACTTAGTTGAACTATCACGCGCCATGAAGCGTTAAACACATATTAGGAAATTTGGTAATGAGCCAGTTAGCACGCAAGTCAATGGATGCAATATTTTCTGACAGAATCCATGATGTTCCACGATCATTCATCAGAGAAATACTCAAGGCATCACTCGATGCTGAAATGATTTCATTTGCCGGTGGCTTACCGAACCGGAAATTTTTTCCTGTTGATGAGTTACGGGAAGCAACAGAACGCGTGTTTGAGATCCATGGTACCAGTTGCCTTCAGTATAGCAATTCCGAAGGATTGATTGAGTTGAGGCGATATATTTCTGAGAGATACAAACAGAAACAGGGGATCAACATCGATCCTGATCATATCTTGATAACCAATGGATCTCAGCAGGCGCTTGATCTGATTGCCAAGGTAATGATTAACGATGGTGATCAAGTTATCATCGAAGAACCGGGCTATCTTGGTGCAATACAGGCACTGTCTCTCTATAAACCCCGGTATCTTCCGGTGAAGGTTTCAGATCATGGGATGGATATTGAAGCGTTGGAAACATGTTTGAAGCAAAACCAGCCCAAACTCATGTATACCGTGCCGAATTTTCAAAACCCTGCAGGTATTTCATATTCAAATGAAAATAGAGCAGAACTTGCCAGGGTTGTGAATACCAAACATCTGTTGGTGATCGAAGATGATCCGTATGGTGACTTAAGGTTTCGTGGTGAAAGGCTCACTTCATTTTACGAGATGATTCCGGAGCACACCATTCTGCTTGGCTCTTTTTCCAAGACGGTAGTACCCGGTTTTAGGCTGGGCTGGGTTGCCGCTCCTGATCGTATCATGGAAAAATTACTGATTGCAAAGCAAGCCTCAGATCTCCACACCTCGAACTTTACCCAATATATTATCTATGAGTTTCTCAAATCCATAGAATTGGATCATCACATTGAACTGATCACCAAAGCATATGGCAATCAATGTCGAGCGATGTTGGAGGCAATTGATGAGTTTTTCCCCAAAGAAGTTGTCTGTACAAGACCTGATGGAGGGATGTTTTTATGGGGCAAACTTCCTGAAGGTGCTCGTTCGATGAACCTTTTCGAACGGGCAATAGATAAAAAAGTTATCTTTGTTCCCGGGGAGCCTTTCTATACTGTTGAAAAAGAATCATCATCGTTTCGACTCAACTTTTCATGCGTTGAGGAAGAGCTTGGTAGAGAGGGAATTTATCGTCTTGCCGGTGCCATAAATGAAATCCTCTGACGGGCGCGATTTTGAATGCTTATCTAATAATTTTGTTCCACCAGTCTTAGGATATGTCTGTTTCCCATATTTTTATGGATACGAATAGAATCATTGTAAGGGGTTTGTCGCCATATAGCGTCTTGCAGGCAGCAGGGTGAGACAATCAATGTCACTCATAGGTTCCCAAAAGTGGACACGTTACTCGGCAGAATTTGTCAGTTGGCGGAAAACCATACAGAATCAGGAACTTTCTACGAATACCTTAAAAACATTATAGTGAGAAAAAACAGGTTCATTTATTGCATTAGGTTCCGGATGCTGGCGGTAGACAAATAGTACGTGTATTATAACTGATGAAAATATTACGACCTCGCTCATTTCTCAATCTCGTAGTTCTTGGTTTTATCACGGTATCATTGCCCCTGGGGGTTGGTCTGTGGACCACCTTAACATATATCGAACGTGTAACCGGAACAGGGATTGAAGTCGTCGATCATGCAGTTAGTGGTACCAGAGACAGTGAGATCCTCGGTGAATTATTGCGTAGTGAGGAGCGAACACTGCGATTATATGCGATTACCAATGGATCGGAATATATCAAGCAAACCGAGCAGTATCATAATCGGATCGATTCGTTACTTTTTGAATTACTTGGTTTACCGCTTCAACATAATGTTCGACAGAGATTGGAATTGATGAGGAATTCCAGGAATCTGCTTAGGACCACGATCATTTCAGCCAAAAATGGCACCTTGCAGGGCGATCCTGCCGTTACCATACAGGCTGCCATAAATTCATTTTCAATTCAGCACGAACACGCTCAGCTGATAAAAAAGGGCATCCAGGAAATGATGAAGGATGAGGTTGAGGGGCTCCAGACAACGACGGCTGAGACACAAAGTGCTCTCGTATCACAAACCGGTGCCTTTATCCTGCTTACCATCTTCCTGATTGGAGTGATGGCGTTTTTGCTCTCCTGGCCGATCAGGCAGTTAAACAAAAGTGTCGAGCGTATGGGTAATGGAGATTTTAAAACACCGGTGATGGTAACCGGGCCTCTTGATGTTGAAGCGGTCGGTGAGAAACTTGACTGGTTAAGAAAACGTCTCGATGCGCTTGAACAGGAAAAATCAAAATTTCTTGCTCATATTTCTCATGAATTAAAAACACCACTCGCCTCTATAAGAGAAGGTGCCGCCTTGCTCAGTGAGGGGTTGGTTGGCGATCTAAATGATCGCCAGCAGGATGTAACATCGATTCTGGTCAACAATAGTGTGTTGTTGCAGGAATTAATCGAAAATATTATCAATTTTAATATGGCTCAGGCTGGCCAGAAGTCACGCAAACCAGAAAATGTAAACCTTAAAGAATTATTAGAGAAAGTGGCCAATTCTCAACGCACAAATTTACTGGGGCGCAATATTACACTGGATATTAAAATGGAAGATGTTACGGTCACAGGAGATCGTAAAGAACTTGAAACAATTTTTGAAAATCTCTTTTCCAATGCGGTAAAATTTTCCCCATCTGGAGGGACCGTAGGTTGTCGTTTGACGGCAGATTCTCGTCGTGCAGCCTGTATTATTTATGATTCGGGGCCGGGTATCACCGTTGATGAACAGGATAAAATATTCCAACCATTTTACCAGGTAGAAACTGAGGCACATTCGGTTATCAAAGGCAGTGGTCTTGGTTTGGCAATAGTCAAAGAATATGTAAAGCATCACCAGGGAAATATTACGTTACTGAACCCTGGCGAAAAAGGTGCGCGTTTTGGTGTGACACTCCCATTAGGTAAACCCGAGGGTATTAAGGTAAACGAGTTCGCAACTCAGCAGGATTGATGCTATGTTAAGAAAAATTGTGCTAATTACAATGCTTTTCACACTTTCCAGCTGTCACCTGGAACAGGGTAAATTGCATTTTGATGAGTTTGATCTTGACCCGATTACGGTCTACAAGATGGCACCGGTTGAGGCTGCGGTCTTTTGTATTGTAGAGCGCAAAAACAGGCCGAGCAAAAATCTCAAGAAAGAATACCGGGACGAAATAAAAAAGATTGAAGCAAACATCGAGACCGAGAACTGGGGGAAACTTGCCTGTCTGGCAATGGATGAAAACGCTGATTTAATCCAAATCGCTGAAACCATCGTAATGCTAAAAAAGATCCATAAAGTACGTCCAAGACATGGCAAGGGGGCAATTGGCTTTACTGAAATACTTCAACATAAGGTCAAATTGCTGAATACGATAGAGGAACACGAGGCGCAGATTAAAAGACTACAGGATCGAAACGAAGAAAAGACTGCCCAGTTCCAGATTGCTCAGCAAAAAAAGCAGGCAGAAATTGATGAGAAAAATCAAGAAATTAAATCTCTTGAGAAGAAAATTGAAAATTTGAAGGAAGTTGAATTGCTCTTGCATCCAAAAAAACGATAGAACGGAACCAATATGACCAAGCCAACGATTCTTTTAGTTGATGACGAAGACGATCTTCTGAGTCTCTGGACGCTCCGCCTGGAAAGTGCAGGCTATAAGGTAATAACTGCAAAAAGCGGCGAGGAGGCCATGGCAACGTTTACCGCCTCTGCTCCTCAACTGGTTGTAACCGATTTGAGAATGGGCAAAATGGATGGCTTAAGCCTCTATGATGCAATTCGAAAAGTAAATACCTCGATTCCGGTTCTCATTATTACTGCCCATGGGTCAATTCCAGAGGCTGTACAGGCAACGAAAAAAGGTGTGTATTCCTTTCTCACAAAACCAATCGATGGCAAACTATTCCTAAAAGAGATCGAGCGAGCTTTAAAAGCGGCGTCAGTTTCAAGCGATGATCACGACATCGCTGAGTGGCGTCGTGAAATTGTTTCTCGCAGTGCAATAATGGAACAATTGCTCGATAAGGTTCGTTTGGTAGCGCGAAGCAATTCATCCATTTTAATAAGAGGTCAGAGCGGAACTGGCAAGGAGCTGTTGGCAAAAGCGTTGCATAAAGCCAGCGATAGGGCTGATGGCCCATTTATACCGGTAAACTGTAGCGCAATACCTGAAGCATTACTGGAGTCGGAGCTTTTTGGTCATGCGAAAGGTTCTTTTTCAGGAGCTGATAGAGCCTATGACGGGTTGTTCAGAGCTGCCGATAAAGGAACGTTGTTTCTCGATGAAATAGGTGACATGCCTCTTCACCTGCAGGTGAAACTGTTGCGCGTGCTACAAGAGCGTCAGGTACGGCCGGTGGGAGATACGGTTTCCATTGATGTTGATGTCAGGATCGTGTCTGCTACTCATCAGAATCTTGAGAAAAGTGTGGAAGAAAAAACGTTTCGAGAAGACCTTTATTATCGCCTCAATGTCGTAACGCTTGAAGTACCACCACTCAAAGAAAGAAGCGAAGATATTCCAATGCTTGTCGAACATTTCCTGGAGATTATCAATTCCCAGAATGAACGAAAGGTAGTGGGATTCTCCCCAGACGCTATGACCGTTCTTCTAGAAGCGCCGTGGCCGGGGAATATTAGACAGTTGCAAAATGCTGTCGAACAGGCTGCCGCTCTCTCAACCACAGAACTTATACCCGTTAATCTGGTATCTGCAGCGTTAAAGGAAGAGAACGTAAAGATTCTCACCTTTGATGAGGCTCGCTTTGAATTTGGCCAGCGTTATCTGGTAAAACTTCTGCAAACAACAGGTGGTAATGTAGCACAGGCAGCCCGCCTGGCAGGAAGAAATCGGACCGATTTTTACAAAATTCTCAATCGGCACCATATTGCCCCTGCAATATTTAAAGGTTAACGCATACATTTGTTCGCTTATCTTTATCTGTCGTACTTGAGCGACATGCAAAGGGCCCATCATTTCTGTATTTCACCGACCAAATCATCTCTCAGTGGTTGAGTTGTCTCCTGCAAGAGACCAGTGAAGGTTCCTTAAACGTTCAGGATTTTCCCTGTCACGAAATCGGACACTAAATAAAGCGTGTAATACCAGATTGATACGACTTTGATCCATGGCAGGTCGCAAAGATATTTACTTTCTGGCATCCAATCTGCAAGTCTGAGTTTGTGCTTCCTGAAATCTTTTAAAGGTGGGAAAATATGGAATTACTATCAAACTCAACGTTCAGGTATCGATCGCAGGTTATCAGGTGGAGTGGGCTTGGTCGATTGCTTGGTCCCATACTGATCAGTTTCCTCAGTATTACCATTTTTCTATTGCTTTCTTTCTTGATAATAGAGGGGTATTCACTTTCTCAGTTAGTAGAACGCGATCATCAACGGGTTCTTTTTCAGGTCGTGAATGAGTAACTGAGAGGTTATCTCAACTCACTCTTTTCTTGAATGTCACCACTGTCTACATAAGCGTACGCACTATGCTTATGGATTGATTCGAAACTCTCTACACTGGCCGAAAACCAGATGATATCAGGATGTTCAAGGGCAAGCACAGCCACCTTCCTGACCACGTCTTCAACAAACATCGGGTTGGCAAACGCTTTTTCTGTGACATATTTTTCATCAGGGCGCTTCAATAAAGCGAAAAGCTCACATGAGGCGCTTTTTTCGATCAGCTCTATTACATCCTCTGCCCAGATCATTTTGTTGAACCTTACACTTAATGTGACCTCAGCCCGCTGATTGTGGGCACCCTCGCTGCTGATCTCCTTGGAACAGGGACACAAGGTGGTTACCGGAACAGAGACCGTGAGTAGAAAACCTTCTTTGTCTCCAAGGCTGCCGGTAAACGTGCAGCGATATTCCATGAGACTTTTGGTCCCGGTTACAGGCGCACTTTTTTCAAGGTAATACGGAAAACTCATTTCAATTTCAGCACTAACTGCATTAAAGGATTCAACGATTTCCTTGAGAAGGTCAGGGAACGACTCAACACTGATTTGCGTTGAGTATCGGTTGAGAATAGTAGTAAATGAAGTGACGGCATTTGGTTCGAGTGCATTGGATAGACCAGCCTGCAGAAAAATGGTAGCCACGGTATCCTGAATTTTGCCGTCTCTTTGCATAACACGGATCGGCAACTTTATATTTTTCAAACCGGCGGTGTTTATGGACATCATTACTGGGGACGCGTTATCTTTTAAGTTATCCGGTATTCATCGATAGAATAATTCCAGTCCGTTTCTTACGGTAACAAGGTATTACTATTTTTTGTACACCCTTACCATAATAATCATTTTTAAATGCACTCAACGCATAATCAGTGTAGATTTTACTGCTCTGGAACGAAATCAAAGGTATCTGAGGTGGTATGAATGGCTGAAGAAAGTGTTCGAATTGATAAATGGCTGTGGGCTGCACGTTTCTTCAAAACAAGATCTCTGGCTGCGCGGGCAGTGCAAGGTGGAAAAGTCCACTTGAACGGGTCCCGGGTAAAGCCTGCCCGATCGGTTGCGAAAGGTGACAAACTTGAAGTTACCAAGGGAGATCTGAAATTTCATATCGTGATAAGAGCCATCTCCAGGTATCGAAGGCCCGCAGTAGAGGCACGACTGCTTTATGAAGAGTCTGAGGAGAGTATCCGGGAACGTGAAGAAACACGAGAAATGAAGCGGATGGTTCGTGCTTCTCATATGCCTCCTGCCGGTAAACCTGACAAACGCGAGCGAAGAAAAATAAGAGATTTTATAAGGAAACAATAGGAGGTTGGAATTGCACAACATGAAAAGGGCGCTGATCAGCCTTACCGATAAAAGTGGAATTGAAACATTTGCCTCAAAATTATCAGGATTCGGCATAGAGATCCTATCCACCGGAGGTACTGCCAAAAAAATGCGAGATGCGGGTGTCGAGGTAGTCGACGTTTCAGATTACACCGGATTTCCCGAGATGCTGGACGGCAGGGTGAAGACACTTCATCCCAAAGTTCATGGAGGTATCCTGCACCAGCGAAATAATGAGAGTCACCAGAAACAGTGTGGGCAGCATGGGATCGAACCGATCGATCTGATAGCCGTCAATTTATACGCCTTCGAAAAAACAGTGGCAGACCCTTCATGCTCCCTTGAAGAGGCCATTGAAAATATCGATATTGGTGGACCAACCATGCTTCGTGCGGCGGCCAAAAATTTTCAGGATGTAACGGTTGTTGTCGACCCTGATGATTATGATTTGATACTGAATGAGATTCAGACTTTTGGCAACACCACAGTAAAAACCAGGTTTCGACTGGCGGTTAAAGTTTTTAATCTCACCGCCGGATATGATACGACCATTGCAGAATGGCTGAATAAGATCGATCCTGATTCCGACAACTATTTCTCAGGGGTGTAATTATGCAGAAACTAGCAGTGTTGCTCTCAGGTAGTGGTAGGACGTTGGATAACTTTCACGAGAGAATCAAAGACGGGTCCCTCAAGGCTCAAATAGAAGTCGTGATTGCCAATGTTGAAGGAGTTCTTGGTCTGAAAAAAGCAGAAGATTATGGGTATCCCGCACTTGTCGCCAGAGACAGTGATGCAACGAATGCAATTTTGCAGAACTATGATATTGACCTGATATGTCTGGCTGGCTATTTGAAATTGTACACACCCCCTGAAAATCTGAAGAAGGCGGTGATAAATATTCATCCATCTCTGATACCAATGTTTTGCGGGGAGGGCTTTTATGGTCACAAAGTTCACAGCTCGATAAAACAAAGAGGGTGCATGGTTTCCGGATGTACGGTTCATTTCGCCAATGAAATCTATGATGATGGCCCGATCATTTTGCAAAAATCTGTTTCTCTGGACTATGAAGACAGTGTCGATGATATCGCCTCAAAAGTCTTTGATATAGAATGTGAGGCTTTTCCAGAAGCAATAAATCTTGTTGATGATAAAGGTATTGATTTCTTTTGGGACAGGGTTGCGTCATGAGCCGATCAACACATGTGATAATGAATAGACGGGATATCGAGCTTTCGCTGCAAAGAACAGTATTGCAAATTCTTGAAAGGAATCAGGGAGAGGAAACAATTGCTCTAGTAGGTATTCATACATGCGGGGTCTTTCTCGCCGAACGACTTGCGGGAATCTTGAAAAAAAACTCTGGGGTGAAATTGGAATGGGGTACTCTGGACATCACCCTCTATCGTGATGACTGGAGCCTTGCATCCCAGAACCCATTGGTAAAGACAACAGACATTGGATTTGATATCGAAGGAATGAAGGTAATTCTCGTGGATGATGTCGTCTATACCGGTCGAACTATACGGGCGGCAATGGACGCCTTGATGGATTATGGTCGACCAGAAGCAATCCAACTCGCCACATTAATAGACCGAGGTGGTCGACAACTTCCTATTCAACCTGATTACGTAGGGATGACGATCACGGTCCGCGAGAATGAACGAATAAAGGTTGAGTTGGCTGAGCAGGGCCTCGCAGATCAGGTTGTGATCGAGGACTAGAAATACATCATGGAACTTCTTGCCCCCGCTGGAAATCTTGAGAATTTTCACGCGGCAATTGATGCAGGTGCAGACGCGCTATATGTTGGTGCTCCCGGATTAAACGCCCGCAATATCAGTAAGGAGTTGAGTCTGGAGACAATCGCATGGATGATTGAGAAGGCTCACTCGCTTGATAAAAAAATCTTCATTGCGTTGAACAGCCTCATTCGGGAAAAAGATCTGAAAGATCTGATCAAGTCTCTGGCCTTTTTTCATACCGTACAACCGGATGCCTTTATTGTTCAGGACCTTGCGATTACAAGGATTCTCCATCATTTTTTTCCGGAGGTAACCCTGCATGCCTCGACACTTTTTGGCTGTCATAACATTGAAAGTGTTGAATTCTGCGAAAGTCTCTCCTTTTCAAGAGTTGTTGTCGGACGAGAGCTGACTCTTGATGAAATCTGTTTCCTTACTCAAAAAAGCAAATTAGAAATTGAGGTCTTTATTCATGGCGCGATGTGCTATTCCTATTCCGGTCTTTGTCTTTTTTCATCATCACAGGGCGGAATGAGCGGTTTGAGAGGAAATTGTGTTCAACCCTGCCGACGCAAGTACACACTGTCTGGAAGGTCCGGTCAGAAAAAACATCAAACTTCCGGGGCCGGTTATTATTTTTCGATGGACGACTTAAGTGGGCTGGATTTTGTAAATGAATTAAAAATCGGAGGGGTCAAATCACTCAAGGTTGAAGGGCGGTTACGCAGCAGAGCTTATGTGTATAATGTTATAAAAGCATATCGGACCGTTATTGACAGCAACCAGAATGACCTCCAAGAAGCAATTGATGCAGCACGTGAAATGCTCTTGTCTGCAATGGGCAGAAAGTCCTCAACAGGTTTTTTTCACCACGCTTCCTATGACTCACTGATCTCTCGAAGCCATTCAGGTAATACCGGTATACACCTTGGGAAAGCCAACAGCCTAAAGTCGACGGGGAGTCGTCATATACTGCGTATAAGATTGAAGTCTGACTGTCGTGTCGGAGATCGAGTCAGGGTTCATTTTGAAGGAAGCGGAAATCGTGAGTCTTTCACGCTTCGGACCATGATGATTAACGAGAAAACGGTAGATCATGGCCAAGCGGGTGAGTTTGTAGAAGTTCATCTATCAAGCGACTCAGGGGAATTTTCTCGAAAGGGAACAATTCATCTTTACAAAGTTGATAGTGCAGATAACCAGGGCCACAATGTTTCGGTCAAAAAAGCAGTGCGGAATTTGTCGAAACCGGAATGGCACCAGATTGAAAAAGATAGCCGATACATAACAGCTCGATGTATCCCTGCGCCGGTAAAACAGGATCAAACCCCAAGCCAAAGCATTAAACGAGGGAGAGGTCGGAGAGCAGCGAAAAACAAACAAAGTCAAATCTGGCTTAAGATAGATCAGCCCGAACCGATTTTTGGCAAGCCGGTTTTTGTACCTGAACGTTACCTGATCACGATGTCAAAAGTGACCTTGAGCGCAGCTGGTCAGATTAAGAAGTACCTTGGTCAGAATATGCGCTCGGTAGTTTGGGCGCTGCCTATGGTGAGTCATGATCGGGATATGGTGCTGTTGAAAAAGAGAATCAGGATTTTGTTGCGTTCGGGATATCGCAGTTTCCAAATAGCTCACCTGTCACAACATATCCTTTTTGAAAATGATTCGGTTAGACTCTTCGGCGATTATTCGTTAAACCTGCTAAACAGTCAGGCCCTTATGATGACTGCTGAGATGGGATTACAGGGAACCCAATTGGCGATAGAAACAGATAAAAACAATCTGTTAACTACACTTGAACATTTCAAATTACTGCAAAAGCAAAAAAACGATTACCAGGGAAGAATTGACCCGAGTTTTCAACTCGGAATTACCGTTTTTGGCTCCCCCCCCCTTTTTGTCTCGCGTGCCGGTGCTGATCGAAAAATCAAAAATAAAACGGTGGTGAGTCCAAAAGGGGAGAGTTTCTCCGTTGAAAACAGGGAAGGCATTACCTTGACGCGATCCACTCGGCCGTTCTCAACCCTCCCTTACCTGGGTGAAATGCAAGCGATGGGGCTTTCTTATTTCATAATTGATATGACTGGCCGAAAAACTACCAATAAAGAACTCAAAGAGCTCAAGGAACGATTGGTCGGCAAGACAAAGTTGGGGAAACTGCCGACCTTCAATTACCTTGGTACGCTCAAATGATGGATCTCTAATTAGTGCTTTTGCTCCTCCCTTCATCAAGCCTACGCATTCCTTCCATCAATAGCTTCATGAAATAACCAATTTCAGGGGTCTCAAAGTCTTCGGGAGGCAGTCCCGGCGTAAATCTGAATCTGCCCTTGTGTTCTTTCAGGATCTCGTAGAATGCGGATTCGCCAACATCATCATTATACTTTGCCTTGATAAGTGCACCCTGTCTGAAAGAAAAACGGGCGGTACCCCGGGGAAGCTCATTAATGGTCAGAATTCCAGTTTTGTTATTCATGTTTAACGTCTGGAAGAGCGCCTCAGCAGGAATTTCGGAAAGGTTCCCTATCATACCTGCCGTAATATCTTCAGGCTTAATCATGTTAGCTTTATTCAGTCGACTGGCCATCAACCGTGAGAAATAGAGCTGTATGGCGGGAAAGTGATCAAGAATTTTTCTGAAATTATTCTGGTCTATGTATAGGATCGAGGTTTCTTCGTGAACCTGAATCGTAGCGCTGACCGGTTCATTACAGATTAAACTCATCTCACCAAAAACATCACCTTTCTTCAGCGTTGAAATCGTGATCCCGGAATCATTAATGACGTTTACGCTTCCCGTCACAATAATAAAGAAATTCCCGCCCGGTTCGCCTTTTCTAATGACAATTTCATCTTTTTCATACTTGTTCAGCTTGAAGAATTTGACAACTTTTTCCAGATTATGGTTATCAATGTTCTTGAAAAAGGCAAAGTCGCTGAGCAGGTGCATCATCGAACCAATTTCATTGGAATAGATCTCATTCTCTGTGGTGACGAGGGCCTGATCTCTGCTGTGCTCAAGTTTGATCGAACCGGTACAGCCACTGCAAGAGATCATGCAGACCGGGATTTTATCTCCCCGCTCATACTGGATAATTATCTTCGTCAGATCTCCATTGAGTATCTTGCAATTTTTCTTGGCAACCGGGGAATTCACGATCGCGGTAGTAATAAAATTGTTTTCTTGTTCGTTGTTAATGGAAAGTGCAATACCGGTGACACTAAAGACATCGCCATAAGTAAAAAGCGGACATCTTCTATTCTCAATTATCCTGAATAGTATCTTAGGAAAACCCATAATTACCCTTTTACGTCATTTATTGTCTCCATGTGGAGACTAATTTGTCACTGAGCGTCACTGCCTGATAGCTTAAAGCCTATATCAAAGTAGTGCGTACTGTCAACTAAACCGGGAGCTTGAAAAAAAATCTAATAATCATTATAACTATTGACTACCGTTGTTCTTTGCATTATACATACCAGTCTTTTACTCAGCGTATAATTAGTGTCTCATTTAAAAAGTAGAGATACCAGACAACATAAACCGCTCAGCGGCGTAAACATACACTGTTTTGATACAGGAGGAAGTAACTCGTGGCTAATCATAAATCAGCTGAAAAGAGAAACCGGCAAGCACAAGTAAGGCGATTGAGAAACCGGATGAATAAGTCCAAAATGAAGACGGTAGTTCGTACCCTGAATGAAGCGATTGAAGCAGGCTCGGCAGATGAAGCCAAAGAGGCTTTGAAAGTTGCGGTACCAGTCATCGCAAAAACCGCTTCAAAAGGAACCATTCACAGGAAAACCGCTTCTCGAAAAATTTCCAGACTTACCAAAAGAGTTAACAGTCTCGAGGCCTAACCTAAGAGATCTTGCTCTGAAATAGACATACAGGGGTACATCTCTGTATGATAAAAGCCGCCGGTTCCCAGGAATCAGGCGGTTTTTTTTTACCATATTCTATTTGTAATAGTGCGATTACTCATATATATGGTAGTCTTCCTGACTCTCATTATCCTTAAGTCAAAACATTAACCATGCCATTATGAAAGCGATGAATGTATCACCGGACTTTGAAGAATTCAGCCGTCGTCAGGGTAAGAATCGGCTTATCCCAGTAAGTGTTGACGTAATTGCTGATCTGGATACCCCCCTGACCCTGTTCAGTAAAATTTACCAGGACAACGAACAGGTTTTCCTGTTTGAGAGTATGGAAGGTGGCGAAAAATGGGGAAGATACTCTTTTATCGGCTTCAACCCGCTGGCTGTTTTTGAATCGAAGGGAAATGATATCTGGATCAGGAATACGCAGGCATCAACCACCTCCACCGAAAAAATTAGTGGAGATCCGCTTCACTACCTAAGAACGCTGGTGGAGAGTATGAATGCCTTTGAAGACCCTGAACTCCCGCGATTCTGTGGAGGTGCAGTTGGGTATCTCGGTTACGACATGGTTCGCTTTATGGAAGAGTTACCTGATTCTCTTGAGCAGCATGATTTGCCCGATTCATCCTTTATGATACCGGGCGTCGTGATGGTACATGATAGTTTCAGGCAGACCGTTACTATTATCCGTTGGGTGGATACAAAAGATTGCCCTGACCTCTCAGCACTATATCAAAAATCCCAAAATGAACTGTTGGAACTGCAGCAGTTACTGGAATCGCCAGTTCCTTCAGGCTTCTGGGAAAAAAGTGCAGACAACGTGGAACCGGTTTCTACATTCACTTCAAATATGGAACCAGAGCAATATCACCAGATGGTGGAAAAAGCAAAAGAGTATATTCTTGCTGGTGATATTTTTCAGGTGGTTCTTTCTCAAAGATTTCATACCAGAACCGAGATTCCACCACTCTCGATTTATCGTGCGCTCAGACATATCAACCCAAGCCCCTACCTGTTTTATATCAAACTGGGTGAAATAATCCAGATTGGTTCCTCTCCTGAAATTTTAGTGAGGAAAACTGAAGACACAATTGAACTCAGACCAATTGCCGGTACCCGGCCTCGTGGTAAAACACCTGAAGAAGATCTTGAACTGGAAAAAGAGCTACTTGCAGACCCCAAGGAACGAGCAGAACATTTGATGCTTGTTGATTTAGGCAGGAATGATGTCGGTCGGGTTTCAATCGGTGGATCGGTCGAAGTAACCGACCTGCTGGTGATTGAACGATACAGTCATGTGATGCATATCGTATCCGGGGTCAACGGTAAGATTCATCCGGATTATGATCAATTTGATGTCGTGAAAGCATGCTTTCCTGCAGGTACCGTGAGCGGTGCGCCAAAAATCAGAGCCATGGAGATTATCGAAGAACTTGAACCAGAGCGCAGGGGGCCGTATGCGGGCTCGGTCGGATACTTTGGCTTCTCAGGGAATATGGATTTTTGTATCACAATCCGTACCTTTACCATGATAAAAGAGGATCTGTGGGTACAAGCGGGGGCAGGTATTGTTGCCGATTCGGATCCTCAAAAAGAGTTTGAGGAGACAGTCAATAAATCAATGGGCTTAAGAAGAGCAGTAGAACTGGCAGAAACGAGGTTTTAAAATATGATTGTGATCATCGATAATTACGATTCCTTTACCTATAATATTGTCCAGACCATCGCCGATAATTTCACAGAAGATGGTATCGACGAGGAGATGCAGGTCTACCGGAACGACAAAATATCAATTGAGCAACTGTCAGCAATGAACCCGCGACGAATTCTGATTTCACCCGGACCGTGTACTCCTGCGGAGGCAGGTATCAGCGTTGATGTTATCAGGACATTGGCAGGACAAATACCGATCCTTGGAGTTTGTCTCGGGCATCAGTCAATCGGCGAGGCATTTGGTGGTGAAGTTGTCCGAGCGGGACGGATCATGCATGGTAAGACAAGTCCTATCAGCCATGACGGACAAGGAGTTTTTACCGGGATCGAAAATCCTTTTGAAGGAATGAGATATCATTCCCTGGTTGTTGAGGAATCCAATTTGCCAGAATCTCTGATCGTTACAGCCCGCACCGATCAGGGTGAATTGATGGGACTGAGACATCAGAGTTTACCCGTAGAAGGAGTCCAGTTTCATCCAGAATCGATTATGACACCGGCTGGAAAACAACTCTTGCGGAATTTTATGTCACCTACTTACCTCTCCATGCTTGGCCTGGAGTCAGAATCATAGCCAAAGAGGTCCCGATGAATATAAGACAGGCAATTGCTGCAATAATTGACAAAGATAACCTCCAGGAACAGCAGATGTATGAGGTAATGAATGAGATCATGTCGGGTGAATGTACACCCGCCCAGATCGGTTCATTTCTCACCGGTTTGAGAATGAAGGGGGAAACAGTCGAAGAAGTTACCGGCGCGGTGAGAGTAATGCGAGAAAAGGTTACCGCCATAGAGACTGGAATCGATACTGAATCTGGAGGAATCGTGGTTGATACCTGCGGCACCGGCGGTGATGGCTCAAACACGTTTAATGTTTCAACAGCAACTTCATTTGTTGCTGCCGGCTGCGGCGTTGTTGTTGCTAAACATGGCAATCGGTCTGTTTCCAGCACGTGTGGTTCTGCAGATGTACTTGAAGCGCTTGGGGTAAATTTAGCGCTGTCTGCCGAGCAGGTTGGGGAATGCATCAAAAAGATCGGTATCGGGTTCCTTTTTGCACCAGCACTTCATGGTGCCATGAAACATGCGATTGGCCCGAGAAAGGAATTAGGGATTCGAACCATATTCAACATCCTCGGTCCGTTGACCAATCCCGCCGGGGCAAATGCCCAGGTACTTGGGGTTTTCTCAAAAGATCTCACGCGTCCACTGGCCGAAGTGTTAGCCAAACTTGGCTCGAGACGGGCACTGGTAGTTCATGGAGAAGGTAACCTCGATGAATTAACGGTCACCGGAGAAACCTCCATTTCTGAATTGTGTGATGGTCAGATAAGCTCATATTCCCTAACTCCAGAAGAGGTTGGCTTAGGTCGTTACGAATTGACAGAACTATCCGGGGGCAGCAATGCCATGGAGGCTGCCGAGATTTTCAAGAGTGTGCTTTCAGGGGAAGAGGGAGCACGAAAAGACATGGTGTTACTCAATAGTGCCGCTGCATTGTTAGTGGCGGAAAAAGTAACTGATATGGTATCTGGGGTTACCATGGCTCAGGACTGTATTGACTCGGGTGCGGCTATGGAAAAACTGACCGAGCTCATCAATTTTAGCACCGTAATAGGGTCATAAGAGATTATGATTTTAGATAAAATAGTTGAGAGGAAAAAAGAGGAAGTCAGTGAATTGCTTAACAGGGGAATTCACCTTCCTGAACAGATGAGTGATCATGAAATAGATCGCCCCAGAGGATTTAAAAGTGCGCTGGTTGATTATCCGGATGTTGCTGTCATTGCCGAAATTAAAAAGGCATCTCCGTCAAAAGGTGTGATTTGTAAAGATTTTGATCCTCCACAGATTGCCGAAAATTATCAGAGAAATGGAGCTCAGGCTCTTTCCGTCCTGACCGACCGTGACTTTTTCCAGGGTGATCTTCTCTATATGATGCAGGCGAGAGAAACGGTCGAATTGCCGGTTATACGAAAGGATTTCATTATCCATGAAATACAGGTAGAAGAGGCATGCGTGCATGGTGCTGATGCCATTTTGTTGATTGCAGCGATTCTTGATAGTTATCAGATCCGGGATTTCGCCCAACAGGCATCCGAGGCAAATGTCGATAGTCTCGTCGAGGTCCATGACGAAGCTGAGTTGGAGAAAGCACTGGCAGCCGATGCTCAGCTAATAGGCGTGAACAATCGAAACTTGAATGACTTCAGTGTCGACCTGCAAACGACCTTCAGGCTCAACAAACTCATGCCTCCCGGTACTCCTGTCGTTGCCGAATCTGGTATAAAAACCGCAGATGAGATACAGATGCTTCGAGATCATGGCATAGCTGCAGCACTCATTGGTGAGTCACTGATGCGCGCAGGAGCTGACAGTGATTTTTTAAGACAATTGCGGGAAGTGAAGCATTTTTAGGAAATGGATATGTTGCGGACTCGTGTTAAAATGTGCGGCACGACCAGTGCCCGAGATGCGATGGCTGCCGTCGAAGCGGGGGTAGATGCCCTGGGCTTCATATTTGTGAAGAAAAGTCCCCGCTATATCAGTCCCGATGATGCCGCCTCCATCATTGATATCCTCCCACCATTCGTCACGAAGGTTGGCGTATTTGTCGACAGCAGACCAAAAGATATCATTGAGACCATCACTTATTGCGGACTCAATCAGGTGCAATTACATGGTAATGAGAATCCGCAGAAATGTATGGAGATAAGAAGGGCAAACCAGATTTTTTCAATCTGTAAGGCCTTTCGCGTGGGTGTGGAAGCTCCCCCAATAGATTTTAGTGCGTATAGTCCCGTTGTAGACAGTGTATTGCTGGATACCTATGTGAAGGGCCAAGATGGTGGTACGGGGGAAACCTTTGATTGGGATTTAATTGCCAGACTCAAACTCGACAGGCCATTGATTCTTGCCGGCGGATTGTCCGCAGAAAATGTCCGGGAGGCCATTCAAAGCGTTGCCCCATACGCTGTTGATGTGAATTCAGGAATCGAAGTAGCGCCTGGTATCAAGGACCACAAAAAGCTTACAACACTTCTTCAGGAAGTGCGGCGAGCTGATCAGGAAAAGAACAACTGATCAAACGGAAGTTACCAGCGAGTCGCCGTTATTTTGCGATCACAAAAGCGTTTTTATAACCACGCTGTTCGAGGATATTCCTTGCCTGCTGCGCCCCGGAAAGGGTTTTGCCGACATAGACATGCACCCGATGGTATAAAACGTCGTTGATCTTGTATTTCCTGATAATCGTTTGATGTCCAGCCTCAATGAAACGGTTTCTGAGCCTGGTTGCATTTGCCGGTTTTGTAAATGAACCAATCTGCACATAGAATTCGCCGGTATAAAAACTTTTAGCCAGCTTTTTAATCTGGGCTTGATCTTTTCGCGCATCTCCAAGGGCGGTAATACGTACACGGGCCGTTCCTGCCCTGACAATGCCAAGTTTTTTGGCGGCGGTATAACTCAGATCTATTATTCTCCCCCGCACAAACGGACCACGGTCATTAACTCGTATCACAACCTCTCGATTATTTTCTAAATTGGTGACCAGCAAGACGGTATTCATCGGCAAGGTTTTATGGGCACCGGTCATTTCGTACATGTTATACGTTTCGCCATTTGATGTGGAACGCCCATGAAAGTCACGACCGTACCAGGAGGCGACGCCCTTCTGGGTGAAACCATAGGCCGAGGGGATGGGATAGTACACTTGATTGTTAATTACATAAGGCCGCTGAGTCGGGTGTGAATATGTTTTAGATGAGGCAGGACCGCACGAAGATAGCAACAGGAGGAATGACAGAGTCAACAGGAGCGACCCACAGAGAGCTGCACACTGGTATGGTGCACGCAGGGTACCATGGCTGTTCTGGATAATGAAAATTACTCGTCGATTCATTTGGCCCATTATACTATTCTCTATATCTTGGCTGAAGGGTAGAAGATAGTAACCGAAGCGCAGCTTCTATTCTAGCGTGGTAAAATATTCCTGCCTTGCCAATGGTGTGAGGACTGTATGGTGTCACCACTCTCGCATCAGATTGTGGCACTATGGTATCAAATATAACCATTTCATTCTCGTCTATATAAGAAAGATGTAAATCCAGTAATGTTCTCCCTATCTGTACCTTTTCATGTTCGTCCCTGATATAGATAAACCGTTCCCATCTTCGCTCCACAAAACCTTTAATCCACAGACCAACATGCTGACGACCGGTGACTTTATGGGACATCGAAGGTTCAATGGTATCATGTTCGTACGCAATATAACTTTGCAGAATATGATGGACTTCAGAACTTCCATCCAGGGTAAGTTTCTCCCAGGGCTCTAGTTCTTCATGATCAACTCTGAGCAGATGGGTTTCTCTATCATTAAAAATCCACTGCGCATGACAAACATGGCACCCAACTGTATCGGCATAACGGACATGAGCAGGGTTTTGCATAAGAGGAAGTCGGTGAGTTTTACCAGTGGATCGAGAATGAAACAGGAACTCACCATTCTGAAATGAAATATCAGCAGCGGTTGATTCTTGTAAAGCCTTTTGATCATGGCAGTTCTCACAAGTCAGGCTGATCTGATCAGTTCCCATTAATTCATTCTTTTGATGGCAATCTATACAGACCAGACCAGCTGTGTGATGAATGTCAGTTGCCAACTGGTGATATTCCACCCCGTATGGCCTGAAATAATCTGCAGTGGTGGTGTAGGGGGTACGATACTCCTCGTTGAAATCTTGCTCGAACCTTCCGTAGTAATCGGCTCCAACATGATTTCCATAATGACAGGAAAGACATTGTTGATCAGAGGGTTGGATAAACACGTGGCTGACCAACTGCTGATCTTTATATTCCAGGTGGCATGCTCCGCATCCAAGAGCCCTGCGGGTGGCTGGAAAGGAATCACCAGCAGTGTAGACATGACATCGCAGGCATCTTCGCACCAAGAGATCTTCTACCAGTTGAAGTTCAGTCTCAGGAGTGTCAAAGGCTTTAAGTGCCGTAATATCAGGAATGGGTATTTCGCGACCAGCAAAGGAGTGAAAAACCATGGCGAGATGGCTGGGCATTCGATAGTGACTGGATTGGGAGGCGGTACCAATCATGTCTGCATGACAGCCTCCGCATTTAAGCGGTGCATGGTCTGGATGAGTTGGTGATGCGATCATGCCTTGATGTGATGCTTCTGCAGATTGCCCGGCGACGTTTCCTCCGTGACAGACCTGACAACCAAAATCGTGATTTGGATCATTATCCTTTTCATGGCAACTGTTGCAACCGGCTCCAGCTGTCGTAATGTGGGTGTTCTTTTGTGGCTCTTCCAGCTGCTCACAACCAACGAAACATAGACACAAAGCTAGAAAGAAAAAGTAGAGAAGGCTGGAGATATGGACAGGGCGCAAAATAGCTAACATTGAATTGAAGTTGGTAATGATCATTGGCAATCATCAAATGCTGACAAACTATACAATATGCAATCAGTATAGTCTCAATATTATTTACGTTCAGTACCAATAGCTTGGCATGATTAAACCGCCTTAACATGTGTTCTGAATATGAGTTGGATATGCGGGGCAGAGATTGTTGAGTCAATATAAGTTTTCCCACAGCTCAACAAACACTATCAGGTTCGGAACCTGCCTATCCCTCAATATTGAGGGGGGAAGAGGCTCTTACAAAAAAGTCATCTCTTCACTGCTTTCCTTATCGTGTAATAACATCTCTGCTGTTTTGCTTTGAGAGTTGAATTTTGCGTTGGTACCTGCTATAAACACGCACGAATACACGCCACTGTAGCTCAGGTGGTAGAGCAACGGATTCGTAACCCGTAGGTCGGCGGTTCAACTCCGCCCAGTGGCTCCATCAATAGAGAGGTTATGGTCTTTTTAGATTATAACCTCTTTTTTTTTCATCTGGCAAACGCTGAGCCGTCAGAGTTGATATCACGTTACCTTAAGGAATATATTGATCAAATGTGCTATAGTTTTATCATGGTTATCTCCATGAGATCTGTTTAAGCGAAACGAGTGTCATCTCGCTCATTTTATCAAGGACTGCGAAGTTATTATGAACAAAAACAATTTTTCCTATATTGCTGCAGGGCTCGGTGCATTGCTGATGGTGGTTGCCTTGAAAGGGAGTGAGGTCAACGAAACGGGTAGTACATTGCTCCCACTCCTGACGTTGTTGCTTGTTTGCGAATTTGGTGCGGTGGTAACGGCTATTGGTGCATTTCTTGGCTACAAACATTTTCCTGAGGTTAACAGATTCTCAAAGCAGGCGGCTGTGGTTGTGTCTTGTGTCTTTATGTGCGCGCTTTTTATCTTTAAAGGTTATTCACTCTGGCCCCAATAGGGTTACGATTTTCTGAGCAACACGTTTCGACGAAATGGGAATATATGATATCATAGCGATCCTCGTTACGGTTGCGGCACTTTTTTCCTATATAAACCATCGATATATAAAGTTGCCGCGCACAATTGGGTTAATGGCCCTTTCACTGGTGGTTTCCTTTGTCCTTATATCTCTGGGGTCTGTCGAGTTTTTCACCCTCGATGAGCAACTTGTTCGATTGCTTTCCGGAGTGGACTTCTACGACACACTGATGCACGGCATGTTGGGTTTTCTGCTCTTTGCCGGAGCCTTACATGTAAATCTTGATGATCTACGTGAACAGGGTGTAGTGATAGGTATCATGGCAACTTTTGGTGTACTTGTTTCTACCATTTTGGTTGGTCTACTGTCATGGACTCTTTTCATACTGCTGAATATAGAGATTCCTTTTATTTACTGTCTCCTTTTCGGGGCACTTATTTCACCCACCGATCCCATCGCAGTACTTGGAATTCTAAAAAAAGCTGGTGCTCCAAAGAAACTGAAAACACTTATTACCGGTGAATCGCTCTTTAACGACGGAATCGGTGTGGTAGTTTTCATAACCATCTTATCGGTAGCCACCGGGAGCAGTCATAGCTCCGATCATTTTTCAGTCGTTAAATTGTTGGTTGTCGAGGCGGGAGGCGGGATTCTCTATGGCATTGGCCTAGGATATCTGTCTTATACGCTTATTAAGAAGATTGACAATTATCATGTGGAAGTTTTGATCACTTTGGCAACGGTAATGGGAGGATATCGTTTCGCAGAAACGATTCATGTTTCAGCACCATTGGCCATCGTTGTCGCCGGACTGATGATCGGCAATCATGGGCGGTATTTTGGCATGTCGGATCTCACCCGGGAACGTCTCGACAACTTTTGGGAACTCATTGACGAAATACTTAATGCAGTATTGTTTGTCTTGATCGGCTTGGAAATCCTGGTCATCAGTCACAAAATGGACATGATTATGGTGGGCATCATGATGATTCCTTGGGTGTTGGTTGCACGTTTTATCAGTATCGGATCAATTATTGGTCTTGCTAGAAGATTCACCATTTTTCCTAAAGGAGCGATAAGAATTCTCTGCTGGGCAGGTTTAAGAGGAGGGATATCGGTTGCCCTTGCCTTGTCATTACCCCAGGGGCCAGAGCGTGATTTGATCGTGACTATTACCTATTGCATAATGGCATTTTCCATTCTTATCCAGGGTTTATCAGTATCAACCCTGGTGGTCAAGTTTTCAAAGCAGGAGGTTGAATCCAACTCCGCAGCACCGAAAAATCTCTGACCAATCCATACCAACAGGTCATATATT
>QZLB01000113.1 GCA_004796425.1 Desulfobulbaceae bacterium | reverse complement strand
TGGGAAAGACTGGAACCATTGGTATTTAAATCAATCTCAATAGATCGATCCCGGTTCCGGAGATGTTTTACCACCTCGAGCCACCCTTTGAACAGGGTCGGCTCTCCCCCTCCCCCAAATTTAACGGTCCGGGTGCCACCCAGAGCGACAAGCGCCTCAATCAATGTGACTACCTGATCGTATTGCAGGCTTTCACGTCCCGGTTCCGGATGATCTGTGTCCGTTTTCACCAGCGGTGATTTATCCCAACAGGCGAGACAGTTCATATTGCACCGGTTGGTAAGGTCAAGATGCACGATTTCGGGGCCATTGAGGGCAGCATCACCCGTGTCGATACCCTGCAGCAGCGGTTCATCGTTGGGCTCTATTTCACAGATACCGGTGAACAAACTTACCCCACCATAGGCATATTTTCTTACCAGACTATCAAGATGCGGGTGAAACGGTTCATCCCTGAAAATGAGTGGATCCCGTATTCGTGCGGCGACTCGATGGGACGCAGAAGCATGAAGATAATCCACGGGGAGATTATTACCAAAGCCCCTGCCGGTATGCCTGATATGCCGGACCAGCTCTTTGACCCTGCTCACTCGCACCGGGAAACGGCTGCCGGCCTGATCCTGCCAGTTATGCACCAGCACTGGATCATGAGCAGTAATTCCCCATTTTTCAGACTGTTCATAGAGGTCCGTGAGCGGGAAAACGGCCAGTGGTGCAACAGACTGAAACAACGGGTCAAAGGGAGCAAGCCATTCAATCAATTCATGATTTCGAGCAGTACTCACAAAGCCCTCCGAGGGGAAACCGACGAGCAGATTTACCCCGGTCTTTATCCCGGCCTCCCGCAACTGTTGTACATTTTGGACGATGTTCTGAAGTTTCGTTTCTGATGAAAAGTGCGTATGCAGGATCTCTTCATCGCCATGAACCGGACAGCAGATCAGCCCATCACAGCCGGATTGGTGACATTGATCAACAAGCTTCTTGTCAATCATTGTTAACAGGGAAACCGATCCCCCCCAGCTAATTGGCTGAGCCACTTTGCGTAACTGATCAAGCAGTATCTCACATTCCGGATGGCTGGTGAAACAAAGCCCCGTGAACCAGAGCTTGCTGGTGCCACCATCTTTTACGGAGTTCGTTATTTCTTCAATGATCTCATCACACTCCCGGGGTACAAAGGATATATTTCCCGTACCGCGAGGACAGAAGCTGCATTGATGCGGGCAACCACTGCCCAGAGATATCGGCAGGTAGCTGCCGGACAGCGTGTCTTCACACCAATCGGTAACGTGGTCGAGTCGAAATTTCCTGGAACGGTCTGCAACGTCGACTCCCTCAGGCACTCCACTCGATAAATCTCGATCTGAGTTTACGCTCAGCACCTCAGAAATCTGCTTGGCCAGACGTGATGGCGATTGCGCAGAGAAAAACAGATCAACCGCACCATCGGCCAATTGTTGAATTCGCTCCTGTTGTTCTTTTGTACCACAACTTTGCCCGCCAACCATGATCCTCAACGAAGATTTCTGCGAGACGAGAAGTTTCAACAGCTCAATACCAATAAGCTCTGATGGATAGTCGAGGTTCAGGTACATCGACGAGGCGCCATTGTTGCCAATCGTTTTGACTTTTTTGGCCAGGAATTGAATCAGATGCCTGACAGGGGATTGAGGATAATGAGGATCATGCCAGAGAAACTGATTCATCCGGTGCCAAAAGCGCCGTCCCTCAATCGGCGAGGAATTGAAGCAAGCCAGGTTGAGATCTTCTATTTTTGCGCTGACGTCACACTCCTGCAGGTACCAGGACAATTCCATGTGGAATCGAGACGGATACTCAACCGGCAAGGGAGGGAGAACCGGTACTATCAGGTCCGCTCTTGTCTGTTTATTGTGCATACCCGCTTAACCATCCAATGCATAGTGATGATCAATGGCTCGTAAATACGCCTGTTCGAGTGTCAGTGCCGACTTTCTCCAGCTATACAGCTGCTCAGCCCGCTGCCGCGCCTGTTCACCGAGTGAGATTCGTCGCTGGTCATCGTCCAGCAGCGCTTCGATATTTGCCCCGATCTGCTGATAGTTTTCAGGCGGTACCAGTACCCCCGTATTACCGAGCATATCGGGAACATCACCGACCTGGCTGGCAACGATAGGTTTTCCTGCGGCCATATATTCCTTAATTTTTAAAGGACTCTTGCACCGTACCTGTTCGTTGTCCTCAAAACAGGCAACCGCCACATCTGCAGCAGCCAGATAACCCGGTACCTCCTCATGGGGAACTTTATCCGTGAAAGTCAAGCGTTTGGTAATGCCCAACTCCTCGGCCAAACCGACTGCGCGAAAGAGCTGATCGCCACCACCGACAACCACAAAGTCGACATCATCGCGTTTTTGGATAATTTCATGTGCCGCCCGGATATAGAGATGCACATAGTTGGAACCACTGATCTGGCCTTGGTAGATCACCAGTTTCTTTTGCCAGCCATGTTTCTCGCGAAACTTGGTACCGTCTACCCCTGGATGAAAGACATCAAGATCGGCGCCGACCGGAATGAGAAAGGTACGATCCTCGGGGAAGCGATGCTGCTGGCATAGTCGGTTCAACCCCGAACTGGCAACCGAAACGGTGTCTACCAGTTTGAGTAAATGTTTTTCCATCTGCTGAAAATAGATCCATGACCCAATCCGATTATCATTGTCCTGCTCAAAAATTGCCTGTTCCCAATCATCCCAATCATAGTGCACGGGTAAACGGTGATAGTACGCTGCTGCAACAGCCGGTACCGCAGCATAATTTGAACATTTCTGAAAGTGAACGATATCCGCCCACCCACCAATTTTCTCCAATCGACTGATGTTATGAAAAATGGCAAAGGGATGTCGCTGAAAGCCTATCGTTTCGAACGGATAATCCCGCTCACTATATTCAGCCCCATCATCGCCTGAGGGTGGACGGTGATGATAGACCAGTTTGACTTCGTGACCGCGCTTCACCAGTTCCTGGGCAAGATACGTAATCCTGACCGTCCATGGCTCAAAATTATTATAAATATCATGGGGGTGAACCATTAGTATTTTCATCGTCTGCCCACCTTTGTCCAAAGTATATGCAAACAATGTCCGGACAGAGTCAAAATCGTCAAGTAGGTCAGCACCGGCAACCCTATTATGAGCCGGTGAAGACGGTGACGCAGCAGCCCTGATTTAAAAAACAGGTCAAAACCTTTTGGCTTTTTCAAAATCCTGCCCATCCAGTCCCGTTCATTCTGGTAAAAAGTCCGCTCGCGGTTACTCTGCTCAAGAGCGTTGCGGGTAACTCCCAGCTGGTGAGCATTTTCTTCCAGTTCACCCCTGAGATGAGCCAGTTTATGATCACGGTCTACAACATGATTGTTCAAAGAACCCGAGAGCTGTTGATAATAAAGTAAACGACTACTCAAAGACGCGGAGGAGCGATTCAGGTGGGGATTTCTGCAGAATTCATCCAGGGGACCAATGGTCTGATCCCAGGAAAAACTGCGGGAGAAAAGCGCTCGGGCATGGTCCCTAATTTCCTTCAGCCTGTGCTTGTCCAGTTCAAGAACCGTCCTGACTATCTCACCCAACTGGTTGTAATCTCCCGCTTCGACCTTCCAACCGGCGCCAGCCTGTACAATCATATCAGCCAGAGAGCCGTGGGCGGAGGTGATGACCGGTAATCCGGCCCGCAGGTACATGACCGTTCGAGAAGGTACCGCTAAATCGCGCTCGGGGTTTCGCTGCCACAGATCAACGGCAACACGGCAGCCTTCAAGTGCAGTTTCAAGCTCCTGAAAAGGAACAGGCTCTTTGATCGTAAGAGACGACCCCAACTGCGTCAGCAAATTACCGTCTGCTTCTGTTGAAGAGTCTTCGTTTTCGAAGATATCCACAAAGGGTGAATGGGAGGTATACGCAAGCAACTCCCCCTTCCCCAAACTGCTGAATTCCTGACCAATTGCCTCCAGATAGGCGCCACCATCCAACCAGGGCCAATCATAGCCTGCCATGACAAAGGTTTCTGAAGATTGGTAGTGACCAGCATCTGATACCGGGGCTAGAGAGAAGGGAATAACGCCAATCCGGATCTGCTCAGGTTTCAACCCCGCCATTAAGCACCAGGCGGTTAGATACTCTTTCTGCCTGTTTGAACCGGCGATCAGAAAGTCCGATTTGCTGATTGCCTCGATTTTTGCCATACCGTCCTGGCTCAAACGGTTTCGGCCACGATAATAGTTTTCAAGCACCAGGCTGCCATTCATGTCAATGACCGTTGGCACTTCCAACTCGAGTGCTTCGACCGCAAGTCCCCAATTGCAGAAAAGTACGATATCGGGTTCAACCCTGGCGACGATCTGTTCGATATCAGTGACCTGATGAGCATACTCACTGATATCATCATAGACGGAAGGAGTGGCAACACAACTGAGTGGCACCGAATGAACCACCCGGTGTCCGCATCCTCCTAATGCCTGCCCCAGCGCGTAAGCCCGCAACGACCCACCCGTTGCCGGTATCGCTGGCTCTGGCAGTCCCTGACTCGAGACAATCAGTATGGTTTGACCCTCGTTCGTTGTCAAATTCCCAGAATCCTCATGTTATGTTTTGTTACCAACTTTTCCTGCCCAGGAACGGAGGAATCGATCAGCACGACGCAGTGCTGACTTAATGCTCAACGACCCGGTATCAGTTTGAATCGAACTCCTATCATCCAAAAAAGTTCTGCCAATTTCAATACCATACTCGGAGACCACCGACAGTACTTTTTGCAGCCGCTGCTGGCGAATATCCCATGTATTGCTCTTGTCTTCCGTATACCAGCGATCATGCGGTTCCTTTTCAGGCAGTACCACGCCGAACTGCTCAATTCTTTGCCATAATGGTGTATCGGTTACCACCTGAAGGGTTGAGACGCTGTCAAGTCGGTCGATAGATGGGGCATGTGTCTTGAGAAACGCAAGCGTCTGAGCAAACTCCTCTTCTCTCTCACCGGGGAATCCGACCAAAATATTGATCGCCACCCTGATTCCGGCCTGGCTCGTGTTCTTTATGGCCTCCCCCGCGGTCTTGGCGCTGCTGAGCTTCCCCATCGCCTTAAGCACCGAATCAGAACCTGACTCGATCCCGTAGACCAGCGTGTGACAACCAGCTTTTTTCATCAGCTGCAGTAGTTCGGGGCTCATCGATGGCAAGGCGATCGCCTCCGCAGACCAAGTGATCTTCAGCCCCTTGGCAATGATTTCTTTACATACCTGAGCAAGGTGTGCACCATTCCCGTTTACTGCGGAATCGTAAACCACGAAATTTGACACATGATAGTTATTTTTCAGGAAAGTGAGTTCCTCGATGATACTCTCAACCGGTCGCACCCGGTAATGACCCCACGTCGAGCGCTCCTTGCAATAGAGGCACCTGCCGATACACCCCCGACTCCAGAGCAGTGCGAAACTCTCCCCCCCGTAATGCGACATATCAAATTCGGTAAAGGTTGGGTAGGCGATCTCAGTCATATCCAGCGGGACCATTTTTCTGGCAATGTCCTGGTCATCGTCTCCCTTGACAACCTGTACATCCTGGCTGATAATTTCACTCTGTTTAAACGCCTGGAGAAAGCGGACCAGTGCCTTTTCGCCCTCACCGATAATGAAATAGTCAAAGCTTTGATCCGATAGTTCCTGCAAAAATGCGCGCTGTCCATGAGCCTGGCAAGCGGGTCCGCCGCCGATGATTGTTCTTTCGGGGCAGCGGATTTTCAATGCTTTTACCAACCGGGCGGTAATAATTTCATTGGGATCAATAACGGATAAGCCAATGATCGGTGCACTGCTCGTAGCCAGCTTCTCGATCACCGCATTGATTGCAGACTCCCAGCGATCAGCAAAATCGGCCACCCGCTCGGGATTGCGCCACTGATTATCCTCACTTATCTGCCAGAGCTCACGGTCAGCACCCGTAACCGATTGGTATAAGGTGATATTGACGTCAAGAATTTCAGCATTGAACCCTGCCTTTGCCAGGTTGGTGGCGAGATAGGCCGGACCCAGTGGCGGGTTGATGATACCCCAGGGAGGCATCATGACCAGCAAGATATCAACTCCTTCTGCAGGCATCATGATTGGTGGTTGGGGAAGAGCCGGTTTTGGATCTCTTCGTTGTGCATTCTGTTATCACACGTTTTGCCACACCCAATGGAGGAAAAAAATGGGTGACTCTTCTCTGTCTCTTTGGCCATTTTTCTGAATCTGCCATATTTTTTTGAGAACCAGATTTCCTTGAAACCCTGCTCATTAAGATTACCTAACGCTAATTCAACACCTCGACAGCACGGAACCACCTCACCATTGGCCATAACGCGACAGAACAACCAGCCAATATAGCAGGGTAGTTCATTAATGTCCGCTTCATCATAGTGACCATCGGCCGCTCCTTGTGCATGCAGTCGGTTGTAAAAACCTTCAAAATTATCCAGCTCAAGCTGCTTTCTATTGGGTAAGGAATTGTTTTTACACAGAATATTCTGACATGCGTGGATTACCTGCTGGCGCTGCTCCTGGGTTAACAACAGAGAATCGGTATAATCGGGGATCGGGTCAACGACGGTGAAGTAGAGTGCATCGGCCCCCACCTCCCGGGCGTAATCGTACATCTTTTCCACCTGCGCGAAATTGACTGAAGAGATGACGTTAAGCAGGGTAATCTTCGGAGCGCTCCCCTGGGGAAGTCGCAACAAGCTACGCAGTCTGCTTTTCCTTTTGCGGGCCGCAACCGCTCTGAGCACCCGGGTAATCTCACTGAACCGTTCACCGGATTTTCCCGGATGTGTGGCCTGATACGTTTCTTCATCCGCCGCCCAGAGACTAACTGAAAGTTCATCCACGCCGGTGGCAATCAATCGCTCAACATCACCGGACCGAACCATTCCGAGACTGGTCGTAACCGCGCAAAACATGTCCTGGCGCTTTACGGCGCTGATCAATTCATAAATATCGGGGTGGAGAAACGGTTCTCCGCCACCAGTGAAGCGCACGATTTTCGTGCCCAGGGCGGCAAGCTCTTCGATCAGTTGATGCACGACCTGTGTTGAGAGTTGCTGACGGTGCCATCCGGAATCAGGTCCTGAACCATCAAGCAATGGGGATTTCGTCCAGCAGGCAATGCAATTATTATTGCAGCGGTTGGTCAGGTCAACTACGACATGCTCAGGTCCGCAGAAGGCCGTATCTCCCGTGACAATTCCCTTGCGAATCAGCTCATTGATCTGTTTTCTGTCAACCTTGTCCAAGTCGTTATCCTTTATCTCCCAACGACAGCGTATGCATGCTCAAGCACCGACTCCTCAGACTTATGTACGAAACATCCGGTATAGTCGGCCTACCCCCTTCAAAATCAAACGTTGAGCCAGGCTCAATTTCTCAAGCCTTTTCTGCAGCCGCCGGTTACGATCAATATCATCACAGCCACGATGGCAACCAATTTGGGATACCTGGGTTCCTTCGTCGTTACCAATCATAGTGAAAAAAGGATCGGTTACATCTGCCGTTCTGGTTTTCTGCCTGAATTCCTTTTGCAACCGACCATTCCAGATAGAGCGAAAGGACTCCTCATGGATATTACCCACTGGAATTCGATGGGCTTTCAAGCAGGCATTGACATTGCCGTCGGCCAGTATACGTGAGAAGTTCCAGCCAATATTACAGGGGATATCGGTCAACATCAATTGGTCGTATTCACCCATTGAAGCGCCGGTGCCGGATAACCGCCGCATAAACTCCTGATACCAGAGATCCGGCCTGCCGCCATACTCCTCATCCAGTTCCTGCAAGCGAGTTTCGCAGTCTAATACCTGGCGCCTCTGATCTTCATTAAGCAGCAGTTCATCGGTATAACCGGGGATAATATCTGCAGGGGTATACTCAACGGCATCCGCACCGATCCGATGGGCAAATTCAGCCATCTCCACAACCTCATGATAATTCTTACTCATGATCACATTGTAGAGCTTAATATGGGGAGGTCCTCCCTTTTTCAGGTTGGCAAGATGCGTGATGGTATCGGTGATGCGTTCAAATGTGGCCTCAGTCTGATTTGAATGGCTGGCCACATAGGAGGCGGGGGTCGCTGCCCAGAGGCTGACAATCAGGTTATCAACACCAAGGTGGTTCAAAGTTGCCGCACGTTCGCGATCCACCAGGGTAAAATTTGTATTCAAATGGCACCTGAAGCCCAGCTTTTTGATATAAGCCAGAATCTCCATGATATCGGGGTGCATGAACGGTTCACCGCCACCGGCAAGATAGATATCGACCGTACCCATTCTGGCACAGTCATCGAGTGTTTTTTTGACCAACTCGAGCGGCAGGGTTTGCGCACCGAGTTCGGGTGAAATCACCTGTTCCTGGAGCAGCGGTGAACGACACCAACAGGCAATACAATTATTATTGCAATTATTGGTAAGATCTATCTGCAGAAGCTCTGGACCTACAAAACCTGTTTCTCCATCAAGAACGCCGGCAAGCTCAAGGTTTCTGCGCAGAAAGCTATACATAGTACGACGCTCCATTCCCAGAACATGGAGTTATTCCTGTGCACAGTTGTAATGGCCGGTTGTTAACTGGAAACATGGGAGAAGTTGAGTTAGCGCTCTCTTTGCTCAGCGGGTGTGACCGAGATTATACTTTGAACAGGGTGATACCCGAGGACAATGTATCTTGAAAATACCCTTTGGACTGGAGGTATTTGATCATCACGGAAAGGACGTTCTCAACACCCACTTCTTTTGCAAGATACAGAAGCCGCTGATAATACTCCTCCCAGAGCTGACTGATCTCTTCCTCTTCCAGGATATGGAAAATGTTGTAATACCGATCATCAGTGGTCCGATCAGTATAGTCATCATAGACCTGGAACAAGATTCCGAATATCCTGCCAAACTCTCGGGCTTTCTCAAAATTCTGATGATTAATAAATGGCAACCCGGTGGCAAGTTCAAAGAGCGAACCGGTTTTCAGCGCTGCCATTTCAAGATAGGTCTCCCGACTGGCTTGAGTCGGCATCACGGTCTGCTCAATAACCAGGCCGGTCACCAGGCTTTTAGAGGTATCAACGATGGCCCGTATCACTTTATCGCTGTGTTCGAATTCCAGGGCAAATTCAATAACCACGGAGGTCATATAATCGCCAATCAGAACCGCATGCGAGTTGGGGAACCTGGCATTGAGTGTCTTAATACCACGACGCTCATGATCCTCATCAATCACATCATCGTGGATCAGCGACGCATAGTGCAAAAACTCTATGGAAATTCCATAATGAGTGCATTCCTGTAAATCAAGCCCGCACTCTTCAGCGATTAATACCGGAAAAATGGAGCGCACCCGCTTAGCATTCTTGCTCAGCAGGATATCATGCGCCGTACGTATATAATTTTTCAGTGCCTGGTGTGTGGTGGTTGTTTCAACAAAAGCCCGCAGCGTATCATCGATCCGTTCCCTGGCTTGCTCAACACTTTCTCCCCCAACCACAGATATACGCCGTGATTCAAGTGTTGTGAGTCCATCCAATGTTAATTTTGACATAATCCCTGTCTCTTTCAATCAAAAGCCTGTCCATCACTCAGCCAGAAAAACCTAGACGTTAAACCGGCAACCCCCTTCTCTCTTTACAAATTCTACCAATTTCCACGCGAGTTAACAATGTACAAAAACTAATAAATAGTGAACTAAATAACTTTCCCACCCGTTTTCAGCCCATAATTCTCTTTACCTGTCGCCAGGCTGCTCCCGGATTAAGGCAATATCGTGGAACCTGCTTCAGTCCATACCACAGCTCATCAAGCGTGAAACCCTTCTTGGCCTTGTGTCGCCCCCAACTCCTCCAGGCATACTTCACGGCCTCTTCCAATTGAGCCGCTGTCATTTCCTCAGTTCGGACCACTGCAGAAAAATAGCCATCGAGTTTTTCCCAGTCCGAAACTTTCAAATGCCCTTTGGCCAGTAATTCATCGTATATCCGGGTACCAGGCAGCGGTGTCATGATCGAGAACTGGACCGATTCCGGATCAAGTCGCTTGGCAAGCTTTACGGTCTCCTCCACGCTCTGCTGCGTTTCACCGGGTATCCCGAACATAAAGGTGAGGTGAACCTTGATGCCCATGGACTTTGTCAGTTCGATGTTTTCAATCGTTTTCTCCAGGTTCATCTGCTTATCAACCCGTTCAAGCAAGGTTTGACTGGCTGATTCAACCCCGTACTTCACTGCCTTTAGTCCCGACCCCTGCATCGCCTCAAGAATTTCCCGGTCCATCAGGTCCGCCCGGGCCATAATTGCCCAGGGGAGATCCAACCCGCGCCTGTTTTTCTCCCGGCAGAATTCCAGCATCCGCTTTTTGCCGATGTTGAAGGTATCATCATCGAAATAGATCGATTTATGGCCATACTCCGCGCAGACCGCCTCTATCTCGTCCAAAATATGATGGGGGGCTCGTGGGCGATACCGGTTGCCACCAAGCAATTGGGGCCAGATACAATAGCTGCATTTAAAGGGACATCCCCGGCTGGCCCACATCTGCAGAGCGGGCTCTGGAATTGAGCCCGGATTGTCAAAGTATCGATCCATCGGTAAAAAATGCCGGGCTGGCCAGGGGAGACTGTCTATATCTTCGATGATTTCACCATCGCCGGTCGCGTGTATCTGGTTCTGATCATCACGAAACAGGATCCCGGGCACCTCCGTCAAGGCGCGCTTGTCATTTAAGGCCCGGGCAACATTGAGCAGGGTCAGCTCGTATTCACCAACCAGTACCAGGTCGATATAGGGGTGAACATCCAGAAAAGCAGGCTCTCCCATGGGTGCGTGAGGACCGCAAAAAGCGAGAAGAGATTGCTTGTCTCGCCGGCTATCAATCTGCTGGGCAATCTTCAAGTCACCGTTGAACGATGGTGTGGAAACTTCAAGCAGAATGATTGCCGGATCAAAATCAACAATTCTGGAAATAAATTGCGCTTCATCAATATCCTCACCAATTGCATCGACCAACAACACCTCAAACCCTTCCTTTTCCAGCAATGCTGCTGCATACGCAAGCTGGAACGGAAACGGCATGTATCGATTGGTATTTACTTCAAAATGAGGCCACCTGGAGCCAGCCCGCACACCGTAGTAGCCGGGTTTTTTCCATGGTGCATTGCCAAGAAACACTTTCTGCGTCATTATTGTTAACCTCTGGTTGGGGAATCTATTATTCTCCCCATTGATAACGTTCTATATCAGCGATTCTTATTCGTTGCCTCAACAACTTCCCACGAACAGGGATTGCTGATAATCCCCCCTCCGTCTTCACGCTTACTGGTAACCTGAATCACATAGGACCACTGGTGACAATCATAGGCAATGTCGGTAAACGTGCTTGAATATTCATCGGGCCAGATACCAATACTGAGATAATAATCTCCTTCGAGGAAGTGAATGGTATCGTACTTCAAACGCACTTCGCCATTGCTTTCCAACCGGCCAACTTCAAGGCCGGCTCGAGCGGTATTGGTACCGTGGACAAATAGACCATCATTTCTGAAGAACTGCACTCTGAAAAGCGGATTCTCGACCGGTGAGCGGCAGTGGTACCCGATTCTAATTTCCATTGCATCTCCAGTGGCAAATGCGGTCGTCTCCGCACCCGCTTCGCCCCTGATTGAGACCTGTGTGATGCTGATATCTTTGGTATCCGTTCCGTAGAGATTTTCCGGATTGAACGGATGCAGGGCACGGGGTATTTTGTTCTGTTCCTTTTCACAAATATCCCAATACTCCTTTAATACCGATTCGGTCATACCATCGTGTCTGATCCTGCCCTGCTCAAGAAACAGCACACGCTGACACAGGGCCGAGACATCCCCCAGATTGTGGGTGGCCAGGACAATTGTCTTGCCTTCCGAGAGAAACTGCTTAATTCGGGAGAGACATTGTCGCTGGAAAACCATATCACCGACAGACAGGATCTCGTCCATCAATAAAATGTCAAAATCCATATGCATGGCTATAGCAAAACCCAACCGGATGATCATTCCGGTCGAATAGGTATGAATCGGGTAGTCAATGTATTCCGAGAGTCCGGAAAAAGAGATTATCTGATCGAGTCGCGAGTTTATTTCTGCTTTTCCCAACCCATAGAGTGCTCCTTTGATGTAGATGTTCTGCCTGCCGCTCATCCGCGGGTTCAGACCACTTTGGATATCAAGAACCGTTGACAGACGACCGTTCACCGCCACGGTACCACTGGTCGGATTGACAATTCCGGCCAGAATCCTCAGAAGCGTCGACTTTCCCGACCCATTGCGGCCAATGATGCCAAGACATTGGCCTGTTGGCACATCAAAGCTCAGTTCACTGAGCGCCAGACTCTGCTCCTCGCCCTGCAGGCTTTCTTCCTGGCCGGTAAGCAACCGAAGCAATACCCTTCTCGATGAAATCTTGGTGTGGTACGCTTTGCTGAGATTTTTAACCTGTATCGCTGTCATTTCTCTCCTGTAACATGCAGCGTATTATGCATCTGGACCTCCACCTTCGTTCAGACCCAATCGGTAATTACCGCCTGGACCCTGGTATACACCCAACTCCCCACCAGCAATACCGCCGAAACATGCAGTACCAGCCAAAACCAGTCTGCGGCCGGCGGAAAACAGCCCAACAAGAGTGACTGCCGGTATAAGCTGGTGATACTCACCATCGGATTGAGCCAATACTGCTGCAACAACCAGGGAAGCCCTTCCAGCGGAAAAACGATGGGGGAGGCAAAAAACCAGATTGTCAGTAAGGCGATCACCATATGATTCACATCCCGGATAAAAACGGTAAGTGAGGAAGTGATCAGGGTTATCCCAAAACAAAACAATAACTGCAGGGGAATTATCAACACGATGCTCAGATAACTCAAATTGACTCCGCCACCCAGCAGGAGTTTCAAGAGTATAAAAACGGGCAGGGCCAGTAAGCCTGAGATGGTGGCAGAAACGACCAGTTGCAATGGTAGCACGTAGAGCGGAACCTGGTGGTTGCGAATGAGGTGGGCGCTATCAAGAAAGACAAACGTACCTCGATGGATCGACTCCTGAATCACAAACCATGGCAACATACCAGACACGACCCAGAGCCCAAAATGGTAAAGACTTTCACCATCCTCGCCCTGGGGAGGAACAACAGAGGAAAAGATCACGACATATACCCCGGAAAGTACCAACGGTTTTATCAACGCCCATATAAAACCGAGTATCGAATCAAGATACTGGCTCTGGAAATCATGCAGGGCAAAAGTCAGGCTGACCGACCATCCTCTTTTTAACGATTTGTAATCAGGCAAATTCTCACTCAATTATCTGATAGTGTCCGGCTCAGCCGATCCTGATACAACTCGGTCATGAGCTCGTGGGTTTGTGCTTTTTCAGCAAAACGCTGATCAACAACATCTGATGCGGCCAAAAAGGCAAATCGTCTGCTTACATCAAGCTGATTGAAAACTGTTTGATCAAGCGCTTTTTCGTCCAGCTCCAGATATTCTGCCAGCTTCGCCATCTGGCCCCTGGGATTTTCAAGCAGATCTTCGTAATAGAGGCGAAACAGCATACTCGACTCAGGTGGGTGCCTCTCTGCCCGTCTCACATAGTGAGTCCACAGTTCCAAACATCCCTCAAGTGTTTGACACCGCTCCGAGTAATGGGGATGAGCCTGCCCTTCTGGCCGTGTGGTCTCTCGCTTATGAAGACTCCGCGCAACATCTATCCCGTTTCTGATCACATGGATAACTTTGGCCTGCGGAAACCGGTGGAGCCAGACCGGCAGTGTATACGTATTGCGCGGATCTTTAAATCCCCATACTCCCAGCTCACCAGTATCACGTGGTTCCCGGTTCTGGTGATTCCGGAAATAAAGATCCATGAACTGCTCATCTACTATGGCCTTCACCATTTCCTGCCCACGCTGCAGCCTGAGCGGTAAACTGAATGAGTGGTCAAGACAGTATCCGTCATCCCAGGCACAACCATCAACCCCCATCAACAGGTCATTAATGACCTGGAAACTGACCGCTTCATTATAGTTGTCGGTAACACTCCCCCAATAGACTCCATACGCCTCCAGCAACCGGGCCACCAATGTGGTCCCGGAACGATGCATCCCGATAATTATTATTGGCGCGTTCATCGTCTACAATCCTTGTTAATGACCAGGCGGCTGGATCGTATTCCTGGTGATCTCAATATCAGGAATCTGCTCCCTCAGCATCTTCAGCGATGGTTCCGCTCCTTCTCCCCAAAACACATTGCGGGCGATGCGAACCGACTGGGCGCCGATAATCTCGAACGGTTCCGGAGTTTTTGTCGTATGCCCGATACCGCCGTTGGGGCCGATCCTTTCATAGTAGATCGGGAAACCTGAAATCCCGGCAAATCGATTGTCTTCTATGGTTACTCGCACATTATCGGCAAGCCCCATACCCACCGAATGAGGTTCCGCATCAAGCACAAAACCCTGATAGACCCACGGCCCGATTTTTCTGTCCGAGCCAACAAAGATATTTCGTCGGATCATCGAGTAATTATTCTCCTGTAACTGCCCCATATTACTGCAGTCACGGACGATATTATCTTCAAACACCACCGGTTTTCCCGACTGCACATGATAATGATTAAAGACAAAGGCATTTCGAGCCCTGAGAATCACATTATGCCTGATGACCGGGCTTGCCCGATGTGTATCGAATGCTTCATGCCCGATATCGTCAAGATAATTGAACTCAAAAAGTGGCTGATTGCGAAAGGCATGAAGGCCTCCCCAGAAGATGTGTCTGATAATCGAGTGAGAAACCACGACATCATCGGTATCATGCAGTGCCGGCCCGGTATGAGCCCATTCGACAACACAGTGCTTCAAAATACCACTGCTGCCTTTCAAAAACTTTATGCCATCCCAATCGGTATGGCGGGGAAACGGATGGGAAGAAGTAAATCGGATTGGTTGATCGTGTTTCCCTGCGGCAACCAGAGAACCCGAAATGTCAATACTGATATGGGTTCTGGTGTATTCGGCCCGTGCACTTGGATCCTGGTTGGTAATCTCATCGATAATGTGGTCACCACCCCGCTGCTGGTCATCACTATTGGCCCTGATAGCGACCGTCGTCCCGGGCATTATCGTCACCGTAATTCCAGCTGGTATTGTTATATCTCCAGTAATTTCTACCAGTCCGGACCAGGTTTCCGACTCCTCAATCTTCCCGCTTTTAAGCAGGGGTCGGGCAACACCATGGGTGAGTATACCAAACACGCCAGCCAGGAACATAATGCTCACGAACAGTCGATGATAAAAGGTCCTGCTGGTCATATATGGAATATCCTTGGAATCCTTGTCGAATATGGAAATGCACAACCGTCAGTACTATCTAGCAAAACAGGCCGTAAAATTAAATTCCTTTTTTAACAGATTGTTGAACATTTTCTCTTTTTGCGCCTTAATCCTGTTGGTTACCTAACCTAAAAAAATCAAAAAAGCCGAGGTAAAGTATGGTACTATGATCTGTCTAATCGTAACAGGGAACGGAACAATTGATGGCTATTTGCGTTTTACCAGAGGAAAAACAGGATGAAAAAACTACTCTTTTGCAGCCTGCTAATGCTTTTCCCTCTCAATGTCCTGGCAGACTGTCTGAAAGGTGATTGTAAAAATGGCTACGGTATCTTTGAAATAGAGGGTCATCGCTATGAAGGGCTCTGGCAAGATGGCAAGCCTCACGGTTTCGGCAAGGGAACGCAGGCCAATGGAAATATCGTGCTCGTTGAATTCCTGGCAGGGAGGGGTGAGGGGTTTGGTACCGAGATTTATCCCGATGGCAGAGTCTATGTCGGTGAATTTTCCGAAACCAAATATAATGGTTTCGGCACCATTAAAACCCCCTCTGGCGATACCTACTCCGGCCAATTCGTTGATGGTGTCCCGCACGGTAATGGCAGGCTCGATTTTTCCGATGGTGGCTATTTCTCCGGAACATTTGATCAGGGGCAGATCGGTCCTTTTGGAACGCTGAGTATACCGGATGAAATGGTGTACGTCGGCCAACTCCAAAAAGAACGTCCGCACGGTACCGGCTCCGCCACCTTTGCCAACAATACAACCTACTCCGGGCAATGGAAGCATGGCGATATGCATGGTAAAGGTGTAATGAAATGGCCCGACGGTTCGATCACCCTGAGTACCTGGGTGGCAGGGCAACCTCAGGGCTACGGGTGCGAAACTGCTCCGGGAGGAACACAGCATATCTGTGGTGACTTTGAAAATGGTGAAATCGAGACCAAAGACAAACGGCCCAACCAATAGAAATACCCCCTACCATTGTGGAAAATTAGATCGCACACCTGCCAAATTCCATTATTTACAGTGATACAAAAAGTTACGAGATAATCAGCCTTATGAAAAGTTTTTCACCCATCCCATTACCCGTTTTGATGGCCATAGCCTTTTGCCTGGCGCTCGGTGCTTGCTCTGAAAACCAAGAACAAGCCGCGCTCACGAAACTAACCGGTTTGATAATTCCCGACGCCCTTGACTACCAGATCGAAAAAAACAGTAGCAGAAAGGGTAAGCAGAGGTCTTTTCAAACCATCCGGGCGGTCAACAACCAGGGTATGCTTAAATGTGAAATCATCAAACCCGTTGATCCCGAAGAAGCCGCCCGAATTACCGCTGAACGGCTTAACATCATCACTTCACTTTACAACAACCTTCCCTCGCCTTATCCGGGAATGGTTACCAATGCTGTAGAATATCCGGTTGAACTGAGACCAAAATATCAGACCTTAAACTTTGGCAACCAACAGGCCCCCTTGTTTCTCATTGCCAGTAGTAAGCGCTATACGTATGGGGCTCTGCCGCAGGATCAGATTGTTCACAAAGGGTTTGTCACTTTTATCTATAACCCTGCAGAACAGTCCCTGGTCCGTTTGGATTATTTTCTCCCCGCTGCCGAATTTGTTGAGGAAACCGTACTTTCTCTTGCCCAGTCCATTATCGTTGACGACTCACCCGAGCCAATCAGCCTGATACCCTCAAATGAGAGCCGGCTGCAACCTACCAACTACCTGAAACCCGAATTGGCACCAACAGAAACAGCAGAGCCGGCTGGTGCCTATAATGTCATTCTAGTCGGTTTTGAACCGCTTGGCTCAAACCACGTCGGTAGTTACGGATACCCGGTAGGCACCACTCCCAATTTGGACCAATTTGGTGAACAGAATTTTCTATTTGAGAATGCACTCAGCCCATCTTCGTGGACCCTGCCCGTTTTCATGACCTGGTTTACCTCTCTGTATCCCAGCCAACACGGTATTACGAATAAGTACAGTGAGATAACGAATGACTCTCAAAAGCTTTCAAAGCTTGATGAACTCTCCCCCCAGGTCACGACTCTCGCCCAGATACTCAAACGTCATGGCTACACAACAGCAGGTTTTACTGGTGGTGCCGGTGTTTCAAGTAAGTTTGGCTACGATCTCGGTTTTGATACCTATTTTGATGAGATTGATTTCGCCGGTTTCGATGAGACAATGCCCCGCGCCCTGAAGTGGCTGCAGGAGCATCACCAGAACCGGTTCTTCCTTTTTATCCAGGGCTTTGACGTACATGGCCGCTTTCCATTGGACCAGAAACAAGCAGAGCGGTTCCTGAAAAAAGATTATAGCGGTCCATTAACCGGTAGTCCCGAGGAATATTGGGACCTGCGCAGTAGTAATATTGATAATGGTACGGTCAGCCTCAGCGATGAGGACTTCGCCTTTCTCCGTTCAGTTTATGATGCCAAAATTGCTGCGGCCGATGCGCGGTTCGGCGCATTTATAGACCAGCTTGAGAGCATGAAATTGATGGATGATACTATCATCGTGATCTCTTCCGGATCCGGAAATGAGTATAACCAACATGGCAGGATCGACCATGGCTTCAGTCTATACCAGGAACTCATCCAGGTACCGCTGCTGATCCATATTCCCGGGCTGAAAGGTCGTACGAATCAACTCGTTCGAACCTTGGATATCGCCCCGACGGTACTCGATGCCCTTAACATCACTGATGAAATCAGTATGAAACAATTTGAAGGAGTCAGCCTGATACCACTCATGCAGGGTGAATCTATTGAGCTCATTGGTTTTTCCGAAACCGACTACCTGTTGCAAAGTTTCAAACGGGCGGTCAATACCAGTGATGGCTGGAAGCTAATTCTGTCCCTCGACACGGAAGCACGAGAGCTTTACAACCTGCAATCAGACCCCCTGGAACAGACGAACCTGATCGAACAAAACGGTAGAAAAGCTTATGAACTCGAGCAAATGCTCTACCAGCATTTATCGGAGATGAGCCAGTTCAATAACAAGTAAGCTTTTTTGATTACACGCATCCCTCAGCTCAACCTTTTCTTAGCAGGGAATAGGACCAGAAAGCCTGCACGGGATAGATCACAGCCGGAATCAGATAGATCAGCGCGGTGGATGTATGGTCCAGAGAGAGCAGAAAAAAAGGTGTGACGAGACTATTTCCTGCCACCAGGAGTTCGAAGTACCAGATCGTTTTAAGTAACTGACTACCTTTTGTCGACACCTCGGGATAAGCGGTGTCATCTTTTTCCCCATTTCGTTTGATGGTCCGGTCTCGATGCACTCGCCTGCCCGCAAGCCCTTCAATGAGCCCGAAGGTCAAGGCAGAAAAAAGCCCGACCATGATGAAGAATGAGCGAATCATTTGGGTGATTCCATCTAATGCTCGCTCACTTCCTTCTACACCAATATCCCTGGCTGAGACGCTTAAAAATGGAATGTGAGAGACCCAGAGCAAGCCGAAAATGAGGAGCGCTGTCACATCAAGTGAAAATGGTTGGCCGAGTATGTGCCAGAATAAACATGTCGGAATGATCAGCAGGTGAGAAATTACCATAAATAGTGGTTGAAGGGCGAAAAGCGCGAAAAATTCCACACCAAACAGTTTTTGAGACATCCCGAGATGTTTTGAAGTAATAAGTGGGTGTAGGTTCTTTTTCATTACCTCCATCAAACCTTTCACCCAGGAACGCTGCTGTAATTTATATTCATTGGCTCCGGACGGCAGACTGCTTGAGCAACAGATACTCGAATCGTACACCACCCGCCAACCGTCAGCCTGGGCGCAAAAGCTCAGGTCAACATCCTCGATCTGGGTATCCCCTGCCCAGAAGCCATATGCTGCCAACATTTGCATGCGAATTGTTCCCGCTGAGCCGCGAAAGGTGCTCAGATGACCACACGCACTTCGTACGCTGAAATCCCTTTTATGCAGATTATCCTGAAAGACGGCGATTGCCTGGTGGTAGTGAGATGCGTGGCGATTATAGAAATCGATACCTGTTTGCACCACCCCAACCCCGGTCTCTGAAAACCACTGTTCAACTTTGTCTAAATAATCCGTGGGTACAACAAAATCGGCATCAAAAATTGAGATGAGTACCTCGTGCGACCTCGCAGAACCCACAATCCCCTTTTTCTCCAGCACGGATTGTGCAGTAATTAGGCCATGATTCAAATTCCCCGCCTTAAAATCTTTACGCTCCGTGCGATGAAGGTAGCAGAGTTGCAGATCGGGAGCTGCCATACTGAGATCTTCAACCAGTGTCTTGATCTTTTTTGACAGGAGGGGGTCATCAGAATCATCGAGTAATTGGACCATCATTCGATCTTTCGGATATTCAAGTGTTACAGCGGATTGCAGCAACTGAGCAACCAGTGAGAAATCTTCATTAAAAACGGGGAGCTGGATCAGGTGGAAATAAGGTTTTTTTCGGGGCTGTGCTGCTTCATCATGGTGAGGTCGCTCAACCCGCCGATTCCTCTGTAAATACAGATAAATCCGGAATGGTGCCTCAAGAACAATCCCCAGGACACAAATGAAAAAGATGATAAAACAACACCCCAATGCAAGTTTAGTCAGCATTTTTCTGATGCCCTTCCCAGACATTATGGGGGCTGACAACTTCGCCCTGATGATTGTTTTCCAATTGGTTGGCAACTGCAGCCGAGGAAAACCAGGCCCGGATGATAACCAGGTGCAGTTTAACAACCAGAAGAGAATAACCTGGCTGGGCCGTTCTTACCCCCCTGAGGAGTTGCGTGATAAATACCAGCCCACTTGCAGCCAACGAGAGCTTATTCTCATAACAACGATTTTTTCGCTGGGCCGCGAACCCCCAGCAGCAGTGTCGATATACCATCTTTTCAATAGATTTTGCAGTATCTCTTCGTTGATGTTTGACGGTAACGCCACTCCGATATACCAGGCGGTAGCCACGAGTACGAAGCCGATAGGAAACGTCCATGTCCTCTCCACTTACCTGAAACCGCTGATCAAACCCGCCAACCTCGAGCAGTGCTGCGGTACGATAGGCCGCCGTCATACCAAAAAGAAAGGGAACCGAATCTCTGTCTGTGGCTCCCCAGTGCTGAAAGAGCACCGCCTTTCTGAACCAGTCGTAGATTGATTCCTGAATGACCTCAACTCCCTGCCCGTTTACACCAGCCACCTGTTCATCACTGAACGGTTTTATGATTTGTTCGAGGTAGTCGGGTGAGGCCAGTGCATCGGCATCCAGAAATACCAGAATATCTGCAGTGCAGTGTTGGAGGGCGCTATTTCGAGCCGCACCAATTCCCTGGTTCTGCTCATGGGTAATACATCGGGCAAGCGGGATCTGTTCAAGCAGCGGAGCCAAAGACTGGCTGGACCCATCATCTACGATCAGGATCTCATCGGCTTTCAGGGTTTGTCCGGTAATAGAGGCGATGATTGTTGGATAGAAATCAGAGGCTTCATACAGACAGACCGCCAGGCAGATCCTCATCTCATTACCCCCAGATCATCTTTTTACATCAGAATCGTTCAGAATCGATCCCTTTCTTTGAGACATCAATCAACTGAAGCTTACCAGTAACCCGTCTTCTTGATCCGGTCCTTGGTTTGCTCATCAATATTTGGTTGGAATTCGTATACTTCGGTCTGGAACCGTCTCAAACTGTCCTTCCATTCTCTCAGCTCTTTGGTCAGCGACTTGCCCACGAGTTGTTGTTTCTTTAGCAAATTGATCTGCTCCGTGGGATCATTTTTTACATTGAACAACTCCCGCTTGCCAAAGATCGCGATATTGATCGCTTCTCCAAACCACGGCAGCTCGTGATATCCCCTGAATATATGAAGCTTCCAATCATCTGAGCTGATAGATTCATGATAGTTCATCTGGCCGTACAAATACTTTCGTGGTTCAAATCCTGCCTCGTTCCGAATCAACGGGGCAAAATTTTTACCCTGACCATCAATTTGATGGGGAATCCTGATGCCAATCAGATCAAGAATCGTCGGCATGATATCAACAGTCTGGCTGCGCTCATAAATCTTCTGATGAACATGGTCACCGGCGGGTTTGAAAAAGAACGGGACGTGGGTTACCTCCTGATACAGGCTTCTACCATGACCAAGCTCTCCATGTTCACCAAATTCCTCACCATGATCTGAGCAGACAATGATCATGGTCTTGTCATAAAGTCCCATTTCCTTCAGCCGTTCAACCAACGGCCCGATCACTTCCTGGTCGAACTCAAGAACAGTTGCATCATAGAGCGCCCGGACGTACTCGAGAACTTCCGGGTTCGACTGGTCAATACTATTCTGGTATGAAAGCGAGAAGATATTGTTATAGCGGTGGAACAGATTTCTTTCCAGTAAATAGTCCTGAATCTTCCGGGCGGACGTTCTGTAATCATCAGTGAACAGGTCTGCTTCGCGCATTTCGTCCGCGAGTTCTTTTTCGAGGATCCAATAGGCCATGCCATCCTCTGTTTCAATTGCTTGTTTTATATTCCGTACCGTTGCCGCTTCGATCCCTTCCCAACTCTCAATTACCCCGTAATCTTTCTTTTCGGTAAAGGCAAATCGGTACTCTTCCGAAGGGATATAGGGCGCATGAACGAAATAGGTATGAAAATTGATAAAAAAACGCTGATCTTTCAGCCGTTCGATTTCCTGCAGAATTTTATCGGTGCCGAAGGCGAGGCCAAAATTGCTGTCAAACTCATCGATCTTATCAAAGCCCCAGCCAAAACCGACCTCAGGGTCCAGATGGGGATCTTCAAGTGGGCCAAACCAGGAGGTCTGGTAGCCGTGCATCTTGAGCACTTGGGCAAAAGTCTTCACCTGGATCGGCAATTTGTCTTTGGAGATATTTAAAACGCCATGTGAAAAGGGGTACAAGCCGGTGATGATCGAGGAAAAACTGGAAAGCGTAACCGTATGTGGCGTGTGTTGATTCATGAACACAATTGATTCTTCGGCAAGTTGGTCCAGATTGGGAGAAAGCTCACGCTCGTTGCCATAAAACCCGAGACCATCAGCACGCAGGGTATCGATCCAGATATAAATGATATTGGGTAAGGTTTCCTCGCCCTTGAGATCTGATGGACGCTGCCCGACGAGGAGAAACAGGCCAAACAGGATTAGAATAGTTTTTGGTATTAAGTGCATGGTTCAATTACCGGTAGTGGCTTACTCACTGGATAACTTTTTCTTCTCAAAACAAACAACCTGCAGTCACCTAACCTCATTACCAGTAGCCGGTTTCCTTGATTCTCTTCCTGGTCTTTTCATCGATTTCTGGGATAAACTGATACTCTTTGTCGATATATTTCGGGGTGGTATCTAAATGGGTCACGAGCTCATTGAGCATTGCTTCCAATTGTTCGGTCTCCTCCCGGCAGAGGTTCGTCCGCTCACCGGGATCGTTTTTGATATTGTACAGTCGCGCCCATTTGCAGATTTTCTCAGACTTGTCCCGTTCCAGATCAATCACCAGTTTCCAATCCTGGTTTCGCACATAGGCCTGGGCTCTTTTTGCCCCATACACAAAATCATTAATCGGCTTTGAACCGGTATCTTCCATGGCTGGCGTCAAGCTCTTACCCTGGGTATGAAAGGGCTTTTTTATATCGATGAGCTCAAGCAGCGTTGGCATGATATCAACACTCTGCGCCATATGACCAATATTAACGCGACGATCAAGCTCGGGATACCTGATTATCAACGGGACATGCAACAGTTGTTCATAGAAATTGTTATTGTGACCTACATAGAGGTGCTCACCAAGCGACTCCCCATGGTCGCCCGTGATGATAATGATGGTATCGTCATAATGGCCACTCTCTTTCAGCGCATCGAGGATAGGTAATACCAGTTTCTGATCGATCCCCAGGATACAAGCATCATATAGTGAAACCGCATACTCCAGGTTGTCGGGGTTACCCGGATCAACCATAGCGAGAAAGGTCATCATGTGGGTAAAGCCAAAACGGATCTTCTTGTCCTCCGGCATCAGGTCCTGAATGCGGAAGATCTTTCTGGCCGCATATTCACCATTGAATACCTCTGGATTTGCCTCGATCGTTTCTTTGCTGATAACCCCATCCATCACTGATCCCGGGGTTTCCATCAACTCCAGGATATTATAGTACCATTCCCGGTTAAACTCCTCTTCGGTAGATGCCATTTCTCCTTTGGATCCACCGTCGGCAAAGGCGTCCTTAAACTCTGGGGGCGGTATGTAAGGGGGATGAATGGAGCGGGAATTGATACCAATAAAAAAGGGTGAATCGGTGCGTCCTTTGATCCATTCGGTAATGTCATGGACATTCGAGTAGTCCTTCTGCAGTTCCACAATCGTATCATACCCTCTGCCAAAGCCGACATTTACATCAAGGTGCGGCATCTGAAGGGCATACCATGAGGTATCGTACCCTGAGATTTTCAAGATTTGGCCCAACGTAGAAATTCGGGAAGAAAGCTCGTCTTTAAAAGCATCAAAGACCCCATGAGCGGGAGGATACAGCGAGGTGATGATAGACATCATATTGGGCATGGTGTAATCGGCATTGGTGAACATATTTGAAAAAACAAAAGACTCCTGGGCCAATTCTTCCATGGCTGGTGTCGTTGGCCTGCCATAGCCGTATACACTGAGGTGATCGACCCTGAGCAGGTTCACCGTTACCAGCACTATATTATAGGGCCTGCTTACCAGCGTCGTCTGATGCGGGGTAATCCGATTGGTTGACTCCCAGCTGATGGTTGCCTTGTCGGTGGAATTACGCCACTCAGCTGACTGCGGTTCAGGTTTCCACAATAAATAAGTGGTACCAACCCCTGCCAGGATGATGAATACTGCACTGAGCATCATCGCCATATTTTTTCTTGTTACCATTACTCCCGTTCCTTCTCAGTGGTCATTGCCGATAGACTATCCTTCATACAAATTGTTTTCCAAAACCGGTATCTGCAGCTCCTCAGCAAATGCGATCAATCGTTTTGCCCGTTCGAGCCGGAGCGCATAGTTGTTCTGACCATCACGGCTCGACCAGTCATAATACCAGATATCCTCAGCGGGAAGCTCAAGATCAAATCGGTCTGAGGCGTGGTTGAACAAATCAGTCCCGTGAACCAGATGAAGCGTGTTGATCGACTTTATCACATCAATGTAGGCGCGATTATCTCTGAAAAAGCTCATGGTTTTCTGAAATTCCGCCTCGTTTTCCCCAGGCAACCCGACGATGATGAATATCTCATTGATTAAACCGGCTTCATGTGAATCCTGCAAAACCTGGCGGGCATCCTCAATTGCAAAAACTTTGCCTTTGCCCACATTCTTCAGCAAGGTATCCGAGCCCGATTCGATACCCCACTGCACTTTCTGACAGCCAGCCTGCTTCAGTTTCTCCATGAGCGATTTGGTCATCCGTTTATAGGGTATTGCCTGGCCCTCCCAGGTGAATGGGTACGAACGCTCAATTAAGAGATCGCATAGTTTTTCAAGCTCTCTGGTGTTGCCGTTGAACAGGTTATCGCAGACAATAAAGTGCTTGAAACCGAACCGTTCATAGAGATAGTCCAACTCCGCCAAAATCGCGGTCGCTTTTTTCATTCGGTACGGTCCCAGCAAGTGACGCCCTTTGCAGTATGCACATGAGCTGATACAACCACGTGACCATTCGACAAAAAAGCCACCACCGTCATAGAGGCTGAAGTCAAACTCATCGTAGCGAGGATGTGGAATCTCATCCAGTGACTCGATGGGAAGACTGACGATCTCGGGACTTGAAGCTCGTCCGGGATTTGCTGTAAAGCCACTCGTTCGATAGCGCTTCATGATCTCCAACAGGGCCGCTTCACCTGGTCCCTCAACAAAAAAATCGATCAGACCGGGTAGTCTGCGGCAGAAAATATCCCGCTGCTCGGGGGTCGAAATTGCCGGTCCCCCCATAATGATTCTGGTTTCGGGCTTACGCTTGATAATCCGTTTAACAATTTCAATAGTCATCCGCTCCTTGGGATCGACGACTGAAAAACCAACCACCGGAGCCTTGCTGGACACTACACGATGAGCAATCCAGTCAAGTTGATCAGTAAAACGGACGCGCAACTCCTCAAATGATTCATCCGTTGCCCACCACTTTTTATTTTCCGGGAGCCAGAGTCGGTGATTTTCCGGGTTGATCCTTCGGTAAAACTCGATATTTGCATCAAAGACCGAGACCTTGACTCCGTGTGCTTTGAGGTAGGTAGAGAGGTAGGCAAGTCCAGTCGGTGGATTGTGGGTACCCCACGGGGGAGCGGTCAGCAGAAGGATTTCCGGAGGCTCTCCCGACTGAACAAGCGTGGGTTTGTGGAATAAATTTTTAAGTTTTCTCAGCATCAGTTGCACGTTCAGCTGGACGCGCTCAGCCGTTCCCGCGTTTCATCGCAAATCTCACGGATAATAGACTCGATGGTATAACTGAGCTGCCATTGCGGGTAATCCTGTTTAAATTTACGTAGATCACTGATCCACCAGATATGATCACCAATTCGATTATCTTCTGCAATACTGTAATCCATTTGTTTGCCGGTTATCTGTTCAATAGTATCAATAGCTTCCAGAATCGAACAGTTCGACTCTATACCGCCACCAATATTGTAAACCGCACCTGGTTTTGGATCCTTAATGGTCCAGTCAAAGGCGGTAACTAAATCGTTTGAATGAATATTGTCACGGACCTGCTTACCTTTATAGCCGAGGATGGTATAGGGGGTACCCGTAACCGCGCACTTCACCAGGTACGCCAGAAAGCCATGCAGCTTTGCCCCTGAATGAGCCGGCCCGGTCAAACACCCTCCCCTGAAACAGACCGCATTCATACCAAAGTATCTCCCGTATTCCTGAACCATAATGTCTGCGGCAACCTTTGAAACACCAAACACCGAATGCTTGGTCTGGTCGATGGACATCTGTTCATCGATCCCGAATTCGGCATAGGGATGGTTCCCATCGACCGTCCACCGCTTCTCCGTTTCGACCAGAGGTAAGAAGTTGGGAGTGTCGCCGTACACCTTATTGGTTGAAGTAAATATGAATGTGGTTTCAGGGCAATACTTCCTGGTAGCCTCAAGCAAATTGAGCGTTCCCGTGGCATTAATCGAAAAATCGGTATGTGGCTCCTGGGCCGCCCAATCATGCGATGGTTGTGCCGCACAATGAATCACCCCCGCGATACTGGTGGAATACTTCTCAAATATTTTTTCGATTGCCGGATAATCTCTGATATCGGTCTCAAAATGGTGATATCGGTTGAGCTGGTTCTCCAGCTGTTCCCGCTGCCACAGTGTCGATCCATCTTCACCAAAGAAATAGCGTCGGTAATTATTGTCTATACCGATAATTTCATACCCTTGCTGATGAAAATACTGCACCGATTCACTGCCTATCAGACCAGCTGAACCGGTAATAACCATGACATCTTTCATGAAAAATCCTTTAAAAAAAGTCCTTGAGCAACCTTTGGTTCTGCTCGAGCCAGCCTGCAATTTGGGTAACAATCAGCTGCGGATCTCGTGTAGGTTTCCAGTCGTAGCGTTTTTCTACCTGTTTGTTATCACTTACATAATAGGGAATATCAACCGATGCAGTATCAGGCCTGGAACCGATGCTTATTTCGTGGCCGACAACCGTCCGACAGATCTGGGTATACTCCATCAGGGAAACGGAGTGTGCATGCCCTCCCCCCACATTATATATTTCACCGCTGCCATCTCCCATATCCACGATCTGCTTTTCCAACAAATCAAAGAGATCCAATGGGTGCAACAGATCTCTTACCTGTTTTCCCAAACCGTTGAAACCGGTATACGTGAGTGGTTTCTGAAAAAAATGATTCGCGACCCAGAGGCTAAACACCCCTTGATCTGTCTTGCCCCATTGTCCTGGTCCGGCAATCACGCCACAGCGATTAATCACCGCCTCCAGGTCAAACTGGGCGCAATATTCCTGGATCAGCATTTCCGAAGCACGTTTGGTCATGCCATAGAGTGACCGGAAACGCTCGGTGCTGAAATTTTCGGCAATCCCGGCTTCACTGAGCCCTGCCGGAAGCTCCGCCTGACTGTCGATCTCATACCGGGTCGGGTCTTCCCTGAGCGGGACTTCAAGAAGATCAGGTATGGAGTAAACCCTTGAGGTGGATATGAATATGACGCGCTGAACATGTTTACGGGCAAACTCCAAACAATTATAGGTACCACCAAGATTCGTTTCAAACAGATACCTGCTCTCCCCATCGGTACCCGCCAGCACGGACGGCTCTGCCGATGCTTCAACCAGAACATCGAAATCCGAACCAGCCAACTGGTTGAAGTCTGAGGGCGACCTGATATCACCATGAACAAAATAGATCCCCATTTCCCTGAAGTCTGCCAGGTTAAACTCCGAACCACGCCGTTTTAAATTATCAAACACCGTAATCCGACAAGTCGGATCTGCAACTTTAAAGGATCGGGCAAGGGAACTGCCAACAAAACCCGCACCACCCGTGATCAGTATATTCAACGTTTCTCTCAATTATTGGAATATTTCTGTCATGATTGTCCCTTCAACAAAGTCGGGACTCTTCTTGTTCAACACCTTCATCAAAGTTGGATATTGATCAATATGGCGAATTGGAGCCTCAATCTCAAACCCTTTTTTCACGTCGGGACCGACCATCACAAACGGGGTCAGTAACGCATCAGTATCATCCGGGATAATTGCCTGCTTATAACCGCTTTTCACCGATCGTTTGAAAACTTCGTGATCCGCTGAAATATCCTCCACCCAGCCAAAGGTTGGCAGGTTTGCGATCACCAGGTCACCGACCCGATCAGCAGGCAGGGAGAGCAATCGCTCCGCATCTTCCCATTTAACGATTTTCGACACCGGCTTAGTGCCGTTCTCGTCTTCAAGCTCATTGAGAATCTCCATCACCCGGTGCCTCAGCTTCTCATATTCACTGCCCGAGGCCCGTTGATAGTTACCATCAAGCCCATCCGGATTGATATAAATGTTGTCCATTTTCAAATATATAGCCGTGGTCCGCTGCCAATCTATTATATACTCACCGGTAACCTGATCGAGCTGATAGTTCAGCAGCCCGTGCTGATAAAACAGGTTGTTGAGGCGTACCTCGGTGTGCAATGGTACGGCACCATGATCCGAGCTTAAAACCAGGTAGCTGTCTTCAGGCAGCCGTTTGAGGACTTCGCCGAGGATATCGTCGATCTTGCGGTACATCTGTTTGACTTCCTGCCAGAGTAATGCACGCTCTTCCTCGCTTACTTCGTTATAGCGCGGGCTCTTAGGATCAAGGTAGCCCAGCCACCAGCGGGAGGTAAGCATCTGGTTCGGGCTATACGTATCATGAATTATCACGTCCGTGTCCAGGTTCTCCATGGCGTAAACAGACATGGACTGGTGCCAGTCCAGAGACAGGTTCAACTCGTCAAGGAACGTCTTTTTGTCTTCATCATAATAGATCAGCTGGGGAGGAAAATTATCCACAAAATCAACCATCGGCTCCAAAAAGTCGCCCAACTCTTCAGCAACAAATGAGGGTTTGGCAAGATAATTATTCAGATTGTCATACAAGACCCTGATCCGATAGAAACCGGCCTCTCCGAGTTTGATGACATGGAGCTTCATAGAGGTCTCAACCGGTACCGAGGATAAGGAACGCTCCCACGACATCTTTTTCGGTGTCGCGATGTTATAGTCATTTTGCACCTCCCAGGACAAAGAGACCGGCAGCCATTCTGACCAGTCACCAACTCCGAGATCGCATAGCAGACTTTTCTTATCACGAGAAAAAAGTACCCGATCGTAATTTTCCACCCCGTCATCGCTGGTGTCGTAAAGCAGGCCGTAAAGCTTGCTCCCCCAGTTTTCCAGTGTTACTTCCCGGATCGGACTCGCTGATTCCGGGAGACCATAGTCCCAGTCACGAGCTTCTGCTGAACTGCCGTACTTGGTTAATTCCGGTCCGAAATGAAACACCCGGTGCCCCAACCCCTGAAAATGGCGAAGTTCTTGGTCACTGTCCGCATGAAAAATGATGGCGGGGAAGTCAACACCCCAACCACCCCATCGACCGCGAATTACGGTTCCGGTATCGAGTTCTGGCGGTGTCGAGCCGGGCATGGAAATCAAAGTAACATGCGTATCCTGTTCCTCCAGGGTGTACCAGATTGGCGGCACCCGTTTGGCAACGGAGCTAAAGCCCCCTTTTGAAACCATTTTCAAAGGATAACCCTCAATGTGCATGGGACCATCGGCAATCCCATGAACTTTGGGAGTGGAACCGGTTAAGAGTGTGGCAAAATTGGTTGGGGTGTGGGATGGAAATACCGGTCGTGAATAGCCAAAACTACCATTATCGATCATTTTCTTCAGGTTCGGCAATTCACCATTTCGAGCCCACTCAAACAGATCAAAAACTTGAGGATCACAACGTAGCCCGTCAGGAATGAACCAGTACAGTTTTACCGTGCGTTGGTCTTCTCCCTGCTGGTCACTTCGTACGTTTGCTGAATTATAATGGTATAGCCATAATCCTGCCGAACATGTTACTATGATCAGGAGCAGCAACAGGACGGCTTTTTTACGAAACTCTGACATTTCTTGTTACATTTCAGTTTGACAGAAAAATAATTATCATAAGGGTACCAGCGTATCCACGCCCTGGTCCTCTCACTTCACTCATGCTTAAACTATTTGGAATCCCCGTCGCAATAGCTATTATCTCCGGAATTCTTTTTCCCTATGTGGCTATCTCAATGATGCCACTGGGCGTTGTCTTTCTCTTTCTCCTGATGGTCTGGGCTGGTCTTACCATAGACTGGACACGAATTCACCGGGTTATGAGCCGACCGATCGACCTGGTATTTGGCTTGATCCTGCTCTATATCTTTTTCCCGGTACTCCAGCTGCTCCTGGCTCAATCCTTAATATCGGACAATCAGTTTCTATTTGGCCTGCTGTTCAGCTCGCTGACCCCTGCGGCCATCGTGGCCCCCCTGTTCTGCAAAACCATGGATGGGGATGAAGAACTGTCCTTTCTTCTTTTATTCTTCTCCATGGCGCTGGCCCCTGTTGTTACTCCACTACTGCTGAAAATTCTCGGTCAATCGATTCTGCCGATCAATTTTGTGCCGTTATTCAAAGTTATCGGTCTGCTGGTTACCGTACCGCTGCTGATCAGTTTTATCATCACCCGAAAACTCCCCCAGTTGCAGCAATACCTTAAACCACACCTGCCAATTCTTAACATGCTTTCGTTGAGTCTGCTGGTCTTTATACTCTTTGGTACCGCTGTCGGCCGTCTCAATATAAATTACCTGCAATCATCAGAGCTTATGCTCTTGCTCCTGCTGGCCTTCGTCCAGGATTTTGGCGTTCTCCTCATTGCCCGGCTCCTGTTGCCATTTTTCTTTTCCTACAAAACCGCCAACACCTTCATCATAACGCTGTCGATGAAAAATGTGGCGATTGCAGCCGGAATTCTGCTCTTTTACGATCCCAAGGCTTCACTACCACCCGCTCTTGGGTTTATCGCCCATGCCTTTCTCTTCAGTTTTCTGCCAATATTTTCAAAGAAATTAATGCTCAAGCCACCACCGGAATAACTCAATTATTATACGCCGCATATGCGATAATTTCTGAAACTCCGGCCGGCCGCTGATTGGTGAGCCGTACTTCGCGATGGGCAAGATTATCCAGATCCCGAGAATCATGGGTTATCAGGAGAATGGTTGTCTGGGTCTGTTCCCAGATCGTTTTTAAATCCTTGAACAATTCAGTCTTCAATTCAACATCAAGCGATGAGAAGGACTCATCGAGTATCAACAGTTTCGGTTTTACCGCCAGGGCCCGGGCCAGGGCCAAACGTTTTTTCATACCGCCCGACAACTGAGCTGGGTAGTGATTTTCAAACCCCGTGAGTTTCACCAGCTCAATCAGAGCCTGGGTATCGTCATTGCTCCGTTCTTCCTGGGCAAACATGATCTGCTTGGCAACCTTCAACCACGGGAACAGGTCGGAATCCTGCTGGATTAATGCCACATCCCTGCTGGGTACACCGGTCAGATCTTTGCTATCAACCAACACCCTCCCGTTGCTCGGTATGATGAACCCCGCCCCAATCTGCGCAAGCGTCGACTTTCCCGATCCGGATGGTCCGGTCAACCCGACACATTCGCCCCGTCGTACTTCAAATGAGATCCCCTGCAGAATAAGACTCTCAGCAGACTCATCATAGGCGTGGGAAATTTCCTGGAACTCAAACAAACTCAATACCCTCTCATCTTTATAAAAGTTGATTCACCGGTCAACTCATAGTCTCTTCATGCCAAGGAATTAATCGTTTCTGGAGAAAAATGATCCCCTCAAAAAGTAGAAATCCGATCAGGCCAATCAGTACGATGTCGACCGTCATCAAATCATATTGCATATTAAGCCGGTTGAGCTGGATGGAGTAGCCCAAACCCGACTGACCACTGATCATCTCCGCCGCAATCACCGACATCCAACCCATACTCACCCCTACTCTGATCCCGGTAAATATCTGGGGCAGTGAGGCCATGAATATGATTGAATAGAGGTACTTGATCCCTGAAATCTCAAGTGAGCGGCCGGCATTTCTCAGGGCCAGTGGGACTGATTCCGCTCCTTCATATGCGTTGGTGAAAATTGGCGAAAAGGCGCCGATAAACACAATCACATAGGCGGATATCTCACCTATGCCGAAAAAAAGAATAACAAAGGGAATCCAGGCAATCGGCGGAGGGAACTTCGGTGCTTCAAACAATAATTTGATCAAACGGTTTGACTTGATCGGGACGGGCAGTCTGCTCCTCAAAAGCCCGGCAGTGATGCCAAGGACCACTGCGGCAAGGACGCCAACTACAACCCGTTTGATACTGAAGAAACAGTTCGTAAATATCAGTGCAAAATCATAATATTCCATAGTCGCCTGGAGCTGAGCCTAAAAAATGATGCTGCAGAAACTTACTTCTGCAGCATCATAAACGATTATGTAATAACACTGAATGTTATGACTTTGTCAATCACTTAGCCTTTTCGGCGTACATATTGGTGACATACTTCTTCATGTCGACCTTTTTCTTGATTTTCGGCGCCATGAATTCGGCTGCCTCCTCAAGAATTACATAATCTTCATCAGTCAGGGTCACCCTGATCTCACTTCTGCTTTTTGCCGAGACATTGGGTTCGATGGAGGCTGCAACATTACAGGCCTTCTGGTCAGCACCTTTGAGTCCTGCTTCTTTCATGAACCAACCGTTGGCCTGCTCTACATTCTGGCGATAATAGTCATATGCATCAAAAAGTGCCTGCATGAATTTCTCGGCAACACCCTGATTTTTAGCGATAAAATTCTCATTCATCAGGACCAGGGAACACACTTTACCCACGTCGAGAACATTAATATAACCCTTGGCTTCAAAGATTGCAGGAGTTGGATCAAAACCACTCAACGCGTCAATGGTACCCCATTTCTCAGCATCTTTATCCTTGAGTACCAGCGGGCCCTGCTCACGAATCCCGAGGTTGATGATATTCACATCCTTTTTCGGGTCCAGCCCCGCACGTTTGAGCGCGGCAACGGTGATCCGCTCGGCAGCGGCACCAATCGGAATGCCGACGGTTTTTCCCTTTAGCTCTTCAAGTGATTTTACCGGTGAATTGGGCGGTACATAAGTCAGCGTTCTGTTGTACATTAGTTTACCAACACCGATCCACCCCTTGTCTTTGGAAAAAAGTGCAGCAGCGGGTTGATCGGCAGTCAAAACGATATCGATTTCATCGGCCATTGCCAGCTCATTGAGCACCGGCCCGTAAGTCCGGCCAACAAACTCGGCCGACAACCCGTTCTTCTCTAAAATATCGGTATGCTTCAGTACCTGCACCAGCTGACCCTGAGTTGCCCAGGGAATCTGCCAGCCAATTCGTACTTTAACGGTATCAGCTGCCAGTAGCGTGGTTGTGATTGAAAAAACAGAACAGAACAGCAGTAGTGCAGCAATCTTCAAAACCTTCATGCATTCCCCCTCAGTGAGTAATTATTTTCACAACTTTTCCTGCGATGGTCGCATTAAGACAAACGATTCAATTCGTATGCCACCACATAATGTACATCACAGTTTAACAAGTGGTAGGGAATCTACCTCGAAAAAACCGGTTATGCAATTGTAAATGGAAGGGTATTTTTCAGGTTCAACGAAGCGCTTGTAATCACTCACGAACCTCTAATAACGCAGAATGACGCCAGACGTGGAGGCCAAAATCATCAGGAAACATATACCCTGGATTCAAAATGATCTGATTATCCGGACCATCCTGCCTGGGATACATCCTTAAGTAACTGAAAATAGATATGATATCTTTTTTCTCGATACGCTGATGACCGGCCAGAACCCAATAGCGGCCCAGGCTCCAGGTTTCCATATCACCGACAAACGGGTTTGGCTCAAGCTGGAGCCGTACACCAAATAGCCCATCCCTGAGGCTGTCAAATGCGGTTGAGATAACTCCAGGATCATACGATACCAGTTTCAACGGTTTACCTGAGCGTTTCAGCAACTCCAAGGCTGGGTGTTCGGCCAGCTGTGTGCCTACCAGAATACCTTTTGAATTTCGCTCAACCCGGGCCGGAATTGAGAGGATCATCGCATCAAGCCTTCCCTCGAGCATCAATCGGGCACTGGCCATACTGCCCTTACGAACCCAGCGAATCTGGTTATGAATGTTATGGCCGCTACCAAAGTATCTCAATTCGGAATTTTCATGAAACATCTCTTCCATCCGCGAAGAAATACCTACCCGCATCCCTACCAGATCTTCCACCATGCTCATTGTGCTGTTTGTCGTGATGAGCAGATCGAGCTGGACCGGTCCTTTGGCAATGATCTTTAATTCCGGTGAGGGTTGGTTATAAAAGTACGGCCCCTTTCCCTCGATAATATCTGCAACCATGCTGCTTTTGACCAACATCAGATAAGGATTTCGCTGCTTGAGAAATCGCCGCCCCCTGTAATCCAACGGGTAGGTAACCGCTGATGATGGACCCACAACTTTGTGCGGTTTTATCAGCGGTGAATCGAGGTTGGCCAGTATTTCAAGATACATCGAATATGGCTCAACCTCTTTACCGGCTGGATAGATAAAATCCAATGTATTCTTGCCGTGTGCCAGCGAACCACAAATGAGGAACAGGAGCAACAGGGCAGCCATCACCCATTGTTTATATATCTGTGAGGATCCGTAACCTGTCATTTCTTATCCTACGGTAAGCCAGCCGATCATGGTCACCGTCACCACCGACAATACAAAAATACGAGGATACGGTTTCACGACAAAATAACTGAGTGCACAACTCGCCCCAAGCGCCAGAACCGCAATAAGTGGGGATTTAAGATATGGGCTCATCGGCGAAGAAAGGAGCAAATATTGCAGTATGACGACGATCCCATAATGAATGAGGTAGATATTGTAAGAATGTGTGGAAAAGAAACGACTGATGGCTGATCCTGTACTATTAAATCCTCTGGCGGAAACCAGAAACAGCATGAACAGGGCGAGACACAGACCGGAGCGGGTTACCCCGAAAGACAGCTTCACCCACAGCGACGGGTCGGCAGCTGTGGTGAGACGCTGTACCGAGAGCAGAAAAACAATCAACAGCCCTGTCGCAGCCACGAACCAGAACAACCATCCTCCCGGGATCGATACCGAGAACCACCCTTTTTTATATCCGTATATCCCCAGGCAAAAGTAACAGATATAAAGAAACAGTCGAGTAGGCTGGAACTGGAGAACCGAACCAACCATGATCCAGTAGATATCCATATGTGACATATCTTCAAACCACTGAATCAACAGACAATAACCAGCCGTGGTAAAAAACAGAAATATGACCAAAGCCCAACCAATCTCTCGGGGAGACTCAACTGGTCGCTGCCCCAGTTGGGTGATCAGGTTTCGTATTTTTGAGGATCCTGCCCAGGCCAGGGCCTGGGTAGCAAAAAAGAAAAACAGCAGTGACACAAACCAGAAATGGTGCAGGGTAAATTGCTCCAGAGAGGGGAGTCGGCCGGTAAACAAATTCAAACCATCAGCAACGTATATCCACCAGAAGTCTAAGTATCCTTCAGGCATTGCCCCTTCCAATGTCAAAGACTGGTAGTGCTGGAAATAGACAACCATCGGCCCGACAAACATCACCCCAAGCAGCCAGGGAATCATCAAACGGGAAAATTTCTGTCTGAGAAAAATCCGCACCCGATATTTCTCCAGCGAACCAATGCTGAAGTAACCCGCCACAAAGAAAAAGGTCGGCATACCGAATACATCATAGAACAGAATTGAAATATCGAAAGCAATTCTGCTCTGTTCGTCCACCACATACCACCATGACGCCGAGGTGGTATAACTGAACATGGAGTGCATCAGCACCATAACCACAACAAGCAACCATCTCATATGGTCCAGGAAATAGATTCTGCCAGGTTGCAGGCTCTGATGATTTTGATTTGCAGAAATACTCATCATCGCACGTTTTCAGGTGTCTTTTACACGACGCAGTCGGGTTATGAATGACCGGAGCACCTGGTGATGCATTGCTACCGCCAGTAGGGTGGAAACAGACCAGACCAATAGCAGCAGCGGTGGATTGAAGAGTGCCCCGGTGAGCAGTCCCAACAAAAAGAAAAAGAAATGAGACCCAATTAATACGATATGGATCAACGGGAGCTTGTCATGAAGATAAAAACGTGGTCGGTTCATCGCCACAATTGCCAACGCAAGCAGCCCGGTCACCAGTATGGTTAATTCATAGCGACTCTCAAACACAGACTGAATGTAATGGTTGGTCAACACCACGCCGTAAAGTCCGCCCATGATTGCTCCAATAGCCGGGAGCCAACTCCATTTTCTTGCCCGGTCATACACCAGCAACATCCGATACGTGGCAGAAAACGAAACCACCACCCAGAACCAGGCCCAGAAGTTACCATAGCGGACCCCGAAGAACTCATCCTCCAGTCCGATTCCCCAGTGCCACATATCCATACGAATAGCAATCACATCAATCCCGAAATCTATATTGAGCGCTACCAGACCGTCGAGAAACGGCCGGAATATTCCCGGCAGGCTGCTTGAATCGGAAAACAGCATCACACTATAGATGATCAGGCCCCACGCCATCCCGATGGAAATTGGTACCCCCTGAAACGAAATGATAAACCGTTCACTGTAATGATAGGTGCTGAGTTGTTCAATGGTCGCCCACTCCAGGAACAGCCCATAGAAGACTCCTGCAATCAGGAGATAGAAATAATTATGCCCCCGCTTGTACGCGTCACGCAGAAAAAGGAGCAGGACGATACAAATCGCCGTATCAAAGAATATAAATTGCACGACACTATCCTTTTCTCTTAAAGGCCACCATTCCCTGTACCCACCGAGTTGTGAATTGCCACCATTGTACCTGAGAAACGGTTGAAAACAAGAACATTATCAGCAACTTTACCAAAGTGCATAGACATACCATCTCTCCTTTCAGCCAAACGGTTTAATGATTCACCCCGGTTCTGGGATCTTTTGCTCTATTCCGAGGACATCACCCCAAAAAAAGACTATAGTAGGCACCGGTTGTTGCTCAACAAGAATCCCTCAACCCGGACAGATACAATGACCCAGACCTATACACTTGAACAGATTAAAACAGTCTGCTGCCAACTGGATCTAAGCAGTGAAATAGAAGCAGGATTTGTTGCGTACTCCGCCGGCCAGGTCAAAGTACCACCCGTTGGAGAACTCTGTTTTACTGAACCACCGGGTGATACCCACATCAAATATGGCTATATCAAAAATGATGACTATTTCGTCATCAAAATCGCCTCCGGTTTCTATCAGAACCCACAGCTCGGCCTGCCCTCAAATTCGGGACTGATGCTGATATTCTGTCAGAAAACCGGCATCCCCAAGGCGCTGTTGCTTGATGAAGGCTACTTAACCGATGTTCGCACCGCCATTGCCGGAGCCATCTCGGCGCGCTATCTGGCGCCTGAAAATCCTTCTGCTATTGGTGTTTTTGGCACCGGTATCCAGGCACGCATGCAAGTCCAGTACCTCAAAGATCTTTACCCGTGCCGAAAGGTGGTTGCCTGGGGCCGCTCTAAGGAATCACTACATGCATACAAAGCCGATATGAGTTCCATGGGTTTTGATGTGCAAACCACTAATGACCCGGAACGAGTTACCGCGCAATGCGATCTGATCATTACGGCCACACCATCGTCACAACCACTGTTTGATGCCCAGCTGGTGCGGGAAGGCACCCATATCACCGCCATGGGAGCCGATACTCCGACCAAGCAGGAGTTGGACGCCAAACTGTTCACCAGGGCAGAGCTGGTTGTGGCAGATTCCATACCACAATGCATTGAGCGAGGCGAAATAGCCAGAGCACTTCAGACGGGTACGATCGATAAGGACCGGATTCAAGAACTGGGTTCAATCATCTCATCCCAAACCTCTGCCAGAACAGCACCAGAGCAGATCAGTATTGCCGATCTTACCGGAGTCGCAGTCCAGGACATTCAGATCGCCAAAGCGGTTTTTGCCCAACTTCAGGCCCAAACAACAAGCTATGCATAAGGTGGCCCGATCGATGAACATGCACTATATCAGTAGCCGGGGTGGTATTGCCCCGGTCGGTTTCAAGGACGCCCTGCTTCAAGGGTTTGCCGCCGATGGCGGGCTTTTTATTCCCCAGCAGATTCCTCGTTTTTCCCGGGCTGAATTAGAAGAAATGGGGAGTCTGGGGTTTACCGATCTGGCCTATCGCCTCATCCGTCCATACATCCCCGTCGACGAAATCCCTGATCAGGACCTAAAGGAACTGCTCCTGTCCAGTTTCGCCTCCTTTACTGATACTCGGGTTGCACCGGTCATTCGCAAAGGGCCCGATCATTTTTATATTCAAGAACTGTTTCATGGCCCGACCCAGTCATTTAAAGATATAGCCATGGGCTTTCTGGTCGGTTGCATGGACTATTTCCTCCAGAAAGATCAAAAGTCGTTATCGCTGATTTTAGCCACCACCGGAGATACCGGCCCGGCTGCGGTCGCGGCAGCTGCCGGTAAAAAGTCTATGAACTGCTGGCCGCTCTTCCCCCAATCGATGATTTCCGAAGAACAGCGCCGACAGATGACCACCGTGGATGCAGACAACATTCATCCGGTGGCGGTCACCGAGTGTGCCAACGGCGGTGACGATCTTGACATTGTCGTCGCCCGTATGTTCAACGAACCCCAAACCAAGTCGGCCCTGAAACTCTCCAGTGTCAATTCCATTAACTGGGGTCGGGTGATGATGCAGGTCGTACACTATTTCAGTGGTTATTTTCAAACGGTTGACAGCCTGGACCAGAAGGTCATCTTTTCTGTACCGGCAGGGGCGTTTGGTAATCTCTGTGCCGGCAGTATCGCCAGAAAAATGGGCTTACCGGTGGAAACCTTCATCTGCGCCACCAACCAGAACCAGACCCTGCACCAGATTTTCGGTCAGGGCAGGATGCATAAAAATCAACTGATACAAACGGTTTCATCGGCCATTGATATCGTGCTACCCTATAATTTCTGGAGATTTCTCTCCCTGCATTCACCAGACCCATCGATCACCAAAACCGTGATGGATCGTTTTGAGCAGGAAGGTCATATCGAGTTCGAGCCAACACTCTACCATCACTTTGCCCAGGGTTTTTCTTCGGTGAGTGTGAGTGATGAACAAACCCTTTCAACGATGAGAGACTTCTACCACCAATATAATTACCTGCTCGACCCCCATGGCAGCGTTGCCGTTTCTGCTGCCCGGGAACAGCAGCAGAAAGAAACTCCGATCATCTGCATGGTTACCGCCCACCCGGCCAAATTCCCCGATATTACCAGTCTCGCGCTTGGTGAAGAAGTCGCACGAGAGAACCGACACCCGGCAATTGAAGCCACCATGCAGAAAACAGAAACCATGCATACCTGCAGCTGCCACGAACTGCAGGAGACGCTTACGGAGTTGATACAAACCCTACTTGCCCATTAAATCATTTCCCCGATCACAACGAAAACCATGGCAACCTATACGAAACTCAACCAGCACGCGCTTGAGGAAATCATTCGGCCCTATAACCTGGGTTCAGTCAGGGACTTTACCGAAATGAAGGGAGGATTGGCCAACTCAAGCTTTATCATCAGTACTGACTCCGGCAGATATGTTCTGTCGGTCTGTGATGAGAAAAATAAAGAGGAAATTGGCTTGCTAACCTCATTGCTGCAGCATCTCTCAGATCACCAGTTTACCACTTCTCGCCTGGTAAAAACGGCGGATGAGAGATTTTATGTGATGTATGACAACAAGCCGGTCTATCTCAAAACATATATCGAGGGCACCGTAGAAACGATGCTCTCTCCTGAGATGCTGGTACAGGTCGGCTCTGCACTGGCCGAACTTCACCAGATCCCTCCCCTGGAAGGACTTCCCACCACCTTTTCTTATGGCCTTGAGAACTTTGACCAGGTTCATGGTCAACCCGGTCCATTTCCCGAATGGCTCCAGACCATCCGCCCCCAGATCGAACGGAGCTGCCGCTCCGATCTGCCAACCGGCCTGGTACATGGGGATCTGTTTTCCGACAACATGGTTTTCAGCCACACCAATCTCGGCGCCGTTCTGGATTTTGAAGAGGCGTGTAACTATTACCTGGTATTTGATCTGGGAATGTGTATTACCGGGTGCTGTTTTCGAAACAATCAATTACTCGAATCCCATGCAGCAGCCATGATAAGCGGCTACCAGAAACGCAGGAAACTGACCCCTGCAGAAACCGAGGTGCTTCAGGAACACATTATTTACGGAGCGGCAGCAACCGCGTTCTGGCGATACCGGCAGTTTAATATGATTTACCCGGGCAGTGAAAAAAGAGATGCCTACCAGGAGATGGTCGCCTGTGCGGACCAGGTGAACACGATCAACCGTGAAACATTTAAGACGCTGATTCGCTAAAAAAATGGATTGGCTTCGAGTATCTCGTAATCGAGTATAAAATTGACGAATTCGCACCCGAGATAATTACCCGAAACCTGTTTAACCAACACTTCAGTGTCTATCTCTTCAGGCTTTGGGCCCAAGTCGAGCGTGAAAATAACCCGAAGTCTATCACCCGGGCTTATCGGCGGTGCGTCCTCTACCTCCATACCGATCCCGTGTTTTGACAGATCAAACACGCTCATACCCATCAATGCTGACTGTTGTGGGCGCAAGACCATAAACTGCCCCAGACATTCGAAATAGACGCGACCCTCGGATCGATAATCAAACTGGATGGAAAATCGTTTCCCGCATTTACATTTGGTGGTGATTTCCGGTTTTAAATCCTTGTATTTCCCGAGATTAACCCGTCTCGTCACCCCGCAATAGGGACATTTGATTTCAGTATTTTTCTTACTATCTACCAGGGCTGTAACCAGCATTTCTTCGGTCATTGAACCTCTCCATCTCTCAATTCTATGCTTGCATCTCGTGCCAAGATTCAACTTTGGCGAAACTATTGTAGTTTCAGTCCAAAGCCGACGGTAATTGATATCACAAACCTAACACCAAATTCAACAAGAACCAGCGGTCAATATTCGGTGTTCCTGAAAATGTTATTTATTCCTGCACCCTTCGGTAATTTAAAAAAGTCCCTACAAAGTAAGATGCTCTAACTATGACGCACTCTGTAAGTTGAATTCCTCAGCAAGCACCACAATTCACACTTGCAATTTTTGGTCTGGGTATTTATCACATACAACAGCACGTGTTATATGTATGAACCCTTTGAATCACTGGTAAAAGAACGAAGAATCATGCGCACAATTATCTGGTATTCCTACTTCTGGATGTACATGTTCTGCTCCATATTTATGTACATTCCCGTTATATTCTTGTCACTGTTTCAGTTAAAAGCATGGCGAAACCGCTACATTCAAATGATTGTCGGCAATTGGGCAAGATCATTGATTTGGCTGGCGGGCGGCACCATCACCATAAACGGTTCCGAGAACCTGCCTCATACACAACATGTCTGCTACGTCGCCAATCACCAGGGAAACTTTGATATTCCCATTATGATAGGTTTTCTACCCGGCCCGATCGGCTTTATGGCCAAAAAAGAACTGGTCTATATGCCGATCGTAAATCTCTGGATGCTTGGCATTGGCTGTGTCTTCATTAACCGTGAAAACAGACGGGCATCGGTCGACTCGATTAATCGTGGTATCGAAAACATAAAAGCGGGCAATCCTATGGTTATCTTTCCAGAGGGCACCAGGAGCCAGGGTCCTGAGCCCAATGTATTTCGCCCGGGCAGCCTGAAACTGGCCACCCGCTCAGAAGCTGTCATTGTACCTGTAACCATCTCGGGTTCCTATAAGCTGAAGGAGTTGCATAAGAAATTTCACCCGGGTCAGGTGGACGTGACGATCCATCAACCAATTACCCCGGAAGATTACCAGGATCTCAACTCTAAAGATTTGAGTAAGCGTTTGAGTGATACCATTACCGAAGCGCTCCCCTGATTATCCATCATGGGACAAGCCAAGCGTTCCATAACCGTTCTGGAGGGAAATTACTTCCAGAGATTTCCAATAATCCACGCCAGGGGTGGGAATAGCTCGCGCAATATATACTTGTCAGGATTGTGGTAGAAAGGACCGATTCGCATCGGCAGTTCATAGACCCGGTGCAAAAGCGTACCAAGGATCGCATGAGAAGTAACCAGCATAAAAAAATTGGGTGCCCTGTAAAACTGCCACATTATAAGTGGGCAAGAAACCAGCAGGATTATCACCACCGGCATGTTCGGCCAGTGCATCATCGCAAACAATACTGAGACCAGACCGGTAAGAACCAGTTTCCCGCCAATGGAGATATTCTTTTCAAAGGGGTTAAGATCCAGCACATCCATCAATCTGAACAGAATAAACAGGGTAAAGCAGCCCTGGATGGCGCCGCTGAAGTTATACATCGTATACTTGATTGTCACGGCCAGCCAGTTCAACTCAACAAAAACCTGCGGGTTTTTCAGATAGGCGGCAACCACTATCCCCGAACCACCCAGCAAGATAATCAACCCGAACGACCGACCAGCCTGCCCGAGATTGTCAGTTCTGATAAATCCCTGCCGCCAGTTTGCGATACCACGGTAGCAGTCCTTATCACCATGCAGCAGCACTGGTGAGATATAGCTGATATAAACGACGACAACCACATACGCAAAAGCCATCAGAGGCAAAGGAAAACTGGTGATAACCGGCCCCCAGATCCAGACAAAGACATAGAACAACAAACCCACCACGACCAACTCACTCATGCTCATCAGCCGTACCATGATCGGGTACAATCCTCGTACCCGTGCCCCGGTAATCCAGGAAAGGTTAAAACGCTGTTCCATTAATCCCCTACCATATAATTCTGTGATGCCATCAACCGTTGTTACAATCCGGTGAATCTATCATGCTCAGCCATTCAACGCAAACATCAGGTGCTAAGAAAATTTTTTGTTCGAGTTCACCCTCCCTGTTACCTGAGCACCTTCATATTCCTGCTGGAATTTTTCGAAAACAACCTAATTATTTGCTTTCGTTATTTTTTTAACCAAAAAAGTCAGACGAATGAAAAATAACGTCAAAGTTCTGTTGACCAAAAATTTGATCTTCTTTCAGATATATGCATACTACAAAGAGATGGTTGTCTTACCGAGCCATTACAATCAAAGTAGAAAATGGAAGTTGTCCCATCGCATTCCGGAGGAACTATTATGCTCAGCTTTTTCAAGAATATGAAGTTTACCACCAAGCTTTTTATTTCAATGATTTCGGTGGTGGTGTTATCCATCATAATCACCTCAGGAAATGCCATACGAATGTCCAAAAACGGGTTGTTTGATCTGGGGGAGGGTGCTTTACAAAACATTCACGAGTCCGTCTATAATTCTTTGCTTTCTATGGACCAGGCTACCAGGAGAAAGCTAGAGGGCGACTTACGATTTCTGGAAACAGAATTGAAATCCAAAGGCGGTCTGCTGCTTGATGACGCGAGCATGGTTGAGACAACCATGGTGAACCAGATCACCAAGGAGACAATCACCAAAGAAATACCGAAATTTCAGGCAGGTATCACCTATGTCACCGGTGACAATACCTTCGTTGACCATATTGGCGAAAGCACCGGTGCTACCGCAACGATCTTTCAGTTGGTAGATGATAAGTTGTTGAGGATCTCAACCAACGTTAAGAAGCTCAATGGTGAACGAGCAACCGGTACGTATATTCCTTCTTCCAGTACTGTATACAAAACCGTCATGAGTGGTCAGACCTTTCGCGGCAAAGCCTTTGTTGTAAACGACTGGTACCTTACCGCTTACAAACCGATATATGATCTTGAAAATAAAATCATTGGCGCCATCTACGTTGGCCAGCTGATGATCTCAAATGAAGTCAGACAATTGGTGAGCGAAACTAAGTTTGGTAAGGGCTATTTTTTCATCTTTACAGATGAGGGTTCAGTTCTGGTCCATCCAACCTTGAAGCCCACCGATAATCTGATTGAAATGATCCCGGCCTTTAAAGAACCAGATGGGTTCGTTAAATACGACTGGAAAGGTGAAGAAAAAATCACCTACAAAAAGCGGATTGACGATTGGGGAGTCACACTGGCTGTTGGTCTTAACTATGTAGACATCGTTGCCGGACTTGATACTAAAATGCTCCGCAACAACCTATTGGTCGGTCTGGTGGTGGTGCTCGGTGGTGTCGGAGTGACAATACTGTTGGTCCGCTCCATCAACAAACCGCTCAAAGAGCTTGCTGCCAAAGCACACGAGGTAGGTGAAGGTAATTACACCATTCAGTTTTCTTCAACGGTCGATGATGCAATTGGTGAGCTCACCAACTCACTGGGCGAGATGGTGAGGAAGGGCAAGGAAATGCTGGAGGACATCATGCGTTCCTCGCAGTCTCTCTCGGCCGCCTCAACCGAACTCGCCTCAATTGCAGACGAGATGGTATCCAACGCCGAATCAACAACCAGTATTGCTGAAGGCGCCTCAGGAAACGCCCAGCAGGTATCCGATTCCATGGGCTCGGTCTCTGCCGCTATGGAAGAGTCTGCGGTGAATCTCGATATGATCGCCTCTGCTTCCGAGGAGATGGGCAACACCATCAGGGAAATTGCCGAGAACAGTGCCCGGGCACGCCAAACAACGGAATCAGCAGTGGCAAACGCCCAGAAATCTCACGTTTCCATTACCGAGCTTGGCGACGCGGCTAATGCCATTGGCTCCATCACCGAAACCATTACCGAGATCTCGGAGCAGACCAACCTGCTTGCCCTCAACGCGACCATTGAGGCCGCCCGCGCCGGTGAAGCGGGTAAAGGTTTTGCGGTCGTAGCCAACGAGATCAAGGATTTGGCCCAGGGCACCGCAGAAGCGACCGGAAAAATCAGGGATGCAATCAGCGGTATCCAGTCCAGGACGACAACCACGGTTAAGGAGATTGAAGAAATTTCCAACGTTATTTCCGATGTGGATGAGATCGTCAACTCTATTGTTACCGCTGTTGAAGAACAATCGATTACCACCAACGAGATTGTGAACAACGTTTCCCAGGCCTCTCAGGGAATCGGGGAAATCAATGAAAACGTGGCCAGTTCCAATGTGATGACCACTGAAATGAGCGAAAGCGTTGGTCAGGTAACCGAACGCTCAGAAGCGGTCAAAGAAAGCAGTGTCCATGTCCGCTCATCCGCCGATGAACTTTCTGAACTCTCAGAACGACTGACCGAACTGGTCGCCAGGTTTAAGATTTAGACGGTTACAACCTCCCCAACAAAGCCCGGATGACGCAAGTCCCCGGGCTTTGTCGCGTCCACCCTGCAAAATCCTCCTCATTTTTCTCGCACCTCCCTCTATAATAGAGTAACATACCAACCTGTTCAGATATCAAAAATCCTCATTGTTTTCAAAGCTATACAGGAGCTACACAATGGATTCACTCACCTGCTTTCCTAAAGCCCAACTAACCAATAATGGAGTCGTTTCTGCCCGGTTACTCGAGTTGAAAATTAATGACTTCCAAGCCGCCGCACAATTCCTCCTGGATATCCCCTATGGCCTTAACGACACCAAGGATGACCCTCTGATTGCCATCAAGGACAACAGAGGCACCTGCACGACAAAGCATATGTGTTTTGCGACCCTTGCCGAAGAGCTGTCAATTGACGTCGTAAAGACGTTAGGTATCTACGAGATGACAGAAACGATCGTACAGGGAACCAACAATTTGCTGAAGAAATACCAGTTACCATATATCCCGCATACCCACTGCTTTCTTGAGTACAAGAATTACCGGGTGGATCTCACCGAGGGTAATAACAACGGTAAACAGACCTCCATCGAAGATTATATTTACACCCAACAAACAAAACCTGACATTTCTCCCAAAGAAGAATATCTCATTTACAAAAAAATCCTGCAGGAAGACATCCTGCAACGCCCCGAAATGAGCAACATCGGCGAAAAAACAATCCTCAAGGCAAGAGAAGATGGGATTAAGCTCATTAAAGCAAACGTT
>QZLB01000017.1 GCA_004796425.1 Desulfobulbaceae bacterium | reverse complement strand
TTGCGGCTAAAGTTGTTTCGATTGAATATGATCCAAATCGATCCGCGAACATCGCACTGCTGAGTTACCTCGATGGTGAGAAGAAATACATTCTCGCCCCGGATGGTATTGCAGTTGGCGACAAAGTTGTCGCAGGCGATAATGTGGATATCCAGCCTGGCAACTGTCTGCCGATGGTCAATATCCCGCTGGGTACCATCATTCATAATATCGAGATGAAAATCGGCAAAGGTGGACAGCTTGTCCGCAGTGCCGGTGCCTCAGCTCAGTTGATGGCCAAAGAGGGCAACTATGTCCTGGTTCGACTGCCCTCAGGCGAGGTTCGCAAATTCAACAATCTCTGCCGCGCCTGCATTGGTCAGGTTGGTAACCGTGAGTATGAGAGCCGCAAGCTTGGCAAGGCCGGAAGGTCCCGCTGGCTCGGACGCAGACCGCACGTGCGTGGTGTGGCAATGAACCCGGTTGATCATCCGATGGGCGGTGGTGAAGGTAAGAGTTCAGGTGGCCGACATCCATGTACTCCATGGGGTAAGCCGACCAAAGGTTATAAAACCAGAAATAGAAAAGCTTCTGACAAAATGATTGTCAAACGTAGATCGTAAAGAGGAGTAGATAATGTCTCGTTCAGTAAAAAAGGGTCCATTTATCGATGATCACCTGATGAAGAAGGTTGAAGATGCCATCGAATCAGGATCGCGTAAAGTCATCAAGACATGGTCAAGAAGATCCGACATTAGTCCTGAGATGGTTGGTTTGACATTCGCGGTTCACAATGGTCGAAAATTTGTCCCGGTATTTGTTTCCGAAAACATGGTAGGGCACAAGCTCGGTGAGTTCTCTCCGACCAGGACCTATTATGGTCATGCATCGGACAGGAAAAAGTAAAGAATCTGTTTTTTGACAGAACGCATTGGGAGTACAGATAATGGAATCACGAGCCGTAGCGAAATATATCAGAGTTTCGCCACAGAAAACCAGGCTGGTTGCAGATGTGGTTCGGGGAATGAATGTTGATAAGGCAATCACCACCCTGAAATTCATGCCGAAAAAACCAGCGGGAATCCTTCGCCAGGTGATCGAATCAGCTGTTGCGAATGCAACCCAGGACGATCAGGTTGATGTGGATAATCTGTTCATCAAGAAGATTTTCATCGATGGTGGACCATCTCTGAAACGGATCAGGCCAAGAGCGATGGGCAGGGCAACCGGAATCATTAAACGGACCAGCCATATCACCGTCATTCTTGATGAAGTGTAACGTAGGGTAAACTGTTTAAGTTGAAGTAATTAAACTTAATTTTAGAAAATAAACACGTACTCAGTTGGAGGATTGTTTTGGGCCAGAAGGTTAATCCACTAGGACTAAGACTGAATATTACCCGTACCTGGGATTCAATCTGGTATGCGGATAAAGAGTATCCATCGTACCTGATCGAAGACCAGAAGATTCGGAAGTACTTAAAAAAACGTCTCTTTCATGCCGGGCTCTCAAAAATTATCATCGAGCGCACCGGGGAAAAGATTCGGGTTAAATTGTTCACCGCACGTCCTGGCATTGTCATTGGCAAGAAGGGTGCTGAAATCGAGACCCTGAAGAAGGATCTTGAGAAATTCGTCGCCCGGCCGGTCACACTTGATATTCAGGAAGTGAGAAGACCTGAAGCCGACGCACAGCTGGTTGCTGAGAATATTGCTTCTCAACTGATTCGGCGTGTGGCTTTCAGAAGAGCGATGAAAAAAGCCGTCAACTCGGCGCTGAGATTTGGTGTCCAGGGAATCAAGATTTCCTGTTCGGGCCGACTCGGTGGCGCTGAGATGTCTCGCTGCGAATGGGTTCGTGAAGGTCGTGTACCACTGCACACACTCAGAGCAGATGTTGATTATGCACTGGCTGAAGCCAACACCACTTACGGCATCATTGGGGTGAAGGTTTGGATATTTAATGGAGAAGTTCTGGACGACCAGGACGCGATGGAAGAATAACGCTTCGCGCCCACTGTCCACACGATCTCTTTGCAGGTAATTTTTTGGGGTAAGACATGCTAAGTCCAAGAAAGGTAAAACATAGAAAAGTATTCAAGGGTAGGCTGAGAGGCAACGCACAAAGAGGATCCTCGATTTCATTTGGCGATTTTGCGCTCAAAGCTGTCACCAGCGGCAAGATGACTGCACAGCAGATTGAAGCAGGCCGTGTTGCTATTAACAGGAAAATCAAACGTGGTGGTAAAGTTTGGATCAGGGTTTTCCCGGACAAGCCAGTCACCAAGAAACCTGCTGAGACCAGGATGGGTAAAGGTAAAGGTAGCCCTGAATTTTGGGTCGCACCGATTAAACCTGGCAAAGTCCTCTATGAGCTGGCAGGCGTCGATGAAGAACTTGCAGTGCGGGCGCTTACTCTGGCAGGAAACAAGCTTCCCTTTGCGACAAAGGTTGTGTCTAAGAGGAATGTGCTATGAAAACGGATGAAATTAGAAAAATGTCCGATGAGGATCTCGTAAAAAAAGAAAACGAACTTCGAGAAGAGTTTGGCAACCTGACCTTTCAACATAAGATCAGGCCGCTCGAAGATACCTCACGACTGAAAAAAATTAAAAAAGATATTGCGCGCATCAGAACAGTTACTGCTGAAAAAGGACTCTAAGCCACGACGGTTAGTGAATAGTACATATCATTTTACGCGCTACTAGATCTTGAAATTACATTATGAGCGAAAATAAAAAATCGAGAAAAACAAGGACTGGTTCTGTTGTCAGCAACAGGATGGAAAAAAGCGTCGTTGTTCGGGTTGAACGAAAGTTTCGACATAAGCTTTATGGCAAATATGTGAAAACCAGCGTCAAGTATCTCGCCGATGATCCAGAGAACAAATGCAATATTGGTGATGTTGTTCTGATCGAAGAATGTCGACCGTTGAGCAAGCGGAAGCGTTGGCGGATTAAATCTATCCTTGAACAGGCGGTCGTCTAACACGAATTGTTACTCAGGTGCCTCGCGGCACCGGGTTATGCTGATCTAGAATCAGGTGACACTATGATACAAACAGAAACAATGCTAAATGTTGCTGACAACTCTGGAGCCAAAAAGGTTCTGTGTATTCGGGTTCTCGGCGGCACCAGAAAAAGATATGCCGGTATCGGTGATGTAATTGTCGTAACCGTCAAAGAAGCCATCCCGCACGCCAAGGTAAAAAAAGGCGATGTGATGAAGGCGGTCATCGTCCGTACAGCAAAATCGATGAAACGGATGGATGACACCTGGGTCAAGTTTGACGAGAATGCGGCGGTAATCCTCTCTGCAACTGGTGAGCCGATCGGTACCCGTATTTTTGGTCCGGTTGCGCGAGAACTGAGAAACCAAGGTTTCATGAAGATTATTTCTCTTGCCCCTGAAGTGCTCTAGGGCTGTGGGAATTACGGTTAAAGCACAGGTAGATAGGTAAGAAAATGAGAATAGGTAGAACATACCTTAAGGCAGATGATCAGGTTGAAGTGATTGCCGGAAAGGATAAGGGCAGAGTTGGTAAGGTGCTCAAGGTATTTCCTGCGGAGAACAAGGCGACGGTTGAACGTATCAACATGATTAAGCGACACACCAAACCGCGTGAAATGAATCAGCAGGGCCAGATCGTAGAGCGAGAGGCGCCGATTCATGTTTCCAATCTGCAGCTGATTTGTCCGGAGTGTACACAGACCGGAAGAATCGGGAAAAAGATACTCGATGATGGTACCAAGGTTCGTGTCTGCAAAAAGTGCGGCGAATCAATCGAGAGTAAATAACAGTTACGTCTAAGGCTTACGCCAGGAGTTATAAATGGGTGCGCTCAAAGATTATTATTACAACGAATGTGTTCCTGCATTGAAAGAAGAGCATAGCTACACGAATATTATGCAGGTACCCAAGCTTGAGAAGATTGTTCTGAACATGGGGCTTGGGGAGGCAGTCCAGAATCCAAAAATTATTGATGGAGCTGTCCAGGAACTGACCAGAATTGCCGGCCAGAAAGCGGTCGTGACCAAGGCAAAGAAATCCATTGCCGGTTTTAAACTCAGAGAAGGTATGCCCATCGGCTGTCGGGTAACGCTCAGAGGTGACCGGATGTACGAATTTTTGAGCAAGCTGGTCAACATTGCCTTGCCTCGTGTACGAGACTTTCGAGGCATGTCACCAAAATGGTTTGACGGTCGCGGCAATTACTCTCTTGGGGTTAAAGAGCAGATCATCTTTCCCGAGATTGACTACGATAAAATTGATAAAATTAAAGGGTTTAACATCACCATCGTGACCTCTGCCAATACCGATGAAGAAGGTCGGTCACTGCTGAGATTGATGGGTATGCCTTTTAAAAAGTAATTTCGCTAACGATTCATTATTGAGCTACTGGAGGTTGGTTTGGCTAAGAAATCAATTATTGCTCGAGCAAAGGAAGAACCGAAATTCAAGGTTCGTAAATATAACAGGTGTCCGCTGTGCGGCCGACCGCGTGCCTATATGCGCAAATTCGGTGTATGCAGAATCTGTTTCAGAAAACTTGCTTCGAGCGGGCAGATAACTGGTGTGACAAAATCCAGCTGGTAACCAACAGGCAACCGCTGAGAGCGTCAAACGATTAGAAAACTAAGGAGTGTTCGCTATGTCTATGAGCGATCCACTGGCAGATATGCTGACCAGGATAAGAAATGCAGTAATGGTAAAATATGATTCGGTTGCGATACCGAAATCAAATGTGAAAGTTGATGTTGCACGGGTTCTGAAAGAAGAAGGCTACATCGTCGATTACAGTGTGAACGACGAAGGGCCCCAGGGAACACTGAATATCGATTTGAAATACGGTCCGGATGGCGAGTCGGTAATCACCGGTATTAAGCGGGTGAGCAAACCGGGACTCAGGCAATATGCCAAGGCCAATTCCATACCCACCGTATTGAATGGTCTTGGAATTGCGATTGTCTCGACATCTAAAGGCATTGTCACAGATCGTGCAGCCCGGCAGCAGAATACCGGGGGCGAAGTTCTTTGCGAAGTCTGGTAACACCGGTACGTAACGGAGGAAATCATGTCTCGAATTGGAAAAATGCCAATCCCGGTACCGTCTGGTGTCAAAATTGATCTCAAAGGTCAGGATATCAAGGTAACCGGTTCTAAAGGCAGCTTAAGTCGTACAATCCACCCGGAAATTACGGTTGAACTCAAAGATAATGAGATCGTCGTAACTGGTGGAGATAATGATAAAAAAATCAACGCCTTTCGGGGGTTGATGCGGTCACTGATCAATAACATGGTGGTTGGTGTGACCGAAGGTTTCAAGAAAGTTTTAATCATCGAAGGAGTTGGGTATCGTGCCTCCGTTTCTGGCAAGAGCCTTTCTCTGAGCGTTGGTTACTCGAATCCGGTTGATTTCAGTTTGCCGGATGGCGTGAGTGCCGATGTGGAAAATAATACCAAAATTACACTGGAGTCGATCGACAAGGAAGTCCTTGGCATGACGGCGTCTCAGATCCGTGCGGTCAGGAAACCCGAACCCTACAAAGGAAAGGGAATCAGGTACGAGGATGAGCACATTGTTCGCAAGGTCGGAAAATCCGGTGCCGCAGCAGCGTAATTTAAACTACGAGATTTACGATCATAATCTTATAGATTGAGATAGAAAAATGGCAAAAACAAATCCCAGTACCGTTGCAAGAAATAAACGGGTACGAAGAATTCGCAAAAAGATTGTCGGAACAAGTGAGCAGCCACGTTTGCGTGTGTTCAAAAGCAGCAAGCACATCTATGCTCAAATCATAGATGATAGTTCTGGAGTTACCCTTGCATCAATGTCGACCGTTGATAAAGCGTTCGAATCTGATGATGAGAAAGGCAAAACATCAGCGGCCAAGAAAGTGGGCCTGGTAATCGCCGAGCGTGCAAAGGCGGCAGGCATCACCAAAGTGGTTTTTGATCGTGGTGGCTATATATATCAGGGACGTGTCAAGTCTCTCTCCGATGGGGCTCGCGAAGGCGGGCTTGAATTTTAATATGTTACATATGGGGGTGTCCCTTGTCTGAGTTTAAGCGTTCCAAAAGTGAAGCAACTGAGGAACTCATTGAAAAAATTGTATATATCAATCGGGTTGCAAAAGTTGTAAAAGGTGGTCGGCGATTCAGCTTCAGTGCAATCGTTGTTGTTGGCGACGGTAACGGAAAGGTTGGTTACGGTCTCGGAAAAGCGAATCAGGTACCCGAAGCGATCAGAAAAGGAATTGAGCGGGCACGGAAAGATATGACCTCGGTTTCCCTGACTGATACATCCATTCCTCACGAGATTATCGGCAGGTATGGCGCAGGCAAGGTGCTGTTGAAACCGGCCTCGGCTGGTACCGGTGTTATTGCCGGTGGTCCGGTGCGCGCCGTCCTTGAGGCCGCCGGTGTGAGCAACATTTTGACCAAATGTCTGGGTTCTCATAATCCGCATAACATGGTCAAGGCTACCCTTGATGGTTTAAGAACCTTGCGAACCGCTCAGAAAATTGCTGAGCTGAGGGGCAAAACAGTAGAGGAAATCACCGCCTGATCGTCGGCAGTTTGTTACTGTCAATCGATTACAGGACGAAGCATTTATTAGGGAATAATGGTGTAGTCAAATGGCTGATACAATCACATTCACACTGGTAAAGAGCGGGATCGGCAGCACAAAGAAAATTCGTGCAACCCTTACCGGACTCGGTCTGACCAAGATGCAGAAGAAAGTTACGCGAAAAGACACCCCTGAGATCAGGGGAATGCTTGCAAAAGTTGAGCATCTCGTTCGTATAGAGGAGGTTTAAATGATTAATCTCAGTAATCTGTCTCCCGCAGAAGGTTCCAGACGACAGAAGAAACGCGTCGGTCGTGGAGAGGGATCCGGCCACGGTAAAACTGCTGGCCGCGGACATAAAGGTGCGAAATCACGCTCGGGTTACAAATCCAAACCTGGGTTTGAGGGTGGCCAGATGCCGCTCCAGCGCAGGCTTCCTAAGCGCGGTTTTCATAATAAATTCAAGAAGGTTTACTCACTGATCACCCTCAGTCAGCTCGATAGCTTCGAGGCTGGACAGGAGATCACCAATGAAGTGTTGGTTGAGGCCGGGTTTGCCAAGGCAGGACAGCTGGTGAAGGTTCTGGCCAATGGCGAAATCTCAACCGGTGTCACTGTTAAGGTGGATAAAGTGAGTGCTGGTGCCAAAGCGCAGATTGAAAAGGCGGGTGGCACGGTGGTGACTGAAGCAGCACCAGAAGCTGCTGAATAGTAACAGGGCAAACGCAATGGCAGGGGGATGTTCCCCTGCCTTTTTATTAGATCCGGGGTTTCCAGGCAGGACCTTACGATATGAGCGGAATACAAAGCGCAGCACAAATACCTGAGTTAAGAAAACGGCTGCTTTTTACCATTATTATGTTGGCCGTATACCGAATTGGTGTGCAGGTACCAACCCCTGGTATTAACAGTGATGCTCTCAGGGCCTTTTTCGAGCAGAATGCGGGCACGCTGTTTGGCATGTTCAATATGTTTTCCGGTGGTGCACTAGAGAATTTCTCTATTTTTGCTCTGGGAATCATGCCGTACATCAGTGCATCCATTATCATGCAGCTGATGACCGTAGTTATTCCGCAGCTCGAAGCACTGAAAAAAGAAGGTGAAGCCGGTCAACGGAAAATCACCCAGTATACCCGATATGGAACCGTGGTCCTCAGTGTGATCCAGGGCTCCTTTATCGCCGTTGGTCTGGAGGGCATGTCCGGTCCATCCGGTGAGATGATCGTACTCGATCCCGGTTTGCAGTTTAAACTGATGACCATGACCACCCTGACGGCTGGTACTGCTTTTATCATGTGGCTTGGTGAGCAGATGACCGAGCGTGGGGTCGGTAACGGCATTTCACTGATCATCTTCGCAGGTATTGTCGCTCGCGGACCTTCTGCACTGGTTAATTCCTACGAATTGGTCAAGGCAGGCGAGATTCAAGTATTTTTTGTACCGTTTATCATCCTGATGATGGTTGGTATCATCGGCCTGATCGTCTTCTTTGAGACGGCCCAGCGACGTATTCCGATTCAATATGCCAAGCGGGTCGTTGGTCGACGAGTCTATGGCGGCCAGAGTTCGCATCTGCCATTGAAAATCAATGTTTCAGGTGTTATTCCGCCGATCTTTGCCTCTTCAATTATGATGTTCCCGGCAACCATCGGTTCCTTTATCCAGATTGACTGGGTTCAACGGGTATCGGCGGCCATGTCACCGGGTACGGTATATTACTATATCGCCTTTGTCGGCATGATTGTCTTCTTCTGTTTCTTCTACGCGGCGGTCCAGTTTAAGCCCGATGATGTGGCGGAGAATCTGAAAAAGAACGGTGGTTTCATTCCAGGTATCAGACCAGGTAAGAAAACCGCTGAATTTATCGACAAGGCCTTAACACGCTTGACGGTGGTTGGTGCGATTTATCTCAGTGCCGTTTGTGTACTGCCGACCATCCTGATCTCCAAATTGAATCTGCCATTTTATTTTGGCGGTACCGCCCTGCTGATTATCGTCGGTGTGGCAATTGATACGATCTCCCAGATAGAATCACATCTTGTGATGAGAAACTACGAAGGTTTCATGAAGCAGGGGCGTATCAAAGGAAGGAGATAGGTTTGACCGCTTCTTGCAGCAGCGCAAATACTCCTGCGGGGAAGTCGGTCATGGTGAAAAATCCTGATGAGATTAAAATCATGCAGGAGGCCAACCAGATTGTTGCAGAAGTACTGGTAATGCTGCAAAACATGGTGGAACCGGGCGTCTCCACCTGGGATCTGGATCGGGCAGCAGAAGATTTATGCCGGAAGCGCAAGGCAGTACCCGCCTTCAAAGGATATCGGGGGTTTCCCGGAAGCCTCTGTGTTTCGGTAAATGAAGAAGTCGTGCATGGTATTCCATCACGCAAACGGAAGTTAAAAAAAGGAGATATCATCTCGGTCGATTTCGGAACCCATTACAAGGGGTACTATGGTGATTCCGCGATTACCATTCCGGTGGATAAAATCGATTCGACCAAGAAGAAACTGCTTGAGGTTACCGCCGAATCACTTGATCAGGCGATAGAGAAAGTCGTCCCCGGTAACCGGATTTCAGATATCTCGGTAGCAGTACAGAAGCATGTAGAGACAAACGGGTTTTCCGTGGTCAGACAATTCGTCGGTCACGGGATCGGTACCTCGCTGCATGAAGGACCGGAAATCCCGAATTTTATACAGAATGAACCATCTCCGAGATTGATGGAAGGAATGGTGTTGGCCATTGAGCCAATGGTGAATGTGGGCACCTTTAAAGTGAAAGTGCTTCGAGACGGCTGGACTGTAATCACCGCCGACAAAAAGCCTTCAGCCCATTTCGAGCACTCGATCGCGGTAACCGCAGACGGGCCGTTGATCCTGAGTTCTCGTGCTAATTTTGTTGGTTAGTTAAATAATACTTCTCTTTTCTGATGAGGTGTATTATAATTACGCCCTTTTGGCAAATATTGATATTCGGAAAAATTTATGGCTAAGGAAGAAGCAATAGAAGTGGAGGGCACGATCATCGAGCCGTTGCCCAACGCCATGTTCAGAGTCGAATTGGACAATGGGCATAAGGTACTTGCCCATATTTCCGGCAAAATGCGCATGCATTTTATTAAAATCTTGCCAGGAGACCGGGTGACGATAGAGCTTTCACCCTATGATCTGAGCCGTGGCCGTGTCACGTTCAGGGCGAAAAACGCCAAGAAGAAAAAATAGAGGTGGTATCATGAAAGTACGATCTTCCGTAAAGAAAATGTGCAGTGACTGCAAAGTATATAAGCGCAACGGCGTTGTTCGCGTGTCCTGTAAAGTTAAGAAGCATAAGCAGAGACAAGGTTAGAGTTAGATCTGCATACCAGTAAATATTCTGTGAAAGGAGAAATACCTTGGCACGTATAGCAGGAGTTGACCTTCCTAAAAATAAACATATTGATCGGGCTCTGACGTATATTCACGGAATCGGAATAACGTCCGCCAGAAAAATACTCGATTCAGTTGACCTTCCCTACACGATGAACAGTGATGACCTGAGTGGTGATGACGTCACGCGGATCAGGAAGGTAATTGAGGATGAATACATCGTGGAAGGTGATCGTCGTCGCGAAGTATCCATGGATATCAAGCGGCTGATGGATTTGGGTTGTTATCGAGGCAGACGCCATCGTATGGGACTGCCCTGTCGTGGACAAAAGACAAAGACCAATGCCCGGACAAGAAAAGGCCCACGTCGTGGCGCCGCTCGCCGGAAATAAACGAATAACACAGGTAATATCATGGTAGCTGCGAAGAAGACTGAAACCAAATCCAAACGTAAGGTCAAAAAGAATGTACCGGAAGGTATCGTTTTTATCTATTCGACCTTCAACAATACCATTGTCACGATTTCAGATAAGCAGGGCAATGTAATCTCATGGTGCAGTTCCGGTGTGCTCGGGTTCAAAGGATCCCGAAAAAGTACTCCTTTTGCTGCGCAGAACGCGGTTGCTGATGCAACAAAGAAGGCGACTGACCAGGGCATGCGCAAGGTCGAGGTAAAGGTTAAAGGACCTGGACCGGGACGTGAAGCAGCGCTCCGCGCATTGGTAAGCACCGGACTTGAAGTAACCAAGATTTATGATGTTACTCCAGTTCCTCACAATGGATGTAAGCCACCCAAGCGTCGCCGCGTATAGGTTGGAGACAGCCACTCTTAGATAACAGCTTATTAATCAACGGAGGCATAAGTTGGCTAGATATACAGGTGCAGCGTGCAGGCGTTGCAGAAGAGAAGGTTTGAAAATGTTTTTGAAGGGTGACCGATGTTACTCTGATAAATGCTCTTTTGAAAGAAGAACCTTTGGCCCTGGTCAGCATGGCCAGGCGAGGTTCCGTAAACAGTCTGACTACGCAGTTCAGCTTCGTGAGAAGCAGAAAGTCAAGTCGATGTACGGTATGCTTGAAGGACAGTTCAGACAGAATTTTAAGAAGGCTGACCGGCAGAAAGGTGTAACCGGTGAAAATCTGCTGGTACTGCTTGAGCGCAGACTGGACAACACCATTTTCCGGATGGGTTTTGCCTCATCCCGGAACCAGGCCCGGCAGTTGGTTAGACATAAACATATCATGGTTAATGGCCGGAAGGTAAATGTACCGTCTTTCCTGGTTTCTGTAGGCGATGAGATCACCATCAAGGAAAAGAGCAGGGCAAACCCGCTTATTAACGAGAGCCTCGAAGCAGTAGAGAGACGGGGCGTACCAAGCTGGATTGAATTAACCAAAGACAGTTACAAAGCAACAATCAAGGCAATGCCGAATCGCGAAGAATTGACCATGCCGATTCAGGAGCAGCTCATTGTTGAACTTTACTCGAAATAAAGGCTGAGAACTATATACGGGTCGACTGTTTATCACTGATAGACAGTCGACTGCTACTGTATAGCTGAAGTACCTTTGTGCATTGTGATTTATGGGGTCGCACATTAACCCGGTAACTGATTCTGCTCGAAGGTTTTTCGCTTTTTTAAAAATAGAAACAAAAGGGGTAATATGACTCACGTTGCCGACGAAAACATACCTTCTTACCGGAACTGGCATGAGCTTATTAAGCCTGAAAAATTAGAGGTGGACAAAGGCAAGCACACCGCTTCCTACGCGAAAATTGTTTGTCAACCTCTTGAGCGTGGATTTGCCACCACCATTGGAAATTCACTCAGAAGGATTCTGCTTTCATCCATTCAGGGCGCTGCCATTACCACCGTTAAGATCGAAGGTGCACTGCATGAGTTCACGACGCTCAAGGACGTGAAAGAGGATGTCAGCGAAATTATCCTGAACATCAAGCAGGTTCGGCTCAAGCTCAATTGTGAAGAGTCCCAGAAAATCACCATTGAGAAACAGGGCCCTGGAGAAGTAACCGCTGCCGATATTATCCCGACCGGATACGTCGAGATCATGAATCCCGAGCAGGTGATCTGTACCCTGACCTCTACCAACGTCTTCAAAGCTGAAATGACCGTTGAGTGGGGTAAAGGATATCAGCCGGCTGAGATGCAGGAAAAAGAGGAACTCTCCATTGGTCAGATTCCGGTGGATGCGATCTTCTCCCCGGTCAAGCGACTGCAGTATGTGGTTTCCCAGGCTCGCGTCGGCCAGCAGACCGACTACGACAAGCTGACCCTGGAAATTGAGACCGATGGATCCATCAGACCCGAAGATGCACTGGCGTTTGCCGCCAAGATCCTCAAGGATCAGATGACGATCTTTATCAACTTCAATGAGGAAACCGCAGAGCCTGAGAAAGAAGCTGAAGATGATGAGAACAGAGAGCCGCTCAATCCGTATCTTGATAAACCGGTTGAGGATCTCGAACTCTCCGTACGTTCAGCCAACTGTCTGAAGAACGCAGAGATTTACTTCATCGGCGATCTTGCCCAGAAGACCGATCAGGAAATGCTCAAGACCAAGAACTTTGGTCGCAAATCATTGAATGAGATTAAGGCGCTGCTGGCAGAAATGGATCTCACTCTCGGTATGAAGTTTGAAAACTGGGTACGACCTGAGATTCCAGAAAAGAACAAGGAATAGAACAGAGATTCATCTCGTAAAGATATCGTGAATTTCGCAGGGAATTAAAACCGCACCCTGCAGGCAATAAATAGAGGTTAGCACAATGAGACACGGAAAATCCGGCAGAAAACTTGGCCGCACCAGTTCCCACAGAGAAGCGATGTTTCGCAACATGGTCACCTCTCTGTTTGAACATGAGAGAATTGTTACCACCGAGCACAAGGCCAAGGAACTTCGCCCCATCGCAGAGAAGATGATTACCCTTGCCAAGCGCGGAGATCTACACGCCCGACGTCAGGCGCTCAGTTACCTCAGGTCCAAAGATGTGGTCGCGAAACTCTTCGATGAGATTCAGAGCCAGTTTGCAGACCGCAATGGTGGCTATACCAGAATCATCAAGACCGGTACCCGTCAGGGTGATGCCGCTTCAATGGCGATCATCGAACTGGTTGGTTATGAAGAAGATCTTGGTGAAGCAGAAGAGGTAGAAGCTGACGAGAGCTAATCTGGTAGTTTTGTTGTTTTCGTAGTTTATTGTTTGGAAGCCGGCATGCACATAGGTACATGCCGGCTTTTTCTATTTATGAATCGAACATGCTGAAATGAATATGGAAAAGCAATTTCCCGAAGGAATGGAGCCGCTGGGCGATAAAGAATTCAAATTCAAATGTCACCCCGGCGTTGCCTGCTTTACGGTCTGCTGCAAAAATGTCGATCTCGATCTCTATCCGTATGACATTGTCCGCCTCAAAGACAAACTGAAGATGCACTCCGAAGCGTTCATGCGGGCATACACCGAGCTTAAAAGTGGCGGTAACCCGTTTTTCCCCACCGTCAGCCTCAAGCTTACTGAAACAGACGGAACAAAGCAGTGTCCGTTTCTCAATGATGAGGGGTGCTCGGTCTATGAGGATCGGCCCACTGCCTGCCGTACCTACCCGCTCGAGCGCGCGGTAGATCGTACGGTTGCGACTGGTCGACCCGATGATTTCTACTTTCTCACCAACCACGACTACTGTCTTGGCCACCAGGAAGATCACCATTATACGGTAAAGGACTGGGTGAGAAATCAGCGGATCGATGAATACAACGTGATGAATGAGTTGTGGGCTGCCGTCGATACCCTGTTTGCGACAAACCCGTGGAAGGGTGAAGGGGTTGGGGGTGAGAAACAGCAGCTGGCATTTTTTGTCTGCTACAATATCGATGGCTTTCGCTCCTTTGCCAGCGAGAACCGACTGCTCAAGCAGTTTCGGGTGTCCAACGACATGAAAAACAGAATCCGCAGGAAGGACAGCGAGCTCCTTAAATTCGGTTTCGAATGGATCAAACACGTGCTGGGCGGAAAGTCGTCGCTGGTCGCATAGTTTTGTGCAAAGATCGGGTGATCTGTCTTGAAAAAGATAGGTAACCATGGTAAAAAGAAACGTTTTGCAGCCGTGAATTACGGCAGAGGATAATGTTTTAACTACACACATCTCCTGTAATCTGGTGTTTGCACTGTGGGTGCGGATATAAGGGGATGGAGGAAAAACCAGAACGGAGGAAAATATGGCAAGCGCAACAGTCAAAGAGATGCTTCAGGCGGGTCTTCACTTCGGTCATCAGACCAGACGCTGGAACCCGAAAATGAAACCGTACATTTATGGACCGCGTAACGGAATATATATCATTAACCTGGACATCACCCGAAGACTTTTTAACAAAGCATGTGATTACATCACCAAGGAAGTAGCAGCCGGTGGCACGGTTCTTTTTGTCGGAACCAAGCGTCAGGCGCAGACCATCATTCGCGAAGAAGCAAAGCGCTGTGGCGGACATTATGTCGACCATCGCTGGCTCGGTGGCATGCTGACCAACTTCCAGACCATAAAAACCAGCGTTGAGCGATTGAAATCAATCGAGTCCATGCAGGAAGATGGTTCGATCAACCGCTTTCCCAAGAAAGAGATTCTGCTGATGGAAAAAGAGCGGGTCAAGCTTGAGCGAAATGTCGGTGGTATCAAAGACATGCGATCCCTGCCTTCGGTCATGGTTGTGGTCGATCCCAAAAAAGAGGCGATCGCAGTGAACGAAGCAAGGAAACTCCATATCCCGGTTGTTGCCATCACCGATACCAACTGTGATCCTGATGGTATCGATTTCATTATTCCCGGTAATGATGATGCAATTAAATCAATTCGACTCATTGCCCAGTACGTAGCCGAGTCTGTACTTCAGGGTCAGGCAGCACGGGACGGTGACGAAGCTTCTGACGAAGCAATGGAAGCTGCAATGGCTGGAGCCGGAGACGAGATGGCTCCACCGGAAGAGCCAGCCGAAGGGGCTGAAGCTACGGAGTAGCGAACGCGTATCCTGGTTTTACCAGGAGTAATTGAGGAAGGGGCAGACCGTGCAGGGGGAGCCCCTTTTTCTCTATGAAAAGATCGTAGTCAGCGAAAGAAACACTCACCATTGATCGTGGGGCAGCCAGCATCATGGTTAATTGTGAATGCATTTTGTTTGTGCTAACATTTTGGAAAATATAACGTTACGTTTGTAATGGAGGAGTACCATGAAAATTACCAGCCAGATGGTAAAAGAACTTCGGGATAAGACCAGCGCCGGTATGATGGACTGTAAAAAGGCCCTCAACGAAACCGATGGCGACATGGAAAAAGCCGTTGATCTGCTCAGAAAAAAAGGTCTTGCGGTAGCCGCCAAGCGTGCCGGCCGGGCGACCTCTGAAGGTGTGATCGAAACCTATATTCATGCCGGTGGTAAACTCGGTGTAATGGTTGAATTGAATTGTGAAACCGATTTTGTAGCCAAGACCGACCAGTTCAAAGAACTCGCCCGGGATCTCGGTATGCATATTGCTGCTTCCAACCCGGTTTCTGTTGACCGTGAAGGCGTTCCTGAGACTGTTCTGGCCCGCGAAAAAGAAATCTATGTTCAGCAGGCACTTGAATCAGGAAAACCTGAGAATATTGTCGAGAAAATCGTCGCCGGGAAAATGGAGAAATTCCTGGCAGAAATCTGCCTGCTTGAGCAGAAGTACGTAAAGGATCCGGATCTGACGATTCAGGATCTCTTGACCGACTGTGTCGGAAAAATGGGTGAGAATATCTCCATTAAGCGTTTCGCCCGTTTCCAGATCGGTGTTGAATAACACACCCGTTGACCTGCGTCCGTTTCTGCCTCTTCGGATTCGGACGCAGGAATAGTATTCACATTGCCGGCTCGTCAGACGTTTACGTCTGTTCCCGACCGAGACTTTCAGGAGAATTGTATGACCATAAAATATCCAAGAATTTTACTGAAGTTGAGCGGGGAAGCCCTGATGGGCGAAGATTCTTATGGGATCAATACCGGTGTCCTTGATTTTGTTGCAACTGAGATCAAACATATTGTAAATTTAGGTGTTCAGCCTGGATTGGTAATCGGTGCGGGCAATATCTTCCGCGGAGTAGCCGGTGCCAGTAAGGGTATGGATCGCACCACAGCGGATAATATGGGGATGCTGGCAACGGTCATGAACAGCCTGGCTCTGCAGGATGCCCTTGAGCGAGCCGGGGTGGATACCAGGGTACAGTCAGCGATCCCGATGCAGTCGGTTTGTGAGCCCTATATCAGAAGACGGGCGACCCGGCATCTCGAGAAAGGCCGTGCGGTAATTTTTGCGGCTGGTACCGGTAACCCGTATTTTACAACCGATTCTGCCGGTGTGTTGCGGGCCCTTGAAATCGATGCCGATGTGATCATTAAGGCAACCAAGGTCGATGGCGTCTACGACAAGGATCCGGTGAAATTCTCAGACGCCATAAAGTACGAGCGACTGAGCTATGATGAGGTGCTGACCCGTGACCTGCGAGTGATGGATGCGGCTGGGATTGCCCTGGCAAAGGAAGATGCCAAGCCTATCCTGGTGATGAATATGACCGTATCGGGCAACATCAAAAAAGCGGTATTGGGAGAACAGGTGGGTACCCTCATTACTTCGTAATGAACGTGTGAAAATCTTTAATCTAGGTGAAAGGAATGAGTGAAGTTATTTTTGAGATGGCCGAAAAAATGGAAAAAAGTGTTGAAGCCTTTAAAAATGAACTTTCCAAAGTGCGTACGGGACGGGCTTCACTTGCGTTGGTAGACGGGATCATGGTTGATGCCTACGACAGCGAAATGCCTTTGAATCAGGTTGGTACCTTGACCATCCCGGAGAGCCGAATGATTGCCATACAGCCGTGGGATGTCCAACTGCTCGGCGCAATTGAAAAGGCGATCCTCAAATCAGATATCGGCCTGACTCCGGTGAACGACGGTAAAATCATCCGCCTGAACATTCCCCAACTCACTGAAGAGCGCCGTAAAGAGCTGGTCAAGCAGGTCAAGAAAATTGCCGAGGAGTTCCGGGTGGCAATCAGAAATATCCGTCGAGATGCCATCGATACCCTGAAGAAGCAGAAGAAGGACAAGGAAATCTCCGAGGACGATCTGTTTAAGCTGCAGGATGAGGCGCAGTCCGAGACCGATACCTACATCGCCCAGGTTGACGAAATCACCACTTCCAAGGAAAATGAGGTGATGGAAGTTTAGTTCTAGGCTGGTAGCGTTTTAACGACCCTAAGATGATCTCGGCTTTTTTATGACACAACCGGTTGGTATTGATCCTGAGCGTATTCCCCAGCACGTCGCCATCGTTATGGATGGTAATGGCCGGTGGGCCCGACAAAGAAAGAAACCGAGATTATATGGTCACAAAATCGGTGCCGATTCGGTCCGTGAGATTGTTGAGACCTCCTGTGAAATCGGTATTCAGTACCTGACCCTGTATGCCTTCTCCTCGGAAAACTGGCGGCGGCCGCAGCAGGAAGTCTCAGGGTTGATGACGATCCTGAAAAATTACCTGGTTTCAGAACTCGGCCGGATGGAAAAAAACAAAATCCGTCTGAATTGTATCGGTGATACTTCCAAGTTGCCCGAGAATGTCCGCAAGGTCCTGAACAATTCCATCGAAAAAACCGCTGACAATGATCGGCTGGTCCTGAACCTGGCGCTGAGCTATGGCTCAAAGGATGAGCTCTGCATGGCCGCTCGCGCTCTGGCCGAGAAATGTATGGCCGGTGAACTCTCACCTGAACAGATTAATCCGGAACTGGTTTCAACCCACCTCTATACCCATGGCCAGCCGGACCCCGATCTGCTGATCCGCACCGGTGGGGAATCACGTTTATCCAATTTCCTTTTATGGCAGGCCTCCTACGCGGAGATCTATTTTACCCCGGTCATGTGGCCTGAGTTCCGCCGAGCGGTGTTCCTTGCGGCAATCCAGGAATTCCAGAGACGTGAGCGACGGTTCGGCAAAACTTCCGAACAGATGGAGGCTGAAGTGTCATGAGCAGAACGATCCCCGGAGTATTGCTTGCCTGTGTCTGGCTGCTTCTGTTGCTACTGGGATCGTACACGCTTTTCTGGCTCTGTGTCATGGTAATCTGCCTTTCCGGTGGCCGGGAAGTTGTCAGAATGTTAATGCCCGAAGATTTCAGCATGAAAGACCGCCTGCTGCTGACTTTCATTTTCTCTTTTCCGGTGATCGCCACCTTCTTTTCCCGCCAGTCAATTGCCTGTAACGCGTTTGGCCTCTTTGTTTCCTTTGTCGGGATCACCTGCTTTGTGATGTATCGTTATTCCGAGCTGGAAAGTCCGCTGGAAACCTTGCTCAAAGGCGTTTTTGGCACTTTCTTTATCGGTTTTCTCGCCTCTTTCCTGGTGATGATCCGTGGCCTTGAAGATGGTGCCCACTGGCTGATCATTCTCACCGCCATCACTGCAGGTTCAGACAGTTGTGCTTACTGGATCGGCTCCAAATGGGGCAAAACTAAACTCTGCCCCAATATCAGCCCCAATAAGACCAGAGAAGGCGCCATTGGCGGGATCTCAGGCGGGGTGGCCGCAGCACTGTTACTCTATCTCTTTCTCTCGGTTGAGGTAGGAGTACTGCAGATCGTAATTCTGGGTGTCTTCCTGTCCATCTTCGGTATCATCGGTGACCTGATCGAATCGATTATCAAGCGCGGTTCCAGCCGCAAGGATTCAGGCAGTCTGCTGGGCGCCCATGGCGGTGTCCTGGACCGGGTAGATTCACTCCTGATGGCCGCACCGGTTATGTATTACACGCTTCTCTATTTTGGCTCGTGACTCAGATGAAACGTATTGCCCTGCTTGGTTCCACCGGCTCAATCGGAGAGAATGTCCTCTCCATCGTTAGACAATTTCCGAACCGCTACCAGGTAACGGCACTGGCAGCAGGAACAAACGTGCAACTGCTCGCCCCCCAGATCGCTGAGTTTCAGCCGCGGCTGGTTTCCGTCATCGATGAGGCGCATGCAGAATCGCTGCAGAAACTCCTGCCCTCTGACTGGAATGGTGACGTATGCTATGGTACCCAGGGCAATTGCGAAGTAGCCGCCGAAGCCGATGCAGAGATGACCGTGACCGCCATTGTCGGTTCAGCCGGTCTGCTGCCAACCCTGGCAGCCATAGAAAATGGCAAGGACATCGGTCTGGCCAATAAAGAAACACTGGTGATGGCCGGTCGGCTTGTGATGGACGCGGTCCGTCAGAAAGGGGTAACCCTGTTGCCGGTCGACTCGGAACACAGCGCCATCTTCCAGGCCCTTGAAGCGGGTCGCCGTGAAGACGTGGCCCGGATTATCCTGACCGCCTCGGGTGGTCCGTTCCTGCGCAAGGACAAAGAGGCCCTGAATCACGTCACCACCGAAGAAGCCTTGAACCATCCCAACTGGAATATGGGAAAAAAAATCTCTATCGATTCGGCCACCCTGATGAACAAAGGCTTAGAAGTGATCGAAGCGAAATGGCTCTTTGATATGGAGGTCACAGGCATCAAGGTGGTGGTGCATCCCCAGTCCATTGTCCATTCCCTTGTCGAATACCAGGATGGCTCGGTGATGGCCCAGTTGGGCATTCCCGATATGAAAATACCCATTGCCTATGCGCTGTCCTATCCGGAGCGGATGGCCCTGGAGCTGGAACCGCTTAATCTCTGGCAATGCGGTAATCTGGAGTTCATGGAACCTGATTATGAGAGGTTTCCCGCCTTGAAGCTCGCCTTTGAGGCGCTGGAACGTGGCGGGGTCAGCCCGGCGGTGCTCAATGGTGCCAATGAAGTGGCTGTTGCCGCCTTTTTAGATAAAAAAATATCCTTCCCCCAGATCGCGATGATCGTCGGGGAGGCGCTGAAGCGCGTGCAGGATGGTGACGATCGAGTGATCGAAGATCTGATTAATGCAGATTCCGAGGCCCGCGCAGTGGCACAATCCTTGATTCAGTCTTATTAAATAGAAAAGAAAATTTAGCTGGTAAGAGAAATAAATGAATACTGCAGTATCCTTTATCGTTGTTCTTGGTGTATTGATTTTCGTCCATGAACTTGGCCATTTCCTGTTTGCCAAATTGTTCAAGGTCAAGGTCCTCAAATTCTCCCTCGGGTTTGGTCCCAAACTGATCTCCAAGAGAATCGGGGAAACCGAATATCTGATCTCCGCTCTACCGCTGGGCGGTTATGTCAAAATGCTCGGTGAACATCCTGACGAGCAGCACGCTGCATCAGGTGAGAGTGATCGTTCCTTTGCTCATAAGCCGGTCTGGAATCGGTTTTTTATCGTCTTTGCCGGCCCTTTGTTCAACCTGCTTTTCGCGGTGGTCCTGTTCTTCATGATCTTTATCATTGCCGGTGTACCAAAAGATATGGACACTACGGTAATCGGTGCAGTGACCGAAGAGTCTCCCGCCTTTGCTGCCGGCATCAAACCAGGTGATGAGATCGTCGCAATTGATGAGTATCGCATTACCAAGTGGGAACAGGTGTTCACCATCGTTAAAGAGAGTAATGGCGAAGAGCTGAAATTTCAGGTACTGCGCGAGGGAGCTACGCTGGATTTTCCCGTCACACCATCGGTCCAGCCGGTGGAGAATATTTTCAAGGAAAAGGTCGGCGAGCGATACATGATCGGGATCGTTAAAAAAGAACTCATCGCCTATGAACGGGTTAACCCGATCCAGGCTTTCACCGACGCGTTGTCACAGACCTGGACCTTTATTTATCTGACCGGTATGGGCGTGGTAAAAATATTCCAGAAAGTGGTACCCGCCTCGGAGCTGGGCGGTCCGATTCTGATTGCCCAGCTGGCTGGCGAACAGGCCCGGGCAGGGTGGATTAACCTCTGTTACTTCATGGGCCTGCTCAGTGTGAACCTGGGGCTCTTGAACCTGCTACCGGTACCGGTTCTGGATGGTGGACATCTGGTATTTCTGACCCTTGAGGGGATTCGCCGTAAGCCGCTCAATGAACGAGCCCAGATTTTTGCCCAACAGATAGGTATAGCCCTGCTGGTATCATTAATGGTGTTTGTCTTCTACAACGATATCGTGCGAGTCGTAACACAATGGCAGATGACCCCGTAATCCTTTCCTTCGATACGGCGACCCCATGCTGCTCCGTCGCCCTGACCAGAGGTGATCTGAGAAGTGGCGTCTGTCTGGCCGAAGTGAGCTTTAATGCGGGTGTAACCCACTCCCGTAAACTGCTCGGTTCCATCGACTGGTTGCTTGACCAGGTATCGATGTCCATTGCAGATGTGCAGGCGGTTGCAGTCGGACTCGGTCCCGGTAGTTTTACCGGTTTGCGTATCGGTATGGCCACCGCCAAGGGCTTGATCTTTGGCACTGACGTGCCGCTGATTGGTCTCCCCTCTCTCGATACCATCGGCATGCGAATACCGACAAAACGTTTAGTCTGCGCCACGCTTGATGCCCGCAAAAAAGAGCTCTATTATGCGCTCTATAAACCCTCGTCCGATGGCGAGATGCAACGCATCAGTGAGCCTGCAGTGCAATCGGCCGAATCATTGGCACAAAACATAACAGAACCGGTGATCATGGCAGGAGACGGCAGCCGTGCCTATCATCAGGAACTGGCAGCGTTAATTGGACCGGACGTCACCTTTATGACCACCGAATATGATTATCCTTCCGCGAAAATCGGCGGCTTTCTAGCTTATGATTACTTGCAGAAACAGGATTTCATGGACCTGGATTCAGCGGCTCCGCTCTATGTCCGGGCCTCTGATGCGGAATTGAGTTTGGTCAGAAAAACTGCGTAGCAATTGGGTTTTACAAGGATCTGGAATGATACAGAGGCGAAAGACCAAACAGATTATGATCGGCACGGTACCGGTCGGGGGCGATGCGCCCATTTCTGTCCAGTCGATGACCAATACCGATACTGCCGACACCGAAGCAACGATTGCGCAGATTATTGGTCTCCAGGAAGCGGGATGCGAGATCATTCGGGTTGCAGTGCCGGATCTGGAGAGCGCGGCAGCCATCAGGGAGATTCGTGAAGCCGTTTCTATCCCGGTTATTGCCGATATTCATTTTGACTACCGGTTGGCCGTGGCCTCGATGGAACAGGGTGCCCATGCGATCAGGATCAACCCCGGGAATCTCGGTGGCAGTGAAAAGCTGGCCAAGGTGGTCGATTGCGCCAAACTCCACCAGGTTCCGATCAGGGTTGGGGTGAACAGTGGCTCCATCGAAAAGGATCTGCTGAAAAAATATGGCTACCCAGATGCTGAAAATCCCCGAGCCCTGATTGAAAGCGCCATGAGGAATGTGGAGCTGCTGGAAGAACAGGACTTTTTCGAAATCAAAATTTCGATTAAATCAGCAGATGTATTAACCACCGTCAGTGGCTATCGTCGCCTCTCGATGCTCACTAATTACCCGTTGCATATCGGAGTAACTGAAGCCGGAGGTTTGATTGGCGGTACCGTGAAATCGAGTGTGGCGCTTGGTATTTTACTGCACGAGGGCATTGGTGATACCTTCAGGATCTCCCTTACCCGGGACCCGCTTGAGGAAGTACGGGTGGGCTATGAACTGCTCCGCTCGCTGAAAATTCGCGAACGTGGTCCGGAGCTGATCTCCTGTCCGACCTGTGGCCGTACCCGAATCGATCTGTTTGGGTTGGCAGAGGCAGTGGAAAAACATATCCAGAAGATGCAATCACCACTCAAGGTAGCCGTCATGGGTTGCGTGGTAAATGGTCCTGGAGAAGCCAAGGAGGCCGATATTGGTGTTGCTGGAGGCCGTGGAGTTGGTATTATCTTCAAAAAAGGTGAGTTGTTCAAAAAAGTGAAAGAAGATGAGTTGCTGCCCACCCTCATCGCAGAACTGGAAAAGATGGAAGAAGAGCGAAAGAAGACCAGTCATTGAACAACCCGAACAGATAGATACATGTAAACCGTTCTAGAAACGACGAGAAAAGGACACAGAGTAACGATGCGCTATTCCCAGATGTTGATTCCGACCCTTAAGGAAGTACCAGCCGAGGCTGAGGTTATCAGCCATAAACTGATGCTCAGAGCTGGCTTCATTCGTAAATTGACCTCCGGTATCTATACCTATATGCCGTATGGTCTTGCCGCAATCCGGCGCGTGGAGAACATCGTCAGGGAAGAAATGAACCGGGCTGGAGCCCAAGAGCTGATGATGCCAATGGTCCAGCCGGCCGATCTGTGGCAGGAAAGCGGTCGTTATATCAAATATGGCCCTGAGCTCCTGCGCTTTACCGATCGCCATGAGCGCGAATCCTGCCTCGGACCGACCCACGAGGAGGTCATCACTGACATCGCTCGTAGAGAATTTCACTCCTATCGCGATCTGCCGGTAAATCTTTACCAGATTCAGACCAAATTCCGCGACGAGATCCGCCCGCGCTTTGGCTTAATGCGTGGTCGCGAGTTCATCATGAAGGATGCCTATTCCTTTGATGTGGATGATGCCGGTGCTGAAGTATCGTACCAGAAAATGCATGACGCCTATAACCGAATCTTTGAGCGGTGCGGGCTCGATTTCCGCTGTGTGGAGGCAGACTCCGGCACCATCGGCGGCAGTTTCTCCCACGAATTTATGGTTCTTGCCGAAACCGGTGAGGACACCATCGCCGTTTGTAACGAGTGCAGCTATGCCGCCAACTCGGAAAAAGCGGTGGTCGTACCTGCTCCAAAACCCGAAGGGGTAGAGTTGCAGGAAATGAGTAAGATCGAAACCCCGGGTAAACGCAAAGTCGGGGTCGTCTGTGAATTTCTTAACATCAAACCCTCAGAGCTGGTCAAGACCCTGGTCTACCTGGCCGACGATGAACCGGTGGCCGTATTGCTGCGCGGTGATCGTGAGGTGGAAGAGGTGAAGCTGAAAAATCACCTGAACGTCACCGATCTGGTAATGGCAGATGACAAAGCGGTCTTTGATGCCACCGGTGTCCCCACCGGCTATCTTGGCCCCGTGGGTATTAAAATCAGACTGATCGCAGACCAGGAAGTAGTGAATACCCCCAACTTTGCCGTGGGTGCCAACGAGAAGAATTTCCACCTGTTAAACGTTAATGCAGGCCGCGATTTTGAAGTGAGCGAAGTAGTCGATATCCGGCAAATCACCGAATCTGATCCGTGCCCGACCTGTGGCGGCACCATTCGCTTGGTAGAAGGCATCGAGGTCGGCCACATCTTTAAACTGGGCACCTCTTATTCCGAGTCCATGAAGGCCTTTTACCAGGACAGTGAAGGAAATGAGAAACCGCTGGTTATGGGTTGTTACGGTATCGGTGTCAGCCGAATTGTTGCAGCCTGTATCGAGCAAAATCATGATGGAAATGGTATAATCTTTCCGGTACCACTGGCCCCGTTCCAGATCACCATTGTTAACCTTGGCCTCAAGGATGAAACGATCTGCCAGACCGTGGAGGCTCTCTACCAGAAACTCCAGGAGGCAGGGTTCGATGTCTTTATTGATGATCGTGACGAGCGGCCGGGTGTGAAGTTCAAAGATGCTGATCTGCTTGGCTTTCCGATGCGGCTGACCGTTGGTAAGCGCTTCCTGGAAAGCGGCCAGGTAGAGTTGTGCAGAAGACGCGATGGACTGGTGCAAGACGTAAGCCCAGACGAGATAGTTAGCCAGGTGCAGAAATTGCTCACTGGATGAAATAAGGTTTGAGTACGACTGGCATGACAATGGATATCTCCACATCAATGGTCAACCCCGGCGGCCTGAAGTTGCTGGCGGCCAACTATCTGCACGATATTGATCTGTCACCGATCGATCGTGCCTGGGAATTGGCCGTTGAAACGCATCAGGGTGGCCGGCACTTTTCCGGCGAACCCTACCTGATTCATGCCTTGGAGGTTGCTTCCACCCTTGCCTCCATGCACCTCGATCTCGATACCATCATCGCCGGGTTGCTCCACGGGGTGCTGAAAAACGGGGTTGAGCCGGAAGAGCTGGAACGAAAATTCGGCAAAGATGTGGCCCACATCGTAAAAGGTACCACCCGGATTACCACCAGCCTGCACTACAACTCAAAACTCTCCAGCCAGGCCGAAAACGTGCGTAAGATGCTGTTGGCCATGGCGGTTGATATTCGCGTTCTACTGGTGCGACTGGTCGACCGGTTGCAGGATATGCTGCTGCTCGATCTGGTCGATCGAGACATGCAGCGCTACGTGGCCCACGAGACCATGGATCTCTACGCACCGCTGGCAAGCAGACTGGGTATCGACTGGCTCAAACGCCAGCTCGAGGATTTCTCCTTTAAGTTTCTTTATCCCGCCGAGTACGAGGATTTAAATGCCCGACTCGAATCCTCACTAAGCGAGCGTGAGCGATATGTGGAGGAAGTAATTTCCATCCTCTACGAGAAACTGGGAACGGGTAATATCATCCCGATCCGCATCCTGGGCAGACCCAAACATCTCTACTCGATCTATAAGAAGCTGATCGCCCAGAATATACCACTTGAGCGGGTTTACGATAAAGTTGCCTTCCGGATCATCGTCAACTCGGTGAACGAGTGTTACGAATCACTCGGTATCATCCACGCCAACTGGTCACCGGTTCCCGGCCGTATTAAGGACTTTATCTCGGTACCCAAGGCGAACAATTACCGCTCCATGCACACCACCGTAATCGGTCCGCGGGAACACTTTATCGAAATCCAGATCAGAACTCAGGAAATGGACCGTGTTGCCCAGGAGGGTGTTGCCGCACATTGGGCCTACAAAGAAGGCCAAAAGGTCAATGACGGTGATGCCAAGCTCTTCAGGGAGCTGAAAAACCTGGTCAGCTCATTGCAGGAAGTTGAAGACCCGCGTGAATTCCTGGAACGGGTCCGCGGCGAATTGCATGATCCGGAGGTGTACGCCTTAACGCCCAATGGCGAAGTTAAGGAATTTCCGGCCCAGAGCTGCCCAATCGATTTTGCCTACTCGATACATACTGAAGTAGGCGATCGCTGTACCGGAGCCAAGGTTAACGGCAAACTGGTGCCGCTCAAATACCATTTGCAGAATGGTGATATCGTCGAGATCATCACCTCGCCCAAACAGCGGCCCCGCAGAGGCTGGCTCGATTTTGTTAAAACCGGCAGAGCTCGGACCCGCATCCGCTCATGGCTGCGTCGTGAGGAGAAGGAAAAGGCTTTGAGGCTTGGCCGTGAGATCTGCGAACGGGAGATGAAGAAGTACGATATGACCCTGAAGCGCATGATCAAAACGGGGCATATCAAGGCGCTGTGCAAAATGCTCAAGTGCAACTCCCTGGACGACATGCTGGTGAAGGTGGGGAGCGGCGTGATCACTATTCAGACCCTGGTGAAGGCGCTTGAGCCACCGGAAAGTGGACAGGAACAGGAAGCCCTGCAGGCACCGATGAGCCCCGAGGAAATGGCAGCTGCGATGAGCAGCCAACAGCGGGCGCCGGTATCGGGCAGTGGTTCAGTTATTCAGATCGACGGTATTGATGATATGCTGATCAAAATCAGCCAGTGTTGCAACCCGGTACCGGGTGATCTGATTGTCGGTTTTATCACCACCGGCCGTGGTGTCTCGGTCCACAAGGCTGATTGCCCGAACCTGCTTTCCACCGATCCGCAGCGCTGGATGGAGGTGTACTGGTCCAATGCCGAAAGCCAGCAATATCGTGCGGAAATTCAGGTATCGACTGAAAACAACAAGGGTATTTTTGGCGAGATCAGTTCTGCCATTGGCGTGGATAACGCCACCATTATCGAAATTTCAGCGACCACCACACCGGCTGACACGGTCGACTTTACCATCGTCCTGGAAGTAAGGGATCTGGATCACCTGCAATTGCTGATGCAGCATCTGCGTCAGATGGAACATGTCATCTCGGTTCGACGCTCATAACCGGACCACCAGCCGCATTATCGGGTACGCTTAGAACATCACTATTTGCTTGGAGAGGGAGACGTGGGGAAAACAATAACAGCGATGTACGCCAGGAAAAATTTCGGCTTGCTACTCAACGAGGTCTCCCTGCTTCAGGAGACTTTTATTATTCAGCGCTCAAACCGTTCGATGGCGGCCCTGGTACCCATCGAGCAGACCACTCCGGTTACGGTGGCCAGTCCCGAAATTGTTGAAGCATACCAGACGTTGGTCAAGCGCATTAAGGGCCCCCGCTCTAAGAAGCTGGAAAAAGCTATTACCGATTTAGGAGCGTTGCTGCATTGTCAGGATGTTGAAGAATAGATGATGATCTGCCCGACATGTGGCAATAAGGTGGAGCGATCCGCCTCAACCTGCAAGTTCTGTGGGGAGGATCTGCAGCAAAAGAGTGATGAAACAAAGTCAGCCTACCAACTGCACCGAATCGTCAACCTCGAATATGGCAGACCCACCGTGGCCACCGCCATGCGTAAGCTGGAACAGGGTATCAGCCAGGCCTGTCAGCAGCGGGTAAAGGTCTTAACCTTAATCCATGGCTATGGCTCCTCAGGTAAAGGCGGACTGATTAAAGAGGAATGTAGAAAGATGCTGGCCTTCTATCAGCAGAAGGGCACGATTAAAAGCGCAATCGCCGGGGAAGCCTTTAAACGCAAAAGCGGGCCTGGCAAAGGGTTGCTCAGGCAATATCCAACCCTGGAACGCCTGTGTACCTCAGATTTTAACAACCCCGGTGTATCCATCGTTGTTTTGTGAGCAACAAAGCGCGTTACAGCACCGGAGATAAGACATAATCAGTTGTGAAAAAAGATGGTTATAGTAGTGTAGGATTTTCGTAGGAACCGAATAGTCAATAACCTCAAAAGATAATTTAAGGAGATAGAATGAATAAGATGTTAAAAATTCTGCTGATGGCAGTGATGGTTGGCATGTTCTCAGGCTGCGATGAAGCAACTACCCAGGAATCCGCCGAACAGAAAGCACCGGAAGCAGCGGTTGAAAAAACAGAAGAAGCACCGGCTCCCGCAGCCGAGGAAGCAGCTACACCGGCAGCGGACGAAGAGCTGGGCAGCGAACTGAAAAAACTGAGCTACTCCATGGGCTTGGACCTGGGTAAATACCTGAGCCAGGTTGGCAGCGAGGTTGATCTTGAAGCAATCAAACTCGGTCTGGAAGATGGTTTCACCGGCGCCGAGCCGAAAATGAGCGAAGAGGAAATCAAAGAAGTACAGGAAGCCTTTGCTGAGCGCATGAAAATTAAGCAGGCCCAGGAATTGGCTGCGATGATGGAGAAGAATCTGGCCGAAGGTCAGGCATTCCTTGCAGAAAACGCCAAGAAAGAAGGCGTAATGGTAACCGAGAGCGGCCTGCAATATGAAGTACTGGAGCAGGGTGATGGTGAGAAACCGGCCGCTGAGGATATCGTGAAGGTTGATTATGTGGGCACCCTGATCGATGGCTCTGAATTTGACAGCTCCATCAAGCGTGGTGAGCCGATTACCTTCCCGGTGAACCAGGTTATCCCGGGTTGGAGCGAAGCGCTGCAACTGATGGCCGTTGGCTCCAAATTCAAAGTGGCGATCCCTTCCGAGCTCGCCTATGGCGAAACGGGCGCACAGCCGGTTATTCCACCCAACTCCGTACTGGTTTTTGAAATTCACCTGCTTGGCATCGAGCCACCGGTTGAGGTAGAAGACATTACCGAGCCGACAGAGGGTGCAGAGGCACCGGCAGAAGCAACAGAAGCTCCTGCTGAGGAAGCGACTGAAGAAGCAGCACCGGAGCAGCCCAAAGAATAGTTTTATAACGCTTCAAGAACTACTAAAACGGGGTGGGTTCCTTTACGAACCACCCCGTTTTTTGTTTTTACAGCTCGATTATTTCAAACGAATCCGCATTACCCAGAACGCCATTGGCCATAGAGATATGGTCCACATCACGCCAGTTTCTTTTCAGCAGGGTGGTGCCGTAGGCATCAATCGCCACTGGATCATAAGAGGCTAAAAAGGTTTCCACGGGCGGATTGCAGGTCGGTCCCCATAAATGCGCCTGAGCCATCCCGACCGATCCGTCGATCACACTAAAATCAGGGGTCCGGTACCGATTGAGATCAAACACCGCCTCATGCATACCCTGATGAAAGGTCGATTTACCCCAGGGGCCACCGCCCGAGAAATGTTCTGGTGGGGCGCACCCCATCATATTCTTCATGGTCAGTGTGACCCGGGCAAGTGAGTGGGCTTTAAGCACCGGTAGTGAGATCAGATAACTCTCAAACACCAGCTCCGGCAGATACATCTCGGGCCACCGCTTACAGGCCGGATCTTTCATGTGCCGCAAATTTTCGATATTGAGATCAATCAGCTCGACATTAGGGTAGCTCAGCAGTCTGTTGTAGCCGAGCTCACTAAAGCAGTGGAAGGTATCATACTCAAGTGATCCGGTTCCCTCCCCGACAATAATCCGTAGCTCCGGGCAGTGTTTGGTTATATACTTTATCACCGCTTCCACAAACGTAACCGGGGTGGTGATGGGCGGGGCCAGAGTCTCCACCAGGTTGGGTTTGAGAATTACCTGTTTCTGCTCATTCAGTACCTCTACAATACCGGCTGTATCAAGCAGCGTATTGATGGATAATTGCACGTTTAACGAAGATGCTGACCAGACCCTGTTATCACGATTTTGAGATGCCATGTTCGTTTCTCTGGTTGGAGATTTTGATTACTACAGAGCGGGCTACGTATCCTGTTTAAGCAGCAGATAGATCCCGATTAATGAAAAGATAATGTGGATGCTAAAGGCTGCGGGCAGCGCATAAACATAGCCGTTTTTCGCCAGCGACTGGAGCGCCCCCCAGGTGCCCCAGGCAACGAAGGCAATACCACAACTCACCGGTACCGCAACCGAGAGATCCCGCCCCCATTTCTGGTAACTTAACAGCAAAACCGGCAGCCCCACGAGAAGCAGTGGTAAGCCAAGTAGCAAATAGGACACCCTGGAATAAAAATCGGCCCGGGCGGCAATTTCCTGCGCTTCGGTAGGCTGGTCGCCGATTGCGGTGAATAACCCAACCAGTGAGAGCTCCGCCGTTTGATACTCGGGAATCAAAAAGTCCTGCGGTGTTTCCGGCAGCTCGAGCCCCTTCTCAACAAACAGCTCTGTCTCATATGTACCATCTTTGGAGTGTTGCTCTAACTGACCTGCCCGCAGAATCCAGATCGGTGGCACCCATTCGGCAAATTCCGCCACGAGCACTTTATTCACGTTATATTCTTCATCCCAGGTGGAGTAAGAGAAAGTACGGAAGGCCAGTTTCTCTTTATTGGGCCATTTAAACGAATAGAACCCTTCCTTGCCCTTAAAGTAATACCGGCCGTTACGGAAGATGCCCAGCGGTACCTTACCGCGCACATCCTCGTACCAGATCTTATTGGTGACAGAGATTGTTTTAGGCAGGATAAACTGCGCCGCCGTGAAATAGATAACGGTAATTGACATCGCTGCCATCAAAATCGGCCGGATAATCCGCTTGAGCGGAATGCCTGCAGCCTTCAAGGCGGTGAGCTCGTTGGTATGGTTCAAGATCCCCAGGGTAATAACACCAGAGAGCAGGGTTAACACCGGCCCGAGCTGGTCGACAATAAAGGGGATATTGAGCATGAAAAATTTTAACACCACGCCTAGTGATTTATCAGTTTCGAGAAACGAATCATATTTCTCGAAAAAATCGATGAGCAGATACATGGCGACAAACGCCAGGTTAATCGTCAGAAAATAGCGGATGAATTGACCAATTATATAGCGGGTGAGTAACTGCATACTTATAAGAATCGTTCAGCGCGGAAAAACTTCATCGAGATTATAAAACCGATTGCCACCAGCAACAAGCCAAACAGGTTGCTCACCAGCAGGTAGGCAACGGCGTGTAACGGTGCACCGGATTTGAGAAACTGCACATTCTCCCGGGCAAAGGTAGAGAAGGTGGTAAACCCGCCCAGTACCCCGGTAAACAGAAACAACCGGAACTCGTTGCTCAGCGGTACTTTTTCAAAATATCCCCAGAGCAGCCCGATCAACAGGCAGCCGAGCAGATTGGCCGTAAGCGTTTCATACGGAAAACTCGACCGCCCGAATCGCTCGATACCGAGCGCGATGAGGTACCGGCCAACCGAGCCGATGGCACCTCCAATGGCTACTGCAAAGATCTTAGACATAATGATGATTCTGCACGTACGCAGATTCTTTAAAAACCTCGTTTGTTTCGGGGATAACAGACGCATTAGGTACCATTACCAGCCCGATCCGTCAAGCTGAAGCGAACCGCTTTTGCAACCCCACGCTTGACTGTGTCGAGATAGTGAATACCGTCAATCAGGACCAGAGGTAAAATTATGAAAAATTTTAAAAACCAAGCAATCACAATGGGTTGGATAAGTATGACGGGCTTGCAATTACAGGCCAAACTATTTATAGTATGACTTTGTGCGGCTGCCCAGCAATCCGGAGATGTTCTATTTTTGCTCGGCAGCCTCTCTATTTCGTTATGATCCGGTGCTGGCGAGATATAAATCAACAGGAGGTGGCTGACAATCATATTACGTATCGAGCCTTGAGCAACAGCGAGGCAGATCGTGCCAACGCCCTGGCAAGGCGACATTGGAATCAAGACCATGAGCTTGTTCAGTAGTATGCCCGACAGGGGGGGGACCATGGTCACGGTATGGATTGTCACGGTTACCATTAATGGCGAAAAAGCAAAAAACCAACGGCTTTATTTGTGAGCAGTCTTATAAAAAATCGGCAAAAATCAGACTTGAAGAATTCTGGGACGCCTTTGATAAAGAAGATACCGTCCTTATCTGCATCGTCGCCGATCCCGATTCGCTGGGCAGTGCCATGGCGATCAAACGGCTGCTTCGCTATCGAGTAAAAAGTGTTACCATCGCTCACCCGAATGAAATCAGCAGGCTCAACAATCTGGAAATGGTTGAGCGGCTGCGCATCCCGCTGGAAAAACTCGGTGCCATAAAAACCACAGAGTTTACTAAAAAAGTTATCGTCGACTCACAGCCCAGCCACCAGCCGGTCTTCGAGAAAATGAAATTTGATGTGATCATCGACCATCATCCGGTCAGTGGCGACTGGGACGCCACCTATATCGATATCCGGCCCGATTATGGCGCTGTAGCCTCAATGATGGTTGAATATCTACGCGCCGCCAATATGAAGCCTTCCGTGGCCCTGGCCACTGCACTCTTTTACGGCATCAAGGTGGATACCCAGGATTTCGAGAAGGATTCACGCCTCTCAGACGGTATTTCTTTTCGCTATCTCTTCGATATTGCCAACCGCAACCTGGTACGCAAATTCGAGCTGACCGATCTCAGACGTTCGGAACTGAAATATTTCTCAATTGCCCTCAATGAGCTTATCTACTCGAAAGGGCGCTACTATTGCCATATTGGCAAAGTCAGATCCCCTGATGTACTGGTGATTATTGCCGACTTTCTCAACCATGTCGCGGATATCGATTGGGTTTTGGTATCCGGCATTCACAACGATAAGTTGATTGTAATTTTCCGCTGTGATGGCTATCGTAAAAGTGCCGGTAAACTTGCAACACGGGTTTTTGGCCATTTAGGGTCCGCCGGCGGTCATAAAGGTGCCGCACGTGCCGAAGTGGCACTGCAGGACCTTGAACTCACAGAGTACGAGATTAACTCTCAGACATTAAAGCGTCTTACTGTACGTCATCTGAAGTAACGCACGCCCGCTTCTGCTGGTGCTGATCTTCAAGGTGACGAAAATTACCGGAACTCAGCAGTAGATCAGAAGGAGCCGCTTGCATGTTAAAACCTACGACGCTGGCCATGATTCTTGCCGGGGGCAGGGCTGAGGAACTCAGTGTTCTCACCTACTACCGGCCCAAGGCTGCCGTACCGTTTGGCGGGTTTGCCCGGGTTATTGATTTTCCCCTTTCCAATTTGATGAACTCAGGTATTGAGAACATCGCCATCCTGAGCCAGTACCGCAGTTATTCACTGATTAACCATATCGGCACCGGTGCTGCCTGGGATATGATCGGTCGTTACCGCGGCGTCTCCATTCTGCCGCCGTTCATCGATTCCGAACAGAACGACTGGTACCGCGGTTCTGCCGATGCGATCTACAAGAATCTGGATTTCGTGCAATACCACAACCCCCAGGAGATCCTGATCCTCTCGGGCGACCATATCTACCAGATGGATTACCGCGAAGTGCTTGCCTACCATCACGAGAAGCAGGCCGATTTGACCGTGGTCTGCAAAAAGATTAAAAAAGCTCGGGCCCACCGGTTCGGCATGGCCGCCATCGATGATGAAGACGGCAAACGTGGTGGCAGGGTAACCAACTACCAGGAGAAACACGAAAACCCCGAAGGCGAGTACTCCTCCTTAACCATGCTTTGCTTTAAACCCGAAGTGCTCTACCAGGCTTTGGAAGAGAACCAGCAGGACTCTTCCTTTGAATTTGGCCGCGATATTATCCCACGCCTTATGCAACAGGGTAAACGCATTTACGGCTATAAATTTAAAGGCTATTGGGGTTATACCCGCACCATCGAAGAATATTTCAATGCCAGTATGGACCTGCTTGGTGACGACCCGTTAATCGATATGCAGAAATGGGGCATCAGAACCAACCTTGAGCATCGCGGCATCAGAGACCACCAGCCCACGCTTATTGGCAACGATGGTAACGTGATCAACTCCATGGTCTATAACGGCTGCACCATCGAGGGCACTGTAAAAAACTCCATTCTCTTTCCTGGGGTGCACATTGGAAAAAACAGTACCGTAGAGAACGCAGTAATTTTCTTTTCCACCAAAATCGGCGCCAATTGCAAAATCAAAAACCTGATCTCAGACGTCAACACCACCTATGGTGATAATGTTGAAGTAGGGTATCTCGAAGGAGAAGCAGAACGCAAACTTGCCGTTGTCGGCTGGAACAACCAGGTACCCGACAACACCATCCTGGGTGAGGGTATCACCATCTCACCCAAACTCAAGCCCGAGAAATGGCCAAAAGTAGTCGAGCCGGGGAGGGTGTTGAAATGATAAGACAAGAAAATGCCCTCGTACTACTCCTCGCTGGCGGTGTCGGCTCCAGATTGAACCTGCTGGTGGAAACCCGTGCCAAACCCGCCGTACCCTTTGGTGGCCTCTACCGGATTATCGATTTCAGCCTGTCAAACGTGATGAATTCCGGGCTCACCCGGGTCGGCGTGCTCACCCAATACAAACCCCTCTCTCTGATGAACCATATCAGAGGTGGTGGCGCCTGGGACCTCACCGGTAGAAGCCGTGGTGCAGTCATCCTGCCCCCACGTACCGGCTCAAAAGATTCGGACTGGTACAAAGGAACCGCTGATGCGGTCA
>QZLB01000307.1 GCA_004796425.1 Desulfobulbaceae bacterium | reverse complement strand
CTTTCGATTTTCCACCCACAAGCTGATATTCCTTTGTCCCCGCTTGACTTTTTCTCGCGCAAGCCTAATAGTTGAGCATCGCTGAACCCTAATAAGAGATTCTGTTATGAGTAATGAAAACGACACCCAGCCTTTCTGCCACCGAAAACCCGATATCGAATATCCCTGCGAGTGGGAATATCGGGTCATCGGAACCGATCAGCAAGCGCTTATCGCTGCCATTGAGCAAGCCTGTGCATCGAAAAATCCTGATATCAACCTTTCCAACGTCAGTTCCAAGGGAAAGTATGTCAGCATGAACGTGACCGTCACGGTTGAGAATGAAGCAATCCGTAATGATATTTTCAACCAGCTTCAGCAAAACGAAGCGGTAAAAATGGTAATCTGATTATGAGTGAAGAAAATGGACAAAAGAGTTCGCAGCTGATCCCGGTATTACGTGAAGGGATTGCTCTGGTTCAAATGGTATTTTTTAAGGAAATGCGTGCACATATGATTAAAAACTACCCTGACCGAAGCGCTGCAGACCAATCAATGCTTGCCGGAGCTATCACCAATGAAATATTCGGTACCCCCAACCCGGACCCGAAGTTCATGGATTTCCGCCAACAGAACCACCCCCTGATAGAACAGGAACTCCTTGGTGTCGCCGCTAATTTTAACGAAATCAGAAGATATTTGACTGATGCGCTCAGAGTACAAACGCTCTGTGACTCTCAAGAGGGAAAAGATACCTCTGATACCCTGACAGTGGCTGACAAGCTCGGCATTCTGCTCAAAGATCGAGACATTCCGCTGCCCTCGGTATTCATGACCCTGGTGAGAGGACTCGGGCAGAAACACAACCTGATCACGCCACCGGTACAGATTGCTCCCGAGGATGATAAACCCTTAGTCCAATAAGTTTCAATGTGACTGTTCAGCCAGCTTCGCCTTGAGTACACCACGTACCGAGTTGCAGAGATAAATATGCTCTGCCGCTCGTAGATCATCCGTAGTGAGCACCTTCTCCCCAACGGCTACCTGAGAATTGCTCTCGAGCAATTTGCGACGCATCACACCGCCAAGCAAACCGCTGGTCAGGGGTGGGGTGTAAAATCTGCCATTGTGTTGGATAAATACGTTGCTGATACACCCTTCTGTAATTTCCTCGCGTTCGTTCATAAAAAGCGAGTCAAAAAATCCTGAGGCAACAGCTTCCTGATGTACTTTGGTATACAGATCGCGTTGGGTTGTTTTATGAAAGAGCCATGAGTTGTGGCTTACAACCGATTGTTCTGAAAGCCCAATGCTGACCACCTCCATATCGTCAAGGGTTTGACCCTTTTGCGACGGGTCCGGCAGGTGTAGAAAACGGGGTGGCGCACACTTTGTGTGTGTGATGGATACGGCTCCACCCAGTGAGAGTGTCAGCCTGATTCGATAGGATTGTGCAGGAGCAACCGTCCGGAGGTAACGATGCAGGGTTTGCAGGATATCATATTTTTCACAGCGGATATTGAAATAACGGGCCGATGACATCAAACGTTCCATATGTTCACTCTCATAGAGTATGCCCGTTGCCGGGTCGCAAAACATGGTCTCGATCAACTCGAACTCCGGTAGTGGATTGGTCAGAAACCTCGCCTTGAGCAAACACTCCGACCACTCATCCTCTGGGGCTGAATCGCTGACGATGCCGGAACCGATACCCATCTCCCCTCTGGTTCCGTCAATCGCTATCGTCCGTATCGGTACGTTAAAAACAGCATCACCGGTTGGGGAAAAATATCCAATTGCACCAGTGTATACACCCCGCTGCTCTTTTTCCAGTTCGTCGATGATCTCCATGGTCCTGATCTTTGGTGCGCCGGTCACCGAGCCACAGGGAAAGAGTGCCGAGAGCATTTGAGCCGGTGTCACCCGTGATTCTTTCGTCCGGGCTGCCGTTATGGAGGAGGTCATCTGCAGTACTGTCCGGTATTTTTCCACATCAAAAAGTGAATCAACCGTAACCGTACCTCCCCCGGTTTCAGCCACCAGCCGTGAAAGATCGTTGCGAAGAAGGTCGACAATCATGACGTTCTCGCTGCGATTTTTCACATCGTTTCGCAAGAATTTCGAATTGGATTCATCTTCTTCCCAGAAACGGCCACGTTTCAGGGTTCCCTTCATGGGTCGCGCTTTTATGGTGCCGTTGTCTACTCTGAAAAACAGTTCAGGGGAAAAGGAGAGGATATGGCGATCTTCACGCTTGATGGCACAACCAAAAGGAACGGGCTGGGAACGCCTCAAGTCTCGATAGAGACCGGCAATTGATCCTGTGAAATCGAAAGAAAACTTAAAGGTGTAGTTCACCTGGTAGGTATCACCAGCCCTGATATACTCGAGAATAGCCTCGATAGCTCGACAATACTCATCCCGTTGCATACCGGGTGTAAGATTGCTCAGCTGATACGATTGATCTGAACGGTGGATCTGCTGACTGCCTCCTGGAATTGAAGCATTATTTGCTTGATCAAACCATTGCGGTTCCCGGTACATCCCCAACTCTGCGACAAGTGGTGTTTGCCCCTTAGTTCTTGCAAATTCGTTGGTGTGCAGAAACTCATAGGCAAACCAGCCAGCCAGGTAATAACCCTTATTCAACGCCGCCTCGAGACGCTCATAGAATACGCTGAGATCATCGCCGAGATGGTACGTCAGTGTATCATCCGGCTCTGTGAATAAAACGGATGTCTGATTCTGATCATCGGGTTTGGATGTATCGAGAAAGACGTATTGATCAATACACTCCAACTGGTTCATCAGGAGGTCCGCATCAATCCCAGAAACCGTTCTTATCTGTGTCATTAAAAAATGGTTGAGGTAACTCGTTTTTTGTTTAAAATGCCTGCCCTGTTTATTCGCCACCAAGTAGACAAACGGCTTGCCAATGCAGGATAAGCGATCTAAATTCCCCAGAATCTTTCATTAGCAGAACAGCCAGGCACTGTCACCAAAAAAAAAGGACTGACCGGTTTTTCCAACCAATCAGCCCCTTACAGGTAGCGAATGAATGAGAATTACTCTTTTACATTCAGCATCTCATTCTTCATATTCTCGTAATCTTTTACTGCGTTAATTACGGCTTCATCCTGTTGCTCTTTCATTTGCTTGATTTTCTCTTTGACCTTGTCTTCTCTGAGATCCATGGTCTGGGTGCCAAAGAGACTGGATGCCAGATATTTAAAAGAGAAATGCATCAGCTCAACATCATCCTCCCGGATTTTATCGAGGGTCTCCTCATCCACGATGTAGGTATCCAGAAAGGAACTCTCAAAGATAAAGCGTCTAAATGTTTCCAGGTCGGTGGAAGCCATGAAAAACATACGTTTTGCCTGCTCGGACAAGGTCGCCTGATGACCAAATGATTTGCGGCGCATTACCAGCCTGAGCCATTCACGATTCATGTCATCTCGAACATCAACGCCCTGGTCGGCACGCCATTCGCGAACCGTCCATTCTTTGTCTTCTTCATGTCCCTTGCAGTAGTCTTCTTTGACCAGAAAGAAGAATTTTTCTTCGTTGGACTCCAGTTCATTCCCCTCAGCATCCCTGGTACCGCCTTCATGAAAATCTGCCATACCAACCGGATAATAGCGACAGGCTGAAGGACGGTCCGTATATACCGTGCAACCTTCTGGGGTAACAAACGGACATTTGTTGTCCTCTTCCCGCATTTTAATCATCACTCCGGGCATATCTGTTTTCTCAAGATAAGTGGGGAGCGTATACTTGTGTAACAGCTCGTGGGCTGGGATACCCAGGCGTTTGGTCAGCATCAGAATATCGTACGGGGTCAGAACAATTTTGATTCCCCCACAACATGCAGTGAAACAACTCACTCCCGGATGACAGCGAAATTTGATTTTGCTGTCCATGGTCAGCTTCAGAGGCTGGATGTTTGACGGATTTTTCTCTTTACCAAAAAGGGTTTCTTCTTTTACTTTTGTGGTGTGCTCGGTCATGCTACTTCCTCAAATAAAAATAATAATGAAGCCACAAAGTGGCATATCGTTCATTGCACGCAGGACCTTGCATCTTAATCTTTCATCACCGTCATGTCAAATGACATTTACTTACCAAAGTTTGGCCAGAATCTTCCTTCGTAATGTTTACGATATCAGACAGTTATGTTTTTAATGACTGAACCGGTTTTATTAGGCTTGCAGTTTAGGTGAAATATTCTTATATGTTTCCGACAATATTGTATTCAGACCCTTTCTTGTGATCGGAACAAAGGGTTCGGTTTTATTGATTTACAGGACCAGGCTTTTATGAAATTGTTTGTACGACCCGTTGACCTGACCAGTGTCGACACCATTGTGTACCACTTGCCAGATGGCCCAACCCTCTCTTTGAACATAGATGGGATTAATGAGTTTCTTGACCTTGAACTCGAACAGGGGCATTATTGCGATACCTCCGATATTGATGGTATATTGCATTTTTTCCCACGGGGAAACGCTTAGGTACAACCAGGCACCCGGCTTTAACCCATAGTGATGGCAGTCGCATCACCATTGATGATTTCATTTGAAAACGGATGAATCTAGATCTTACTACTGACGCTCACGTGCACACTTCGCTCTGCCTGCACGCGACCGGCACCATGGAAGCGTATGTGACCCACGCCATTGATGCGGGTTTATCGGGGATTTGCTTTCTTGAGCACATGGAGGAGTCCATTGTCTATCCGCAACGCACCTGGCTCACCGAAGAAGATTTTGATCAATACTTCGAAGAAGGGCGACGGTTGAAAGAGAAATATGCGGATCAGATTAATGTATTGTTGGGTGTAGAGGTCGGCTTTAATCCAGAGGCGAAAAATGAGCTTCTCAAAAGATTAGTTAAGAGATCCTGGGACCGGGTTGGCTTATCATATCATTATATCTCAGTGAAGAACCGAGACAATCACCTGAACATCCTGACCAGAAACCCTGACAACCTGGCCATCCTTAAAAGCTATGATATCTCGG
>QZLB01000294.1 GCA_004796425.1 Desulfobulbaceae bacterium | reverse complement strand
GCAAATGACGCATATGCCATGGCCAAAAAAGCCAGAGGAATCGCAAAGGCACCGATAGATTTATTTTTAAAACGAAATTCAACACCAAGATAGAAGAGCACAATGGTCCAGGCAAAAAAGACTACTGATTCATACATGTTGGACAATGGTGCATGGCCAATTCCCAGTTGGTATGACTCATACCATCTCAAGCCAATTCCAATAGTTTGAACGAGCAGGGCACCAATGGTGAAGATGGTGGCAATTTTACCAAGAAACCGGGCCTTGAAGATCAGAACACCGATATATAAAAACGAGGCAAGCAGATAGGTGAGTGTTGTGATGCCTAAAAGCTGAGAACTGTCCATATCATAACTCCAATTCAAAAAGCACTGTGTATAGCGGTATAGAACATAGTGATGATGTCTGATTTATGTCGACTCAGGATTGAGACTCTCGATCAGGGTCTGAAACTGTTTTTCAAAGCCTGGTTTATTTTTATTGGTGCTGCCTGCAAGCAGGACACTGACCGATCCGTCTTGTTCACTTACCTGCAACCATATTCTTCTATGTGACATAAAGAAGGCGATATAAAGGCCCACCATCATCAGGGCGCAACCAATGTAAACCCACCAGACACCTGGGTCCTTTGCAACCTGGAGGCCCGTTGCGTATCTCTGTTTAACTGAAATTTGATAATTATTGTTTAATTCGGGTACATTGATCTGTTGGCCGTCGTCAAGCCAGAAGGTGACTGGTTTTTGATCATCTTTCTTGAGCCATATTTTTGAGGTGACAATAGAGCGACCTCGAGCACGGGCATTAATGATACCAATGGTAATATTCTCTTCGTCCCAGTATTCCTGGGTCTGGAATCGTGTTATCAACTCCTTTTTATCGCCACTGTTCAGGTTTTCAATAGAAATAAGAAATTCCTCAAACGGTTGATAGCTACTTTGATAAAAGGTGATGCCACGGTGTTTGAGCGGACTGTTGACTTCTATGTGCTGTTCTTTTACAACCTGCTGATTTTCGATCACCTTCAGGTGCGAGGTATACTCTTTTGGTGCACCATTATCGTAAAATTCCATGGTGAATGATTGGCAGGAGACTTCAAAACCAAGATCAACACTTTGATCACTTGAGAAAAGGTTGATACGAGAGGTGGAGTCCAACTCCTTGATATAAATGGAACCTTTAAAGCCCATGAGTGAGCCGATGATGGCACCGAGGAAAATAACCAGAATTGAGGTATGGACAATATACACCCCTGCTCTGGTAAAAACTCCACGCTGGGAAAACAGCAACGTACCATCGTCAGTGTCCTGTCGGCGAACAGTCCAACCACTCTGCGTAAGACGTGGAAGAAGTTCGCTGATAACGGAGCTTCGTTCCCCTGAAACCTGCCATTCGTGTGTAAAGGACATTCGTTTGATTCGATCAAAAGAAAAAGAAAGACCATCACTCTGCATAATTTTCCAAACCGCAGGAAATCGATCAATCGAGCAGATGACCAGGTTAAAACTCAGCAGGAAAAGCAATAAAACAAACCACCATGAACCATACATGTCAGGTATGTCAAGAATTTCAAATAGCTGTGCTATTTTGGGACCGTATTGCTCCTGGTAGAACAGGAGGGATTTTTTTTGGGGGATGATAGTTCCGATAATCGAAGTGATGGCGATCAGAAAAATTGTCACCAGCGCAAGTCGAATTGAGGCAAAAAACTGCCAGATTGAATTTTGTTGCATGGAAATTTTAGATTATGATGATTCTCAATAAAAAATGGTCTTTTTCACACCGGTGATGATTATACGCTATACTATAGAGAAGTACGCGGTGTGGTCTGCAGATATATACCCTGAAAGTCGTATCTTTGAAAGTAAATTGTTAAATAGAGTGAAAAGAAAAGTAGCATCGTTGATTAGAGAAGAGGATCAATAAACCGATGGATATGATACCAGTCGCAACTGTTGCTGATTTTAAAAGTACTAATCACAAAGTATTGAAGATTCTTGGAAGACTTATTGCGATTGTACGTCTGGAGAGTGACACTTTTATTGCTCTGGAAGCTGCCTGCAAACACCAGGGTGCAAATCTCTTTGAGAACTACACGAATGGTACCAGGTTGACTTGCCCTCGCCATAATTGGGTCTATGATCTTGTCAGTGGAGAGTGCAAAACCAATAATTCGCCCCCCCTGAGAAAGTACCAATTGGCAATAGAAGATGACAAGATTTTCATCTCTCTGACGCCATTGGAAGAGTAGTCCTGGATCTAAGCAACTTGACGTATCTAAATGTCCCACTCATCGGTTGGGGAAACTCCTGTGAACTTGATTCAGTATCAATTAAAAACTAAGAAATCTATTGCAATATTTAGTCGAAGAGTGTAAACAGGACAGTTCTGAACAGAGGTAATAAATATCAATAGGATAAACCAATGATGCTGATTCGGTAGCATGGAACCAGCATTGGTACAGAGATATCAGGAGAATGATCATGGCGAAAGTATGTCAGGTATGCGGAAAAGGACCCGCGACCGGTAATAATGTCTCTCACGCACATAATAAAACCCGCAGAAGATGGTTGCCAAACCTCAAGAGAGTCCGTATGGTCTCGGAGAATGGTGGGGTGCAGCGTGCCCGGGTATGTACCCGTTGTATTCGGTCAGGAGCAGTCGTTAAACCTGCCTGAAGTTCTCCAAATTAGAACGAACCATAAATCAGGGCGAGAGTGGTAATAAATTACCACTCTCGCCCTTTTTATTAGGAGTATGATGATGAGCGACGAACCGATTGAATTTTTACCCTATGAGGAAGCGGTAAAGATTGTTGCAGCAATTCAGGAAGAGGAGGATATTCATAACCAAAACCATCGTATATTAACAGTTTATGATCACAACGATCGGGAGCTATGCTGGTTTGATTATGAAGAGACGCTCAAAGCGGTTGGTGAAGTACCTGCGGGTGAAAGAAAAGAATCGGTACAGAATTATATTCTCAATCACATCCCAACCTGGGTTGCTGGAGCATAACCGGTTTCAACTTTCTAGAAACTTGCTTTAGGTGAAACAGCTGACTAAGGCCTGGTGATCCAGCTTGGCAGCTTCATGCTTCATCACTTTTCAGCCACTTCTTGAGAGTCACCGGCATGACCGTGCTTTGTGAAGTTTCTCTTAAAACGCATGCCGCACTGTATTCGATGCCATTTGTAATGACTGAAACCGGGCGGTCTGAGGATACCACAATACAGATTGTGTTACGGTGCTGGGCGGTGAAGCGCAAGGCTGAATTATATCTCGCACCCCGTGCTCTGTTTTCCCCGTGTATTGATTCACCGTCCATCAGGCAGGCAAAGCGGTGAAGACAGCGGTCAATACCAATCTGGATCGCACCATCAACACGAGCCAGATTACCTGCAAGATCAAGCATATTTGATCGTTCGAGAAGCAGGGGGTAATCGAGATCCTGCCCCGCAATAGTAATGAGCTGCTCATTCAAATCAAGCACAATGCAACAACCGAAGCTTTCAGTTTCGGCAATATGAACCAGGTCCGAGACAATATGAAAAAGGCTGCTGCGGATTGTCGAATCGATGTCGTAATCTAGTAATATCTCTTCTACTTCAAATAATTTGGCCTGGTGAGCGTCACTGGAATAGGCGCCATCTGCGAAACTGCAAATACTCTGATTATTGAGCTTCAAAAAGCCAAACTGACCTTTGAAAATAGCCGAAATATTAAATACATCAATGTTACCGCGAGCGATTCCGATGATATACTTGCCGTCGGAAATCAACCGGTTTCGATATTTCTGGACGGCCTGAAGTAATTTCCTGACATGCTTATGATTGTCAAGAAGCGGTCGGTCCTCTTCGGCAAAACGGGTGAGGAAATCAAGCCGGTCGAGCAGACCCTGATCAACAAATGTCAGCTCTCCGCGTGCCCATCGTTTTTCTTCTCTGGTTTTTGATATACCTAACACTGCTTCCAGAATCGGATAAATTTCCAGACAGGAAAGATAGCGTCTAAGTCTGCTCTGCTCATACCTGACATGATCTTCAACTGCACGGGTAGCGTACTCTCGCAGATACATGCCTGAGATACCAGTATAGAGTTCCCTTTTATTTGCTACGTCATGGGAGAACCTGAGCACGGCATGATCAAGCCAGCGTTCTGTCGGGTTGGTTGATAAAAGCTCAGGGTGATGATCGGTAAACCACATCTGATAAAAAACAGGACCCGATTGTCCGCCACACGAGATAATACCATCCAGTTTAAGGCCGGAAATACGATCTATTGAGTGGTACGGTTGGTCATCCTGATGACTGGCTTTAAGATCTTTATGGTTAGATGGGTCGAAAAAAGTATTTTCTATTCTGATTTCATGCCCTTTGAGCAAACCATTAGGGTCGCATAAATAAATGTCGTCATCAGGTCTGAGTTGGTAAATAACTGCAACCCTGCTGGGGCCTGAGAACCTGGATAGTCCTTCGCGTAATCCAGTGAGAATTTCACTGACGAGCCGCTGGGAAAATCCTTGATCAATTTTTGCCATAGTTGTCGAAAAGCTTTCGATAATAGGGGATTACAGTGAACCTAGTATAATGTAGTCATTTCACTGTAACAAAAATTCTTGGTGGTGCCGATCGTTTTTGACGTGGCAGGAAATTTAATTTATTGGTGGCAGAATAAAAAAACCCTCCGAGACAGATGCAGCTGTCACGGAGGGTTTAATATTGAGTAATATGGCCGGCCAATAACGAATTATTGATTACCAGTGATCACGATGCACAACCCGGTGATCACCAGGAAAATGTCTTCTGTCGTAAGGATGCGGGTCGTGGTACATCCTTACCGGCGGATGAGGATCATAATGGACGGGCTCTCTCGGATGCGGCTTGTAGACTACCGGAGGATGATACTCATGGGGGTGCGGCGGATGTGGTTCGTAATGGAAATCTGGGCGAAAGTGTGGATCATGATACCGCTGTTTGTGTTCGATTTGTCTATCGAGCTCGCTTCCTACTATTAAACCTGTCATACCACCGATAATTGCCCCGGCTGCTACAGCTTCAGGTGAGCGGCCGAAAGTATGGCCGACCCAGGCACCACTTCCCGCGCCAAAGAATAATCCTTTCGGACCAAGGTAGGAATCTGCCTGAGCAGTTCCGGCGATACTGAGGATCAGAGTGGTAACTATCATTATTAACTTTTTCATAATGTCCTCCATGCGTTTTTTCGGCTTTACGAGCTTTTTATTAACTTATAACGCCGGGAACTTGGATCTGCGAGCTGATATCAGGTGATGTGATGCCCGACATCACCCGATGTCTTGTTCGAAACAATCATCGTATCAATCAGATAGATATCTTAAGTAATTTTTTTCTTCTTTTTGTTTTATGATTGATTAATCTGCTGCGATATGTTTTTCGTCAATTCTTGCTGACAACAATCACGAGCTGTACTGATTTATCTAATACCATATTGCAGCTGCTACGCTCTTTTACCTATTGTAAAAATAACGCATGGATATCTTTTTTCAAGCACTTGTCTCATACCTGGTAATTGTTGATCCGATCGGTGTATCCTTGATTTTTAACGGACTGACAAGTGGCTATAATGAAAGCGAGAGAAGAAACATTGCCTGCCGGGCGGTGACTATATCCACTCTGCTGGTGGGGCTCTTTGGTTTTGGAGGTTCCTGGTTGCTTGCTCAGCTTGGAATTGCGCTTGAGTCTTTCAGGATCGCAGGAGGACTTCTCCTGTTTTATACCGCATTTTCAATGGTTGTCGGGACTGGACAGCAGGAACGCGATGATTCTGCCACCGATAAAGATATTTCTGTCTATCCTTTGTCAATACCCCTTCTGGCAGGTCCGGGGTGCCTTACGTTAACAGTGTTGCTGTTTTCAGGTAACCACTCATTTGTCTCACACTATTTACCGCTTTATGGGGCGATAATTACTGTTTATGGCTGTTCACTGGTAGGATTATTCTATGCGAGAAAAGTCACAAAATTTATGGGGGAGACTGGTAATAGCATCATGAAACGGTTGCTTGGTGTGCTATTGGCCGCAATGTCCATACAGTTCATTGCTGACGGTATCAGAGGGTTTATCAGTTAGAATCAGCCAAGATACGGAAGATACGGCAAGGTCTGCTCACAGCCAAGTGATTCTATTTATCTTTGACCAGTCACGGGGAGAAAAAAATGATAGCGAGACTGTCTGCAACTACTCAGTCCGTCCCGATAATTCCACCATTTTTTTAGTTGCAGGGTTCCGGTAAAATCCTTGTATTTTGATGTTTTTTAATGGCAAATCTTTATTGGTGATAAATCGTACCGTTGTTGTTTGACCGGACTTCATCCCCTTGAGTAGCCATTTATAGAGGTGATTTTTGTTATCATACTTTGACTGGGCGGGTTGAGCCTCAACAACCGTCACCCCCCGAGGAGGAAAGAATTGTAAAATCATAGTGGGAGCATGTGGCTGGGCAGGGCGGATGCGAACTAAGAAATCTCTCGTGTTATTTTTAGAGATCACGATGTCAGAACCACTGCCGAGCCCACTCATTGGCATCAGTGCAAAGAAAACTGCCAGGATAATTGTAACTGGTTTTTTAGGTTTCATTTTTCTATTATCTAACGTGGATTGAGAGTGTACAGCGCTAATCAACGATGGTGTACGCCTGTTTCTTTTTACTCCAGATATAGCCTTCGCCAAGCCATATTTCTTCTATGAGATCAATGTCAAAAGTGATATCTCGTCCCCCCTCGACTAGATCGTATACCAGTAAAATCTCCGCATCTGAAATGCGACCATTTTTATCTCGATCAGCCCAGTGATGAACACCTGGGTTTGAGATATTGTTGCCGGTGATCATAAGCGGATCTGAATTGGTATCCTTGGTCTTATAGGTACCATTGAAACGAATGGACTCCTGGAAGGTGGCTGGGGGGGTGATAATGTAGAAAAAAATATGTTCCCCCTGGACCTTGTCGAGCCATTGCAAGCGGTTATCGAGATTCTGTTTCTTGGAAACTGGTGGATCAACAGCGGAAATCGACACAGAAGGAGGTATGTTTTCTCGAACAATAAATGGCACACTGACCTCTTCTGGTATCGTCACTTTGATAAACACTGGGAGTGGTTTGCCGGGAATAAAGTGAGGTGAGACGATCCGTTCGACAATATAAGTTGCTGACGGCCCGTTTCCTGTTGTTTTCAGTGCAAAATAGCCAGCAGCAAAAGCGAACAGAGTGATTGCTGTTAAAAGGATAGCAAAAAGATATGAGTTTGAAAAAGCGGGAGTGCTTTTTGCTATTTCTTCCACTGGCTGATCCTGGACTGCTTCCTCCGGAGATTGATCAGATTGTGCGTCTTCAGTATTGTCATCAAGGATATCTTCCAGTGATGTCTCCAAAGCTTCGGCAAGCTTTAGGGCATTTTCCTTCTTGATAGCAGGGTAGCGGTTATTTTCCCAACGGGAAACGGTATCGGTGGTCACTTCGACGGCGGTGGCGACATATAGTTGGGTCAATCCCTTCTCTTCTCGTATCTGCCGGATTCGGGCACCGTTTATCTCAACCATTTCAGGTCTGCCGGGATAGTTTTTTGAGGTCATAGATTATAATCGTTGATGATGTTAAAGGAGCTGTGAAACTATACTAACAGATCTCACTATCTTTGTCAGAGAGTCCTTGCCTCCAATGTAGAGAAGATATCCATAAAACCATATAGATATCGTCCGATGTCACCTGGAAAGCTCAATTCTGTAGGGTAAGGTGAAACAAAAGAATGCATTAAAACCAATTATAGGAGGATGTCATGATGAAAAAAATCATTACCCTAGTCACGCTTCTCAGTTTAGTCTTTCCAGTCTCCCTTATTGCCGCAAGCAATCGTTGCGTGGTGAAAGAGTCTGAAGGTAAAGTGCTGGTAATAGAATGCCAGAAAGAAGTAGAACGGTTTCCCAAAGGAACGAAGATTAAAATAAAAACAGACCGGGTGAAATCGGTTGAGGGATGCTGATTACCATTCGAAGCGGACCACATTGTCAAGTGCATCAACTTTGGCGATTTTAACCTTGATTATGCTACCGGGTTCGGGGCGTACCGCCCTTATAGCTGGTAGATCGATATCCAAAAGTATCTCGGGAATAAGCAGATTGACACGTTTGGGACCGGAATCGATGACCAGGGCCTCAATAGAGGTGTTGAGTCTGTCTTCAAGGTATCTCAGCAGCCAATAACGGTGACGCTGCTGTTTAACATTGTTGACCTTTGCTAGGGTACGGGTGATAACCGAAACAAAATCCTTGCACATGTCAAGGGTAAAGCAGAGATCTCTGCGGCGCACAAGATTGTTGATCTGGTGCTGCATTACCAGATCAAGGAGTCGGCGTATTGGTGAGGTGACAGTGGTATAATAGGCTACACCTAGTCCACTGTGCGGTTTTGCTTCAACTTCAAGTTCACCCCGTGGAAGGTTCTTTCGCTGCAGGGTATTGATATAGAGATCGTCGTCTTCACCAAAAACCAGACGTCTCTTGATCTCTCCCTGGTTTCGGAAAAGACCGGGAGCCATTCGGTCACTAACGAATTTGGCAGCCTGGGTATTGGCAAGGATCATCAATTCGGAGATAATCGTTCTCGCTGGGGTATCGGTTTTCCCTAGACTCACGTGTACTTTATGGCAATTGTCGATGTGGATGTTCACATCAGGAAAAGGTAACAGCAGGGCTCCTCGTTCTACTCTTTTTTTCCGGAGCTTTTTACGCAGGGAGTCAAGAAGCATAAGCTCGGGGTCTTGTGAGATTAAGCTGTCTGCCTCTTCATACGTAAGTCTGCGTGCAACTTTGATAATAGAGGGCATGATGCGAACCCGTAAGACCTCAGCTTCGGGTGAAAGGAGGATCATATGGCTGAAAGCAGCCCTGGTTTCACCCTGGATAAGACTGCATACACCCTGGGAGAGGTGACGCGGAAGCATTGGAACCTGTCCTTCGGGGAAATAAATGGACGTACCGCGCTGCATTGCCTCCTGGAAAAGTGGGTCGCCTGGTCGCACGTAATGGGCGACATCTGAGATGTGGATGCCCACCAGATAGTTACCGTTCTCTTCTTCAATGGTCAGTGCATCATCAAAATCAAGCGTTGTAGCACCATCGATCGTCAGTGGTTTCAGATGTGTCAGATCTTTTCGCTGCGGGTCATGGAAGAGCGACTGGTTGCCGTTTTGAAGAATTGCTTCGGCATGCTGCCTGGCAGCAACACTGAAGGATACCGGCAAGTTATTCTTAATAAGCGGAATATTGATGTTCCGGTGCCATAACCCTCCCCGAACCATGAGATGATAAATGTCATGGGGTTTTGAAAATCCACCTTGTTTGGCCATTGTTCGGGCCATGTCAGCATTGTCTGCGTCGTTACCCCAAATGTAGAAATTTTGTAGAATAGTCAGGGCTTTTTCTTCTTCTTCACTAAAAGGGGCTGCATTTTTACCCGTCGTTTGAATTCGCTGCAACACTCTGATACCAGCGTTTATCAATTCCTGCTTTTCTGCTTCTTTCTCCTGCTGAGTTCTCAGTTTGTCTACCTGCTCAATGGAGTGTGCTTTAATCTTTCCTTCCCGATACTTAAAAAAAAGCTTGTCGTGAAAAACTGAGCGCAAGAAGGCTGACACAATATCATCGTTGGCATCTCGGCCAAAGATCAATTCGGCAAGAAATTTTGGTTCAAAGGTGTCGGTGTTTTCTTCTGCGGTGAGTTCCCAGAGCATCTCAAGATCAATATCTTCCATGAGCGTATGACGCTTGGAAGTGGTATCTCGGAGAAGTTTGACAAGACTCTCCCGATCAGTTTCTCCATTATGAGAAACTTCGGAGCAGTGAACAATCCTTGAAACGGGCAGGTTTAACTCTCGCCCATTCTGGTTGAGCAATCTGACGCGTTTCGGCTGGCTCTCAGTTATGTATCCGCAAACAAATCTTCCGTTGTCGAGATACTCGATGAGTTTACCCGAATATAAATCTATAAACGACATTGGTTCGGTTCAAAACCGACACAGAATTTCAAATTATAATGATCAAAGACCTTTTACATAGAGAATACCCTGTGACAGTTCCAATTTTTAATTTTACACTGTTCTTTTCCATTTTCTATAGGATACTATAGTTTAAATTTTAGTTTTAACCACTCTATATTGTTAACTGGGGTGGAAAAGTAAGCAACAAGGTCACAAAAGACATGAATCTACCCCCATTTGAGAATGTTATTTCAGGAATAGTTGCCCTGGTTGGCCCACCTAACGCGGGTAAATCAACGCTGCTCAATACCCTACTGGGGCAGAAAATTTCGATTGTTACTCCAAAACCTCAGACTACCCGAAATAGAATAGCGGGAATTTTAAATGAGGAGGATTATCAGATCGTAATCCTTGATACACCTGGCTTGCATAAATCGAGAACACCTTTGAACCAGGAAATGATGAGAGTGGCCATGGACAGTCTTAATGATGTGGATGCCGCACTTTTCATGATTGATATTTCTCTACCCCTACCCGATAATTCAACCCATGAAGAGGAATTCCAGTACCGTGAATACTTTCAGGAGATCAGCTGCCCAGCCATCCTGCTACTAAACAAAATTGATTTGATCGAGCGTTCAGAGGTTTTACCGATTATTGAATCATATCGCTCGGTTTATCCCTTCTCATCAATTATTCCCGTCTCAGCGTTAAGTGGTGATAACGCTGATGCGATCATCAATGAGTTGAAGTCAATTCTCCCGAAAGGACCACGGCTTTTTCCTGATGATATTCCAACCGATGCAAGTGAGCGATTTCTTGCCTCAGAAATTATCCGGGAAAAGGTTTTTCTAATGACTGGTCAGGAAATTCCATACGCATCAGCGGTATACATTGAATCTTTCAAAGAAGACGATAAGCGCAATCGGGTCGAAATCCATGCAACGATTTACCTTGAGCGAAAATCACAGAAGGGGATCGTTATCGGAAAGGGAGGCTCAAAGCTGAAAAGCATTGGTATAGCTGCTCGAAAGGATATAGAGAAATTACTTCTGATGAAGGTTTCTTTGAATCTTTGGGTAAAAATCAGGAAAAACTGGACAAAAGACGAGCGATTTCTCAAAGAGCTCGGTTTGTAACTACTTCTAGTCTTCCGGTTGTTTCTGCATCGTGACTCGCTCGACAATTTTCTGATAATACTGCTCATCATTTTCTATTGGAGAGGTTTCACCGCGCTGGGAATCAAGTTTCATCAATAGTACCTGAAGCTTTTTCATCTGCTTGACCCGCTGATGCTCATCTTCGGTCTTGGTAATTAAGTCTTCAAGTTTGTGTATCTCTTTTCTTGTTTCAATCTCTGGAGGTACATAACCACTGTTTTTGAGGATTTTGTAGGCCATCTTCAGGTCATCAGGGACAAATGCATCATCATCAAGCGGTAATGGCTTGTTTTTCCAACTGTCGGTTCTAAGAGTTCCATCTTCTATTGCTTTATTAATTCTCTGTTCGGCGATTGCCATCAGGGCGCTGTTCATAATCGTTCCCCTAAATTTTTATTGCTCTGCAGCAATGGGCGACAGCTGGTACCGTACCAGGCTCTTGAGAATATTATAAGCGGATTTCAGCTGTTCGTCACGGTCGAGCTGTTCCTTAATTTCGGGGCTAAAAGCGGATGTCGTTCCATCTTGTTCTTTCGGGTTATCAATGTGGTTATCCAGGTCAGCCTCACGAACCCTCGAGTTTGTCTTCCCACCATCTGAGGCAGATGGACCACTGTTTTTATTGGCAACAACGATGTCAGGAGTGATGCCAGTAACCTGAATAGAACGTCCGATCGGAGTGAAATATCGCGCAGTCGTCATCCGCAAGCCAGTACCATCTTTAAGTGGAATTATGGTCTGAACGGACCCTTTGCCAAAAGTTTGTGAACCAACAATGATGGCACGGTTATGATCCTGCAGAGCTCCTGCGACAATTTCAGACGCGCTTGCTGACCCTTCATTTACCAAGACAACGAGTGGGTAGTCTGTTCGAAATGTTTCTTTTCGGGCAGAATACGAACGATCTTGGTCGCTTATTCTCCCTCGAGTGGTAACGATAACGCCACTATCAAGAAAGAGATCAGTCAGGCTCACTGCCTGATTGAGCAACCCACCGGGATTATTTCTGAGATCAAGGATCAAGCCTTTAACCGGTTCATTCTTGCCAAGTGTTATCAGTTCCTTTTTTACATCTTCGGTTGTGTTGTTCTGGAAGTTTGAGATCTTGAGGTAGCCATATCCGGAAGTCAAAACCTTTGCTTTAACCGAGTGGTAAGGAATGATATCTCGGGTCAACGTAAAGTCTTTGAGTTCTTTGAAACCTTCTCGAAAAATCGACAAGGTGACCTCTGAGCCTTTTTTCCCCCGTAATAATTTAACCGCGTCAATCAGGGTTTTGTTTTTTATTGACTCTCCATTGATTTTCAGGATCTTATCGCGGGCTTGAATACCTGCGCGGAAAGCGGGGGTTCCCTCTATCGGAGTAATCACCGTTATGATTCCTTCTTGTACGGTGATTTCAATACCAATTCCGGTGAACGAGCCCTGAGTTTCGTCTTTGAAATCACGGTAACTCTCCTTATTAAGATAGGAGGAATGAGGATCAAGGGTCAGGAGTAATCCGTTAATTGCCCCCTCAAGTGCTTTTCGGGTATCAATCTCATCAACATAGTTTTCTTCCAGAATCGCAAGGATATTGGCAAACGTATCCAGCTGGAAGTAAATATCCCCACTCTCAGCTGGTTCCTCATTTCCGTATGAGCGATCTGGTTGGGAAACCGCGAGAAGAAAAACAAAGAGTAGCGTGTATGAAAGCAGTCGGCGCATAGGTTTGAAACTCATGATAGGTATATCTGGTAGTCAATCAGCCCTCAGGCAGAATATCATTGTAAAAGCATTCCAGCTAGGTGTCTTGTTCGATTTTTTGTAAATCAAGCCACTGGAGTGGGTCCAGCGGTTTGGATTTATGTCTGATCTCGAAATAGACACCTTGGCTCATCAGGGTGGCCGTGTCTCCCATGATGCCAATATCAGTTTTCTCTGAGACCCGTTGTCCTTTTTTGACCAGCAGTCGGTCGATCCGTGAAGTTATAGAATAATACTGGTATCCATGATTCACAATGACGGTGTTACCATAGCCTCGTAAATAACCTGAAAATTTAACGGTCCCTTCATGCACCGCCCGTATCATGGTACCGTTTGGTGCATCTATCGAGATACCGCTGGATACGGAACTGATACCTAACCGATTGGTAACGTTCTGGTTAAACTCATTGAGAACGGTACCGTACACTGGTGGTGGGATTTTCCCTTTATTTCTCAAAAAACTTTGATCAAAGAGTTCATCCTTTTTCTGAAGTACAAGCAGTGACGAAGAGAGTGTTTCGGCAGCTTTTTTCATCTCTTCAATGGCCTTGGCATGCAGTTTCTTTTGGGTCTGTATTCTGGAAAGCAGGACCTGCTTTTCCTGCTTTATGGTTTTAATCTTATCCTGTTCGCTATTATTCTGGCTGATAAAATCCTCAAGAAGAGCCTCTTCAATCTCAAAAGTCTCAACTGAATTTTCAAGCTCTCTAATGGTATGGCGATAGGTGGCGATAACATTTTGATCATATTCAATGAGATATCGAAATGAATCATGAAACTTGAGCAGCTGCGGCAGGGTTTTCGTTGAGAATGTGACATTGATAAAACCTATATCGCCCATCTTATAATAGGCCTGGATTCGCTTTTGAAGATGGTCCTGCACAGCTCTTTTCTCATCTTGGGCACGGGCAAGCTCACGCTGTTTCACATTGATCAGTTCTTTTTGAGCGTTCATCCGCGTTTCGAGCACCCGAAGTTTTTCCTGCTGCTCTATTAACCTGGTGTCGATATCTTCAAGTTCTGCGAGAAGATTTCGTTCCTGCTTACGGTTTTCCTTGATTGCTTCTTGTTGTTCCCTGATCCCCTGTTGCAATCTTCGTATATTGATTCGGTATTTTTTTATCCCTTGCTCTATTCGTGCCTTTTCTGCCTTACGTTCCGCGGTGGTTTCAGCAATAAGACCTGCTGGTACTACGAACAGGACGAAAATAGCAACAAAGGGTATGAGCAGATTTCTGAAAAGTCGAGTCATGGCAGAATCAGTGGGTCCTCAAATACGCAGAAATTTTTGCATGGATGAGTAACTTCCCACTGCACAGAGCACTATCGAAATGGCGATGATGGTAACAACGGTTTGAGGGTGGAAGAAGGTGAATTCAAAAATGCTTAAAATACCGGGACCGGCAAATTTTAACTCCACCCAATGAAACAATCCATAAAGCGAGAGAATACCGGCGGTTGAACCAATCAAACCCTGCAGCAGACCCTCAAGAAGAAACGGCGTTCGAATATAATTATTGGTTGCCCCGACGAGTTTGAGGAGTTCAAGTTCTGCTTGTCGTCCAAGAATGGTGAGCCGAATGGTATAACTGACCATAAAAACCGAGGTCAGAATCAACAACCCCCCACTGAGTAAGACGATGATGGACAACAGCCGGGTAAAATAATAAAAACGCTCAATCCAGTCCTGACCGTATTGAACCTTGATGGTTCCCGGTAGCTTGCTCAAATAATCAGAGAAATTTTTTACCTGACTGAGGCTGGAAAGATTTTTGAGCGGTACCACTTCCACTGAGGCGGGTAGAAAATCTTGCGGCATATCATCGAGTACATCTCTATTTTCTCCCAACTGTTCAGAAAAACGCTGGTAGGCATCTGTTTTTGAGATAAATCGTATTTCATCAACCTCATCAAAGGCCAGAATCTTACGTTTCAACTGGGCTTGCATTTCAGGTCCGGGTTCCTCTTCCAGATAAACAATCAACCGTAAATCGTCACCAAGTTTGTCCCCAACATTGAGCATGTTGTTATAGACCAGGAAGAAAAAGGCAAAAATCAGCACAGAGAGGCTGACGGTGAGCAGGGTCATAAACTGGGATGGCCAGGTTTGACGAAGGTTCCTTCCTGCCTGTCTGAGTACCGCGAACCAGAAACTCATGATACCATACCCTCCCGTACTAAGTGGAGTTTGCCATACCGTAGTTCCATAATTCGATGGTGGGTATTGCGGTAAATAGAATGATCATGGGTGGCAATCACCACGGTTGCACCGGAATTATTGCACTTTGTGAGTAATTGCATAACTTTTTCGGTGGTCCCAGCATCAAGGTTTCCGGTTGGCTCATCAACCAGAATCAATGTTGGAGAATTTGCAACCGCGCGTGCAAGCGCTACCCTTTGCTGTTCGCCCCGGGAGAGTTCGCCGGTTACGGTGTTGTGTTTATCACTGAGTGCGAGTTGTTCAAGCAGATCTTTGACTCGTTTTTTGATCAGTTGCGGTTTTTTATAGGAAACCTCCATGGATATGGCGACATTCTCTGCTACGGTTCGATCAGTAAGCAGTTTGAAATCCTGGTAGGCTACCCCAATTTTCTGACGCAAGCGGGCAAGATGCCTTCCTTTGACCCGATGAATATCTTTACCAGCTACTTCTATCAATCCATTGGAAGGCGTTTCCATATTACAGAGTAGTTTAAGCAAGGTAGTTTTACCGGCACCACTCATGCCAATAAGAAAAAACATCTCTCCTGTTGTAATTGAGAGTGAAACATCGGAAAGGGCTTTGACATCAGGGGGATATGTTTTGGTCACCTTGATCATTTCAATCATGGTGCCATTTTCACCGTGGCCAGTCATGGGAATCAATTACCGTAGATAGATGTGAGTATGAATGCGTTGGACTGTGTTGATGTTCACTGTGTAATTCATTATTAGCCTGTCAAGTTTAATAAAGTAAGCAGGTTATGTCAATTTCAAAGGCGCCACCCCACCATAGTGAGCCTCGATTCGAATGAGGAAGGTACCCAGAAATGAAAATTTATCGAACATATGAAGAGTGTTGTGTTGAAAGTTTGATATTCTGGTAGCAGGCAGGATTGACTGAGTAATTTAATCAAAAAGCACAAAAAAACAGGACTATATGACGAAAATTATTCGAACAGGAATGAGTACAGAAGAACTACTTTCTGCTTGCAACTTGTGCTTATAGTGTTAATCTAAAAAGTTCGGATCATTTTCTGTATATTGATCTGGCTACTTATCTTGAGCTATTGATTGTTTGCACTGAAAGGAGACAAATTATGGATTACCGGGCTACGCTAAACCTGCCCCAGACTTCGTTTAAAATGAAGGCGAATCTGACCCAGAAAGAACCGCTGTCCCTGAAACATTGGGACAAAATCGATCTCTATCATCAAATCCAGAAGAACAGTAGTGAGAAACCGTTATTTGTTCTTCATGACGGACCGCCATATGCGAATGGAAATATCCATCTTGGTACCGCATTCAATAAAATCCTCAAAGATATTATCCTCCGATCAAAACGGATGGCAGGATTCAATGCTCCCTATATCCCAGGCTGGGATTGTCACGGGTTGCCAATTGAGCACAATGTTGACAAAGAACTCGGGGAGAAAAAGAAGACCATACCGATTTTGTCGAAACGAAAAGCCTGCCGGAAATATGCTGAAAAATGGATAAAAACCCAGAAGGCTGAATTTAAGAGGCTCGGTGTTATTGGTGATTGGGAAGATCCCTATCTGACCATGAACTACGAGTATGAAGCGGTCATTGCAAAAGAGTTTAATAAATTCCTGATGTCAGGTTCGGTGATCAGGAGTAAAAAACCGGTATATTGGTGTTCCACCTGCATTACTGCTCTTGCGGAGGCTGAAGTTGAGTATCACGATCATACCTCCCCGTCAATTTACGTGAAATTTCCTTCCAAGATTGATTTTTCCTCCCTGCTGCCTGAAATAGCAGAGCAGGATGTTTCTGTTTTGATTTGGACGACGACTCCTTGGACACTTCCAGCAAATCTTGCCATTGCAGTACATCCTGATTTTGAATACGCAGCGGTAAAAACAGGGACTGATATTCTAATAATTGCCCGTGATCTTGTTGAACGGGTAATGGATGAATGTCAGATTGAGGATTATCAGATTGTAGGTACAATCGCCGGTTCAAAACTGGAAAATCAGCACTGCATCCATCCGTTTATGGAACGAGAATCACTCATGGTTCTAGGCGATTATGTAACACTAGAGGCTGGTACCGGTTGCGTCCACACGGCACCAGGTCATGGTACAGATGATTATCTTACGGGACTGAAATATGGGTTGGATATTCTATCACCGGTAGATGATGAGGGTATTTATACCAGTGAGGCCGGAAAATACAGCGGTAATCGTATACCGGCCGTCAACAAGATGATCAATAGTGATCTGCTGGAAAATGGATCGCTATTAGGTGAAAGCACGATACATCACAGTTACCCTCACTGCTGGCGCTGTAAGGAGCCGGTCATTTACCGGGCCACACCCCAATGGTTTATTTCCATGCAAAATAATGATTTACGGGAAAAATCATTACAGAATATTGAACAAGTCACCTGGACTCCGGGTTGGGGGATGCAAAGAATTTATTCCATGATCGAGAATCGTCCCGACTGGTGTTTATCACGGCAACGTTCATGGGGGGTTCCCATCACAGTGGTCAGCTGTCGAGACTGTGGCGAAGTGATCAAAAATGAAGAGATTGTTGAAAGAATTGATCAACTCTTCACCGAGGAAGGAGCTGATGCCTGGTTCAATCATGAACTTTCAGATTTTATTCCCGCTGATTTGCAATGTCCTGCCTGCGGCACCTCCGAATTCACGAAGGAAACAGATATCCTTGATGTTTGGTTTGATTCAGGAGTGAGTTATGCGGCGGTCTGTGAAAAACGTGTAGAGTTGAGCGCTCCGGCAGATCTCTATCTTGAGGGAAGTGACCAGCATCGCGGCTGGTTTCATAGTGCATTGCTCGCCAGTGTTGGTACGCGTGGGAACGCTCCTTATAAGGGAGTATTGACTCATGGCTACGTGGTTGATGGGCAAGGTAAAAAAATGTCCAAATCCGTGGGCAATGTGGTCGCTCCCCAGGAGGTTATCGCAAAATACGGTGCTGAAATCTTGCGTCTGTGGGTCGCAAGTGAGGATTATCGTGATGATGTAAAGGTTTCCGATGAGATTCTCAAGCAAGTGTCTGACTCATACCGTAAAATTCGTAACACTATTCGCTATATGCTGGGAAATCTATCTGATTTTAACAGCCAGGAGCATATGGTTGCCATGGTTGATATCGAGGGGTTAGACCTCTGGGCACTCAGCCGTTTCGAAGAAGTTCGGTTAAAGGTTTTCGCAGCCTATGAGAGCTACGAGTTTCATAGTATTTACCAGAATTTGAACTATTTTTGTGGAACCACCATGAGTGCGTTCTATCTCGATATCATAAAAGATCGATTATACGCCTCTGGAACCAACTCGCCGGATCGACGCTCAGCCCAGACCGTACTTTATCATATTCTGCAGGGGATATTGAAGTTGATGTCTCCAATTCTCTGCTTCACTGCTTCAGAAGCATGGGACTCTCTGTTTAACAGAAAAATGGAAGACGACGTTGCCGGTTCGATTTTCTTTGCTGATTTTCCGGCTCCTATTGAAAAACTGCTCGATCAAGAAACTAGTGCAGAGTGGCATAAACTCGTGAGTGTAAGATCTGAAATTACCAAGGCGCTTGAGCTTGCAAGAACCGATAAAATAATTGGTCATCCACTCGAGGCAGAAGTTTTGCTCAGTGTTCCTGAATCACTTTCCGTTTTTCTCGATTCTCATTGGCAGACGCTCAAGGATATCTCAATTGTCTCAAAACTGAGCAAAGTCTCGCACGATGGTTTTAACGGCGTAACACCGTTTGTGAGCGAAGAATTTGAAGATCTGCTCATTGGGGTAAAACCAGCGCCTGGAGATAAATGCGAGCGATGCTGGACCCGTTCGATAACGGTAGGTCTGGATCCTGATCATTCTCTTATCTGCGACCGATGCGCCGGTGTAATCAGGCAGGGTGATCTGCCTCCTGGAAATGAGTCGTGAGGTCATACGTTATTATTATTGCACTGGTTTTTGTTGCTGACCAGGTAAGTAAATATCTCATCATTAGCAATTTTGCGCTGTATGAAGCAAGAGTTGTGATCCCAGATTTTTTTAACCTGGTCTATGTAACCAATAAAGGTGCGGCATTTTCACTGTTTGCCTCTATTGAATCATCAATGATTCATTATTTTTTTGTGTTGGTAAAAATATCAGCATTCATCGGCTTAACGATTGCGGCATTTGTCATGAGGAATAAGAGTTTACCCTATGTCATCGCATTTGCCATGATCAGTGCAGGGGCTCTAGGCAATGTTGTTGATCGGTTAGTGCATGGTGCAGTGATCGATTTTCTTGATTTTTACCTTGGCAGCTACCATTGGCCTGCCTTTAATGTTGCCGACTCGTCAATTTGTGTGGGGGTTGCGGTGCTTTTCTACATAAACATTACTGAGATTATATCTGAAAATAAGAGGAGATCAGCATGAAGGTTGCAGTATTATTTCCGGGACAAGGATCGCAATACCTCGGAATGGGGCAGGAATTTGTCCAAACGTCACAATCGTGCGCGGAAGTCATCACTCAAGCCGAGTCGGTCTGTGACTTTAACCTGCGTCACCTGAGTTTTGAAGGACCGATGGAAGAGTTAACCCGTGCTTCCTACCTCCAACCGGCAATAACCACAGCCAATCTGATCTGTCTCCAGGCGTTTAGAGAAAAAATGCCAAACAACATAGAGATAGCAGGATACGCAGGACATAGTCTTGGTGAATACTCTGCCTTGTGTGCAGCCGGAGTACTCAGTGTAATCGATACCATTCGCCTCGTAGAGCGAAGGGGCTATTTTATGGAGCGCGAAGGCGAAAAAAATCCGGGTGGGATGCGGGCGATTCTTGGTTTGAGTATTAATGAAATTGAAGCAGTTATCAATGCGTATGAAGGTGATGGTGAAGTAACGGTTGCGAACTATAACACACCACAGCAAATTGTAATTTCAGGTGATTTTGGTGCGCTTGATCGAGTAAGCAGCACATTTGAGGAGCAGGGGGCAAAAGTAATTGCACTCAATGTGAGTGTAGCAAACCATAGCCCATTGGTCCAGGGGGCAATCCCGGATTATGCTGAGTTTATGGCCACAATTCCATTTCTTAAACCTGAAATTCCGGTCTATTTTAACGTCAGCGGTGCACCGCAAGATAACCCCGACGAGATACGGGCGATGATGGAGAGACAGATCGCTTCACGGGTCAAGTGGTATGAACTGATTTCTCGGATGCTGGACGCAGGAATCGATACTTTTATAGAAGTGGGTCCAAAAACCGTTTTGAAAGGAATGATGAGAAAAATTGTCCCGAAAGGGGTGAAAGTTAACAGCATGCAATTTGACACTCCAGAGACGCTGGACAAATGTTTGGAGAAGCTCTCTTCACTGTCATAAAGGGCTGACAAAACAGATTGGTCCACATTAAGTCGTTAAAATCTGCAGGTCGAGAAGAAATTACTATTCGATGAAGTGCAGAAATTTGACTGGGATTTTTTGATCCGATCAATTTATTCCCTTTTGTTGGTGAAAATCATGGTGCAAGAATCGACCTGTTTGAATTGTAAATTTTTTAGACCAGAAGACATCTACAGTGGGCGTTGTCGGGTAGATAAGGCCACCCTCGACCATCAACGCTATCCTGTCATGCGCAATGATGATTGCTGCCCCAAATGGAAAGATGCAGGGCAACAATACTATATCAGACTGGGCTGGTTGAAAAACCTCAAAGCCAAAACCAGTGTGACTGACGAATGAAAAGGGTCACCAATAAGGAGTCTCAAACCCTGACTTATTAGATGGTGTGTATTCAGTTCATACCAGGGTACCTTTTTTGTTAAGCACACCCACTTTTCTTCATGTGTCTCGTCGGTCTTCCTAGATATACATCTGGCTGCCCTTACGCACCTTATCTCTATACCCTCTAAAAGAAGCACATAAATACAATTTGATAAAAAGCATTCGTCCTGCTTTTTTATTCTCGATAAAACCCTCCAGGTATTTCGCCCATATTATAATAGGCGAGAATGCGCCCCCAGCTTTATCGATAAATTTTGCCTGAAAACACGCGTGTTGGTCGCACCGCTTCTCTATGCCGAGTGGGTCAAACAGAAATTCGAATATGGGGAAATAAAAAAAGGGTGAAAGAATTGGCTTGTTTCGTAAAACCAAATAGACTAGGATTTACGTCCTGATGGCTCGGTTGAGTTTCGTTTGGGAACTTTTACTGCTCAAAGTCCACACTTCTTGTTTTTTGGAAATGACGGCTCAGATTCTCTTGACAGGTATGCGATTTCCGTACGTTTTTACCCCCATACCTCGGATATTTCCCGAGCAGCCTCCCGAAATCCCTTTTCCCCCTAAAACACATAATTGAGAGCATAGAGCGCGAACGAATATTATGGCTCATCTAGAATTTGATAAGGTTACGGTAAAGTTTGGTGGTCTTTACGCATTATCAGATCTGAGTTTTGAGCTCAGAGGTGGTGAAATCCTTGGTCTGATAGGTCCCAATGGTGCAGGCAAAACTACGATATTCAACGTGTTGACAGGGGTGTACAAAGTTTCTTCAGGAAACGTACGTTTTAACGATCATTCAATTTTGGGTAAAAGACCGCACCAGATCCTCAAACATGGCATTGCCCGGACTTTCCAGAATATCAGATTATTCAGTAAGATGACGGCCCTGGAAAACACCATGGTTGCTCGTCACTGTCGCTCAAAAAAGGGTGTGTTTGGGGCGATACTTCGAACGGGGTCACAAAAGCGCGAAGAGAAGCTAATTCAGGATAAGGCCCATGAGTCACTCGCCTTTATGGGAGTAGATGAATATGCCGATACCGTTGCGGCTAACCTTCCCTATGGGTTGCAGCGACGCCTTGAGATTGCTCGGGCATTAGCCTCTGATCCCAAAGTATTGTTGCTTGACGAACCGGCGGCTGGAATGAACCCGGCTGAATCTGCGAAACTCATGGAAGATATCGGTAGAATATCATCATTGGGAATTGATGTGTTGCTTGTAGAACACGATATGAAAGTCATTATGGGAGTGTGTAGTCGAATTGTCTGTGTTGTTCACGGAGAGAAAATAGCTGAGGGAAGTCCGAGTGAGATTCAATCAAACCCAAAGGTCATTGAAGCGTACCTTGGGCAGCCTGCAGAAAAATCAACCTAAAAAAAGGAGAAGAAACATGACGAAGAAAATGATTGGTGGTCTGGTTTCCGGGCTGATCGTTTTGGGACTGTTGGTCTCAAACGCACCTGCAAAAACTCTGAAAATTGGTATGATGGGACCACTTACCGGTCCTTATGCTGCAGACGGTAATGATATTGCCAATGGGGTAAGGGTTGCCATCGATGTGATCAATGAAGCGGGTGGCATTCCTGGTTTTGATTCCATAGAGCTCTTTCCTCAGGACACCGCATGTGATCCCAAACAGGCGGTTGCGGCTGCCAACAATCTTATCAATGAGGAAGTTATTGGTGTTGTTGGTGCGTACTGTTCATCTTCAACAATTCCGGCCTCAGAAACCCTGGCAGAAGAAGACATCCTGATGCTTACTCCTGCCTCAACCAATGAAAAAGTAACCGATCGCGGCCTACCTTATATGTTTCGAGTATGCGGCAGGGATGACGACCAGGCTCCGGCAGCAGTGAAATTTATGAAAGAGGCACTGGGTGCCAAGACTGTATTTATCATCGACGATAAAACCACCTATTCTCAGGGCCTTGCTGATGGCGTTAATAAATCAAGCCAGGCAATGGGACTGACTGTTCTGGCCCATGAGCACGTAAACCAGGGTGACAAAGATTTTTCAGCCGTGCTCACCAAAGTAAAAGCTGCCAACCCGGACATCCTTTATATGAGTCTGCAGAATCACTCATCCGGAAGCTTGATGGCCATCCAGGCAAAACGAATGAAGCTGAGCAGCAAGATTTTATCTCAGGATGCCATGTTCCATCCGAACTTCATCAGCGTTGGGAAAGAAGCTGCAGAGGGTGTATACGTAACCTTTGGCTTCACCGATCCTTCAACTCCTGCATATAAGAAGTTCGCAGACAAGTTTACCGCCAAGCACGGCAAGATTGGTGCCTATGCTATTTATGCCTACGATGCAGCTACGGTATTGCTGAACGGAATCAAGAATGCGGGCTCTGTGAAACCAGCAGATGTTAAAGCAGAAATCATGAAGTTGGAATTCCAGGGAGCCTCCAAGGCAATTAAGTTTAATGAGAAAGGTGACTCCGGTTCTTCCTATATCGCTTTTAAAATTGAAGGTGGGGAATACAAACCTTACTGGCACCCAACAGAAGGATTCTATAAGTAAAAATTGGTTCGCTTGAACCAATTATCTGAAGCAGCTGGATCCGATTTTTGGATCCGGCTGTTTACAATTTCCGATTATCGGGAATTAATCAACAACACGGTTCATTTATGGATGTATTTATCCAGCAGGTAATTAACGCCTTGACCTTGGGCGGGCTTTACGCCTTGATCGCTCTGGGATATACGATGGTGTATGGAGTGATTCAGCTGATCAATTTCGCCCATGGAGAATTCTTCGCAGCGGGAGGCTATATCGGTGTCCTGCTACTCGGAGTGATGGGCGGGATGGGTTATATGGAAACACACCCGTGGCTCTGTCTGTCGATATCCCTCGTGCTAACAATGGCCTATTGTGCGTTTCTCGCCATGGGAGTTGAACGGATTGCCTATAAGCCGTTGCGGAAGCAGACACGATTGGCGGCATTAATTTCCGCTCTTGGCATGTCTATCTTTCTCTCCAACGGTATGATGCTTGCCCGAGGCCCATTGGATCAGCCGTACCCACTGCAATACTCCAGCGGGGGCTTTGAATTTGGCCTGATCACGATTAACAATTTACAGATCGTGATCTGGGTATTAACCGCTGTTCTGTTGGTCGGTCTTAATATCCTGGTGTTCAAAACAAGGATTGGCATGGCAATGCGGGCCACCGCCCAGGATAAAGTCATGTCATCTCTGGTAGCGATCAGCGCCAATAAGATTATTGCACTCACCTTTGCTATCGGTGCAGGATTGGCTGCTGCTGCTGGTATTATGGTTGGGCTCTATTATGGCTCGGTGCGCTATGACATGGGATTTGTCCCCGGAATTAAAGCCTTTGCTGCCGCTGTTCTTGGCGGCATCGGTAATATTACCGGTGCGATGATCGGTGGGTTTATCATCGGCACCGTTGAAGTGTTTGGCGCAGCTTACATCTCTGGTGAATATAAGGATGTGTTTGCCTTTATAATTTTAATAGCGGTCCTGTATTTCAAGCCAACCGGTATTATGGGTGAGAATATCGATGATACAAGAGTTTAGGAAAATCTGGAAACCGTGTGTGATCGGGTTGCTCTGGTTTTTGGTGCTGCTCTGGCCAATGACCGGGATCAACAGTGACGGGACCCTTGAATTTGCCAAACCTTTTGAGATTTGGCTGGTTGTTGTCGCTGCCGCAATTGTCGTTATGCTCCTCTATTCTGCTAACAAAGGTGGAACCCTGGATGGGCTTTACGCGCCACTGATCAAACTCCAGAAGGTTATCAGCCAAAAAACAGCAGTCCTGCCAAATTTTGTTTTGATTGCAGTAGCGGTGGGTTTTGCTTTACTCTACCCGGTTATCTTTACTTCCCGACCGTCACATGATCTGGCCATCAACGTTTTGATTTACATCTCGCTGGGGCTTGGCTTAAACATTGTGATTGGCCTGGCCGGGATGCTTGATCTCGGCTATATCGCTTTTTATGGGGTAGGGGCGTATTGTTACGCGCTGCTCAATATTCATTTTGGTATGAGTTTCTGGGTTTCTCTTCCTTTTGCCGCAGTCTTTGCGGCTATCGCCGGGTGTATTATCGGTTACCCAACACTGCGCATGAGAGGAGATTATCTTGCCATTGTAACCCTGGCTTTTGGTGAGATTGTGCGCCTCATCCTCAATAATTGGATGTCTCTGACCAACGGTCCCAATGGCATTCTGGGAATTGCGCGTCCCGGTATTTTTTATCCGGCATTTGACGGAGGTCTGGCCATAGAGCATATCTATATCCGAAAATTGTACATGCTCTATTATGTTGCACTGTTGATTGCTTTTATCACCATGATCTGTGTTTATCGGTTGAATTATTCTCGAATTGGGCGTGCCTGGGAAGCTATTCGCGAAGATGAAACGGCAGCTGAATTGATGGGAGTAAATACCTTCCTGCTTAAATTACTCGCCTATGCGATGGGTGCGGTCTTTGCAGGTCTGGCTGGTGCTTTTTTTGCCAGTCGGATGAAATTTGTCAGTCCAGAAAGTTTTACCTTTCTTGAATCTGCCATGGTGCTCTGTATGGTTGTGCTTGGAGGCATGGCCTCAATCCCAGGCATTATCCTCGGCTCTGCGGCATTGGTCGTAATGCAGGAATGGTTCAGAGAATTTGAGACCTACCGGATGCTTGTTTTTGGTGGATGTATGGTACTGATGATGCTGTTCAGACCCGCCGGTTTGATTCCTGCAAAACGGATGGGCAGAAGATCTGAGGAGGAAGACTAATGGCAGCATCACCCATTCTTGAAATAAATAATGTTCATGCCAGTTACGGCAACATTAAAGCCCTTAAAGGCATATCGCTCAAGGTGATGGAGGGGGAGATCGTCTCCATTATCGGTGCGAATGGAGCGGGTAAATCGACTGCATTGATGTGTATTTGCGGCATAGTACCGGTATCAGAAGGAGACGTGCGTTACCAAGGGGCCTCCATTTTGCAGACCGCTGCAGAGAAACTCCCGATCATGGGTCTATGCCAGGTGCCCGAGGGCCGGAGAATTTTTCCTCGGCTCAGCGTTAAGGAAAATCTTATCCTGGGGGCATTTTATCGTCGCGACAATGATGAGATAGATAATGACATAGAGCGGGTATTTTCATATTTTCCTGTACTCAAAGAACGATTTGATCAGCATGGTGGTACCTTGTCCGGAGGTGAACAACAAATGCTCGCGATTGGCAGAGCTTTGATGTCACGGCCAAAACTATTGTTACTGGACGAACCATCCCTTGGCCTTGCACCGATGATCGTGCAGCGAATTTTTGAAATTATTGAGGAAGTGAACAAAAAGGACGGGGTTACCGTTTTACTCGTTGAACAGAACGCTAACCTTGCACTGCAAAGCAGCGTCCGAGGGTATGTGCTGGAAACCGGCTCGGTAACCATGGAAGATGACGCAGAGTTGTTACTCAATAACCAGGAGATCAGGAAAGCATATCTCGGAGAGTAAGACATTCTGATCAATTCCCTCCACAACATCACTTCTCAAAAGCTAGAGAAACAACAACAAAAGTCCTTTGTTATGCTCGGGCCTCTTCGGTCTTGAACGGATCAGACTATTCGTGTTGTTAGATCATCGAAATAGTCGGACTTCTATTAATGTTAATTCATTTGAATAATCCCAACGAATAGTCATTTCCCCAATCACAATAAAACACCAAGAACTGTATCCTTTTTTATCAAACCCACATGCAAAAGCACGCATCGTAAAGCGCCAAAGTTACTCCTCATTAGATCCAAAAAAAAATCTGATTATCTTTAGAAAAGGAGAGTTTTATATCGACAATTCACCAGTACATATATATTGTATGAATATATAGATAACTGTTAAAAAAAGAAAATTTGAATACACAGTAATCTTTAAATAGTTCCCGATTATTTATAGTTGATAGAGTAGGAGCCGGTTAATCAGACGAAATGGAGTGTGATTTATGGATGATACTTTCCTTACCAAGACTGTTATCGGAGTCACCGGTATTAATCGATCCAAACTTGACCAATGGATCAACAGAGGAGTTATCCTTCCTGTCGTATCATCAACAAGAAGAGGAGTCCCTTCCCGTTTCAATGTAGAAAACCTGGTGGAAATTTTATTGATTGAGGACCTTGCCACCTGTGGTATTTCGTTGACTGAATCGGCGAAAATCGCCAGGGAAGTGACCAGCGAAAAATGGCGTGTTAATAATCAGTCTTCTTCAAAGCTGTATGTGTCTCTGAATTTAAATAATCCGAGTGAACGCAAATTCCACTACACTCGAGATTTTAGATCACGGTGGAGTATAACTATTACAATTTCTTTAACACCATACTACTCACGTGTTCTTGAGCGATTGAGGCAGGGTAAATGATAGAGGGCAACGATTTCGGTTGAATGTTTGCCTGTAATCATAATATCTAACCACTCTGACTCCTGAGAAGTGAGAAGTAATGATATAAAATGGTAAAAATTTCCTATTCCCCCAATGGCATTCCTAAAAACATTTGGCCTATATGCCTGCTAAAAAGTTAATGATTCAGAGCTTTTTCGCTCACTTGTTTGGCTGAAGCGAGCGTCGTACATGAATATGAGTCTTGGGGACCGATTCTGTTAGGAACGCAACGATTTGGTCCATTTACGAAAGGAGAACACCAGAAACCAGAAGCACATGTGTTTGTGCATACAGCGCAATTTCCTGGAAGAGAACTACTACCTCCAGATGACCCTCCACCATCACATGCTTACAAAAATCCAATAATGAAAAGACAAAGTACAATCCTGACATAATTCATAATTTCTCCTCATCTGAGTCAAATATATGGTTTATGGGACCGTGAATCGTCTTACTCCCCCTCGTTATCTACTTACTAGCATATAAATCTTCTTGCAACCACATGTGAATGGAATCCGTATCAGAGAAGGAAAAATGTTCCAAACCATTATCCTTGTGAGTAAAGGTTAAAAGTAGAACTTTATCTGTGGGGAATAGGGTTGTGACTGCTTAAAAGAGCAAACAAAAAGGGAGCTCGCCAATGGTAGCTAACTCCCTGAGCTTGTTTAGTGGTGACCCCAGGGGGACTCGAACCCCCGTTGCCGGCGTGAGAGGCCGGAGTCCTAGGCCACTAGACGATGGGGCCATGAGAGCTGCAAATTACATGTTTGGGCCGGTACTGTCAAGATTAAGTTAATCTGTTCATAGTAGAGCGTCAGCTCAACCGAGACGACCAGTCAAGATCGTCATGGATTTCAAATATTCTGCACACTCCTTGCCCAGATTCTCAGGAGCGCATCGCCATTTCCAGTTCCCAGAAGGTACTCCTGGGGTGTTCATCCTGCAATCCCCACCAAAGCCAAGAATATCCTGCAGGGGAGTAATTGCCAGTTTGGCAATCGAAGACATGGAAAGATAGAGCAGATCCTCATGAATACCGCGGTTGTCATGAAGCTCACGGTTGCAGCATTGCTTGACATAGGCTCTTGCCTGCTCATCAGGGATATCGGAGAGAAACCAGCCAACCGTGGTATTGTTGTCATGGGTCCCGGTGTAGACCACACAATGGTCAGTATCAAAATTAAACGGCAGAAAGCTGTTACTGGGGTCGCCATCAAAGGCGAACTGAAGCACTTTCATACCCGGAAAGTCCAATTCTTTTCTTAGGTTAATAACCGCAGGTGTTATTTCACCGAGATCCTCGGCGATGATGTTTAATGGACCGAGTCGCTTTTTGAGTTGACGGAAAAGATTCACACCAGGGCCCTTGACCCAGGAACCGTCAATTGCATTTTTACTTTTTTCGGGAACTGCCCAGTAGGACTCAAACCCCCTGAAATGGTCAATTCTCGCAGCATCCACGAGTCTAAATGTTTCGCGGAATCGATTTTCCCACCAGTCCAATAATGTGGCCTTAATTATGCGGTCTTTACTATTCCACCGATAAAGAGGATTACCCCAGCGTTGACCTGTCTTACTGAAATAATCGGGGGGGACACCTGAAACGCGAACAGGGCGGCGGGTGTGTGCATGGAGTTCGAATATATCTTGATTTGCCCACACATCAGCACTGTCCAGACTCACATAGATTGGGATATCCCCAATCAGTTTAATATCTCTATCGGCAGCCTGTTCTCTCAAGTGAAGCCACTGACGAGAAAAAACATATTGTTCAAATAAGAAATAATTAAATAACTCAGGATACTGTTGGGGAAGGCCAGCCAAAGCTTTTGGATCTCGTTTGACAAATTTTTCAGGCCACTCATACCACGCTTTATTCTGATAGATTGTTTTTAGGGTCATGAACGAGGCATAATCATGGAGCCATCGGGTAGATGAAGTGAATTTGTCAAATTGATCATCTTGCTGATCAGAAAAATTTTGAAAGGCTCTCTGGAGCAACTGGGACTTAAAGGCCGTAACCGATAGGAAATCGGTTGTATATGGTGAGAAGGTTTCAGGTCGATTTGTGATCGTTTGAATAAAGCCCATTTTTTTTAAAAGGTGTGGGCAGATCAAAAGGGGAGAGCCGGCAAATGCCGATGTCGACATATATGGTGATGAATCAAAGATCAGACTGGTTGGGCCTGTTGGCAATATTTGCCAATATTTCTGCCCAGCCTGTTGTAAAAAAATTAAGAACGTCTCAGCCCCTCTACCGATATCTCCGATACCAAAATCAGAGGGTAGTGAGGTGAAATGAGCGAGAATTCCGCTGGTTCGCTGATTTTTTAAAAATATGCTCATGACAATCCTTATTTAAAATTGAGCGTGCTGGTTTGGTTATGCGAATCCCTTTCTGAAGCAAGTTTTTTTACTGGTGTATACTTGTCTGCAGCCAAATCGATGCTATAATATTGAAGGTTAGATTAGTACTGCCCAGACCACTAATCAAGGTGATCAGGGCAGTTTTAATTTGCTCAATTTAATGAGCTGATATTCAGGTAGTGCAAAAAGATTTGCGTTTAGTGTTCTGATAGGTTAAATTTGCAGGTTTGCACGACTAACATTGATGCGCCATTTGTTACGTTTTATAACACCAATAATAAAAAATTATTGTATGACGTCAGGCCGATTTCCGGACCTCATGGACAATCATTGAGTTCATGAGCCTGCTTATGAATCCCTCCCATCCTGTCAATGGAGATAGCTTCCTGTGCTTTCCGAACTGAAAGAAAATTTACTCAAAGCCGGTAAATCTGAAGGTTGTATAAGTTTTGATGATTTAAATGATCTGCTTCCTGATGATATCAAAGACCCGCAAGATATAGAAAAAATATTTAATTTCCTCGGTGATCACAATATCGAAATCGTTACCGAAGAAAAATCCGGTGAAAAGAGAACCCTGTCAGGTGAGGTGTGGCAAAAAAAAGGTGGAAAATCTGAAGAGGCTGCTTCTGAAAACGAACCATCATTGAGCTTTACCGAAGAAGACCAGCATGATGCGGAAGAGACGACGACCACCTACCTGCGTGAGATGGGTCGGTTTGATCTTCTCACGCCAGAAGAAGAGGCGAAATACAGTAAAACAATTCGACAGGGATTTGAGGCAATTATAACCGCAATCAGGGATGATGCCTCCGGAGTTAGAGAGATTGCGCTGCTTAGGGAGCGGATCGATCTTTGGGAGAAAAGAGACCCGACGCTCAAGCCCAAAAAGCAGCAGCTCAACTTTATGCGCTACAATGTTTCCAGCGCTGCGAAGAAGTACACCGAAAAACGCGAGTTATTCGAACTTCAGGCCAAAATGGAAGCGTACAGCAGGTCAATTGAAGTTGCCAAAGATACGATGATACGGGCGAATTTACGACTCGTTGTCTCTATTGCCAAACGATATATGCACCAGGGTTTGACTCTGGCTGATCTGATCCAGGAAGGAAACCTTGGGTTAATGAGGGCTGTTTTCAGATTTGATTATACCAAGGGGAATAAGTTTTCAACCTATGCGAGTTGGTGGATCAGACAGGCGATTACCAGAGCAATTCTTGATAAAACCCGTACCATCAGACTACCTGTTCATTTCCTTGAACTCAGAAGTCAATTCTTTAAAGCATTTTATGCGCTTTATAAAGAGCTTGGCAGGGAGCCGACACCGCTTGAGATTTCAAAATCAACCAACCTACCGATGGACAAAATTCTGTCCATTCTTGAAGCTTCAAGGGAACCAATCTCACTTGAAACTCCGGTTGGTGATGATGACTCTACGCTTGGAGATTTTCTTGAGAATCAAGAATCTCAATCACCTTATGAAGCAGTTCAAACGCGAGAGCTTGCCGGAAGAGTGAAGGAAATACTCTCCACACTTTCTGAACGAGAAGAAAAGATCATTCGGCTGCGTTTTGGCATTGGAGAGAAAGCAGAATATACTCTTGAGGAAATCGGTAAGCGTTTCAATGTGTCTCGAGAGCGTATCCGGCAGATTGAGAAAAAAGCCTTGAATCGTCTCAGACATTCAAGCAGAAGAGAGAAACTGAAATATTTTATCGACTAAGATAAATACACTATACCAAACGACAAAGCCGGTGATCCAAAACCGGCTTTTTTTATTGCCGTGGATGATATTATTAAAAAAGCTGGTTTCTGGGATATTTACCAGAAAGTTCTTGCCAATGAACGGCTCTCGATTGAGGATGGCCGGTTGCTTTATCAGTCCAATGAAATTCTGGCGATGGGCTATATGGCAAATATTGTCAGAGAACGTAAAAATGGCCACAATACCTATTTTATTTACAATCAACACCTGAACTATTCAAATATCTGTACGAATCTTTGTAAATTCTGTGCATTTGGTCGGGAGCGTGGTGACGCACTTGCCTATGAGATGAGTGTTGAGGAGGTGAGGGAGAAGATTTCTCAAAGGATAAACGAACCAATCGTAGAAATACACATGGTTGGTGGTATCCATCCTGATCTGCCTTTTGATTACTACCTTGAGGTATTACGGGCAATTAAAGAAATCAGGCCAGCGGTCCATATCCAGGCATTTACCTGTGTTGAGATCGCCCATCTTGCTCAATTAAAAGGTGATAGTATAGAAAACACCCTCACCGTACTCGTTGAAGCGGGACTCGGTTCAGTGCCCGGAGGAGGAGCCGAGGTGTTCAGTACACGAATACGCGAAATGACCTGTGCTGATAAACTCTCAGGAAAAGATTGGCTGGAAATTGCTCAAACAATTCATCGCAGTGGGTTGCGTTCAAACGCCACCATGCTCTATGGGCATCTTGAGACCATAGATGAACGACTTGAACATCTTGATGCACTTCGATTAGCCCAGGATCAGACAAACGGTTTTCTGGCCTTTATCCCTCTAGCGTTCCATCCCAAAAACACCGCTCTTGATTCACTTGCTGGAACTACTGGCTTCGATGATTTGAAAAACATCGCCATCTCAAGGCTGTTTCTCGATAATTTCCCTCATATCAAGGCTTACTGGGTAATGCTAGGTCCGAAGATCGCTCAGCTCGCGCTCACATTTGGTGCGGATGATATGGATGGTACGGTTAAAGAGGAAATCATTACTCATATGGCCGGGGCAGAAACAGACACGACCATTGGTAGTGAAACACTGATTCGACTGATCAAGGAAGCGGGCAGGATCCCCGTTGAGCGTGGTACGTTATACGATGTTATCGAGGTGCATGATTGACATGGAACACCGAGCCGACCAGCTTTTTGACCAACAATACAGCAATCTCATAAATGCTAAAAGGCTCACTGACGATGAGTTTATAGGGTTATATCATTCTTTGGACCTCGTCTCACTGGGGGGCTTAGCAAATCTTGTCAGGCAACAAAAACACGACCACAAGATCGTTACTTATGTTATTGATAGAAATATCAACTACACAGATATCTGTATCTCCGCCTGTAAATTCTGTGCTTTTTACAAAGGTCCGGAACATACGCAGGGAAGTGTCTTGTCAAAAGACGAGTTGCTTGAGAAAATCGACCAGACGAAAGCATTGGGTGGCACTCAGATCCTTCTTCAAGGCGGGTTGCATCCAGATCTACCTTTATCATTTTATGAAACCATGGTGCGTGACATAAAGCGCACAGGCATGCACTTACATGGCTTCTCACCACCTGAAATTTGCCATTTCGCTTCAATTTCGGGTTTTTCTATTGATAAGGTACTTGATCGTTTAATAGAAGCCGGACTGGACTCGATACCAGGGGGAGGGGCTGAAATACTCTGTGACCGTGTTCGAACATTGACTGCTCCCAATAAGTGCAGCGCTGATCAATGGATAGCCGTTATGGAGATGGCACACAAAAAGGGATTGCGTACCACTGCAACAATGATGTTCGGACACGTTGAGACCATCGAAGAACGACTGGAGCACTTAAGAAGACTCCGCGAACTTCAGGATAAAACCGGTGGTTTTACCGCTTTTATTCCCTGGCCATTTCAATCTGATAATACTCCATTAAGAACAGAAGAGACCAATCAAAAGTTCAGAACGACCGGGTATGAGTATCTCCGAATGCTGGCCCTGTCACGCATCTATCTCGACAACTTTGATAATATCCAGGCGTCTTGGGTAACACAAGGGCCTAAAGTCGCACAGCTATCTTTAATGTTTGGGGCTAATGATTTTGGCAGCACGATGATTGAAGAGAATGTTGTTGCTGCTGCGGGTGTCAGTTTTCTTCTTTCAGAAGACGAAATCAAACGACTCATTGAAGATGCCGGTATGATTCCTCGACAAAGACGAATGGATTATTCCCTGATTTAGACCCATGGGGCAGGTGTAAGGTGTCAGGAAAAACACGAGATTCAGCGATAAAAGCAAGAATCGGGATGGTCAATTATATCAATACCGCCCCCATTCATGAAATCTGGAAAGAAAAAATTGACAATCCGGATTGGCAGTTGGTTGAAGCATATCCTGCAGCGCTCAATCAGAAACTGTTCAATGGATCGATAGACCTGGGGTTTGTTTCCTCAATTGAGTACGCGGAGCGTTCACACCTCTACAAAGTCATATCTGATCTATCAATCAGTGCAAATGGACCGGTTGGCTCGGTTTTTCTCTTTTCACAGATTCCCATCGAACAGCTTGATAAATGTACGGTATTATTATCAGCTGAGTCCAAAACCTCATCTTACCTGGTAAAAGTTATTCTAGAGCGTTTTTGCGGAATTGCTCCACTATATCAGTCTGAAGCCCTGGCTTCTGTTCAGTTCGATGATTATCCTGCGGTAATGGCGATTGGAGATGATGCACTGAGGATTAAGCATACCGGTAAGTTCCCCTATTGCCTCGATCTAGGAGAGCGTTGGCAACAAGAGACGGGGTTACCATTTGTATTTGCCCTCTGTGTGGTCAGAGAAGATTATCTCAATGACCATTTAGCACAGGTGAAGGCGATTCGTGAAGCGCTGATAAACTGCCGTGATAGTGGGATGAACCAACTTTGCAAAATTTGCGAGAAAGTTGCACCCAAAATCCCTATGAGTATAAATGGTTGCATTGCCTATCTCCATGCCATTGAATATGATCTTGATCATAGAAAAATCAAAGCACTGGAGCTTTTTTTTACCTATTTGCAGGAACTAGGAATGGTCGGTGCGAAGGCGCTTCCACTCAGATTTTTCAAACCGTAACTGAAATGATGTTTTTTTGATTATGGAGAATAGAAAAAAAATACTCGTCGGGGTTACCGGTGCGACCGGAAGCCTCTATCTGCACGCATTTCTGAGGATGAGCAGAGAACTGACTGATCTGGAAATTCATGGCATCTGTTCTGAAGCTGGCGAGAAAGTTGTCAATCTTGAACTGGGAATGGCTGTCGAAAAATTGCCGGGGGTTTCGTCTTGGTTTGGTATCGAAAATTTCGCAGCTCCATGTGCCTCAGGTTCAAGTGACTATCAGGCAATGGTCGTGCTTCCCTGTACGATGGGATCGCTGGCTGCCATTGCAACCGGGCAGTCGATTAATCTGATCCATAGAAGTGCTGATGTAATGTTAAAAGAACGAAAAAAGCTGATTCTCGGTGTGCGAGAAACACCGTTTAATAGAAATCATCTGGAGAATATGCTTCGAGCTCACGATGCAGGTGCGATCATTTTTCCGCCCATGGTAAGTTATTATTTGAAACCTCAGTCTCTTGAAGAGGCCGCAGATATGTTTAGCTGGCGAATATATGATCACCTTGGGATAACAATTCCCGGGAGGAAACGATGGCAGGGATAATGCTAAAGTTATCTGACAAGATCAGCGTCCTGCTTGAGATGATAAAATTCAAGCTGACTATTTTTGCAATGCCATTTGCTTTTATTGGTGCTTTTTTGGCCGCTCAGGGGGCCCCATCGTTTGTAACTTTCCTCCTGGTGATCTTGGCAATGGTGGGGGCTCGCACCGCTGCTATGGGATTCAATCGAATAGTTGATTGGAAATTCGATGCGGCCAATCCACGAACTGCAGAGAGGGCTATTCCCACGGGGGAAGTTTCTCTGAAAGAGGCATGGGTGATGGTTATTACCGCATCACTGTTGTTCTTTACTGCTTGTTTTTTGCTAAACCCCTTTACGCTGACGTTGTCACCACTCGCGCTTATACTGACCTTCGGTTACTCTCTAACCAAGCGGTTCACCTCACTCTGTCATATCGTACTGGGCGTGGCTCTGGCATTTTCACCACTTGGAGGATGGGTGGCCGTTCAAGGGACTCTTATCGGTTATCCCTGGTTTCTTTCCCTTGGAGTATTATTCTGGGTTGCTGGATTTGATACGATTTATGCCTGCCTGGACGCTGATTTTGACAAACAGCAGGGACTTTACTCCCTGCCTGCCAGGTTAGGCAGAAGCATGGCGTTCAGACTGGCAGGTCTCTTTCATATTCTGGCCTTCCTTTTCTTTTTTTTAACCGGGTATCAGAGCGATTTAAATATCTGGTATTATGTCGGGCTCATGCTCACAGCAGCAGCCTTGCTTTATCAGCATCTGATTGTTAGTCCAACTGATTTATCGAGAATACATGCCTCTTTTTTCTCGATGAACGGGTTCATCAGCGTGGTACTTTTTTTCGCGACCTGGCTTGCAATTGCAACCTCATGAATAATACAAAACGAACTGATAGAGGAGTGCTTTTCGGAGCAGTTGCACTATCGCTATTCATTGTAGCTTCGATTTGCCAGGCTCAGAGTAATCCTGATAAGAAGGCTGAAAGCGATGCATCAGTAGGTTTTGGCAAGATCATTCCAGAGCTGATACCTTATGCGTATGGAGGCAATGAAAAATTGCGGTTTGACGTCTCTTATACCGGAGGTTTTAAGATTGGTGAAATTCACATGGAGGTCAAAAGTATCAAGGATCAATCTGAGCATTTTGTTATACGCTCCAGAGCCACCACTGATAACGGTCTCTTTTCTGCACTCTATCCGGTAAATGACCTTCATGTTACCAAGGTGCAGGGGCCAGAACGGTTACCGTACCATTATGAAGTCTGGACGGAAGAAGGTTATAATTATCAGGCCCATCGTGAATACACCTTTGATCAGCGTAAAAAAAAGGTCTACTATCAAAAAAACGATGGTCCCTTAAAGACCTATCAGCTCGAGGATACGACACAGAACGAGTTTTCTTCCTTTTTTGCTTCACGTCTCATGGAGTTTAAAATTGGTCAATCCTTTCTGGTGCCAACGTTTGCTGATAAGAAAAGAAACGAAGTGCTGGTGAATGTCAAAGGGCACGAGCAACTTGAAGACACATTATTTGGCACGGTGGATACAACGGTTATTGAGCCAATCATGAAATTTGAGGGTATCTATGATAAGAGGGGAGATACGGTAATCTGGTATACGAATGATGTATGCAGGGTACCGGTTAAATTAAATTCAAAAATCGTCATTGGCTCACTGACCGCTGTACTTGTGGCCTACTCAAATCCATCATGTGGTGAATATGATGGTATGGTAAAAGAAAAATATCAAGAAGGTAATAATGAAGTTTTTAGGTTTACCAAGAATTAACAAGAGGAGAGAGAAACTATGTCCGATGCGGTAATTAAAACTGACTTCGAAGGCCTAACCCTGGTACACCGTGGCAAGGTACGGGATATGTATGAGATACCCGGTCATGACGATAAATTGCTGATGGTTGCAAGTGATAGAATTTCTGCCTATGATGTGGTGATGGAAGACCCCATTCCCGGCAAAGGCAAAGTTCTGACCCAACTTTCACTCTTCTGGTTTGATCTGCTCGGTGATATAGTTGAGAACCATTTGATAACTGCCGATGTGAATGAGTTTCCAGAAGCCTGCCAGCCTCATAAAGAGATACTGGATGGCCGGTCAATGTTGGTAATGAAAACCAAGCCGTTGCCCGTAGAATGCATTGTACGAGGATATATTTCCGGCTCCTTCTGGAAGGCCTATCAGAAAAGTACAGTAGTTTGCGGCTTTCAACTGCCTGAAGGGATGAAGGAATCAGATCGGTTCCCCACCATTCTCTTCACACCCTCAACAAAAGCTGAATTGGGTGATCATGATGAAAACATTTCACTTGACCGGCTTCAGGAGATAGTTGGACCTGAGCGGGCACGGAAAATTAGTGAAATCAGCATCAATCTCTATGATAAAGCAGCGGAATATGCCCGAGAGAAAGGTATTATTATTGCCGATACGAAGTTCGAGCTGGGCGAAAAAGATGGACGCCTTGTTTTGATTGATGAAGTATTGACCCCAGATTCTTCACGATTCTGGCCGTTTGATGAATATCAGCCGGGCAAAAGCCAGCCTAGTTTTGATAAACAATTCCTGCGTGATTACCTCTCAACACTTGATTGGGATAAGAATCCCCCGGCTCCTGTATTGCCTGCAGAAATCATTACAAAGACCGGGGAGCGATACCAGGAGGCGGTAAGTCGCATCACCGGAAAGGCTGGCTGATCCTGCTCTTTCTCTGGGCAAATAGGAGCGTTTGAAATAATTACCGCGGAAAGAAAATCGCGGAAACGTCTTATTCCAGGTGTTTTCGCGATTGACTGCCTGAACATAATCGCTTGAGATGCTCACTATACCTTAAGGATAAACAGCAGGAAGAATAATACCCCCAATAACAGTGACCAGACGAACACTGTAATTTTCGCTGCCGTCCGGGCTTTCCCAGCCTCCCACCACACTCTTGGAGTAACTCCTTGAAAATAAAAGGTTGTTACCCCCGCCAGATTGATACAGATGATGTTGGTCAGAAACAGGCTCAGTGCCCCCAACGCCTCAATCGGGTAACCTGCCCCAAGCAGAAGTCCATGAGTCGTCAAGGGTGGCAGAAGTGCCACGGCAACCATCACACCGATAACTGCTGATGACATTCCCGTTGTGAACGCCAGTACGCCAGCACTACCGGAGGCAAGGGCAAGAATGATATCGAGCACACCCGCTTGAGTCCGTGTTAAAATTTCAGGAATATCGGGAGTTATTTTGAAAAGATACCCCATTACTGCTGACATTAAAAAGGTGATAGTTATGCCTATGGTCATCGTTTTGCCGGCGTTTTTAGCGAGTTCGATGTCAGCAAGACACGCCGAAAGCGCGAGGGCGACATTTGGTCCCAGAAATGGGGCAATCACCATGGCACCGATGATTACCGCTACATTATTCTGCAGTAAGCCAACTGAGACCACCAGCGTAGAAAGAATGGTCAATAATATAAAGGTTGCAGAGAGATCGGTGCTGCCGACGATATCAGCGTAGAGTTCCTCTCTGCTAATTCTAAGAGGATTTTTTTTCGTTTTCTTATTGTCCGGTGAGGAATGCTCCGTTTCTTTTGTGTCAGTACGTGGAATAGAGGCTTCAACCGGAAATACGATAAGTTTAAAACCAACCGTTGAATTATAATTTCCTTCGAAAAGATCCATTATTTTTTCGCTGTTCTCAGTTTCGGTTAAAAGGCTGACCACAAAGTTTTGTTCCGAAGATTCTTCCTGCCAAAAAATTGTATTCTCGAGGGAGTTGAGCATCTCAAGCGCAAGTTTCTTCTCGTTTTGCGGGAGGATTATTTTTAATACTCGTTGGGCCATGACTGAGAAAAATTAAGTGCCTTTGACTATGGTGCAGTTCCTGAACAATGAATCAAACATATAATTTACCAATTATGGCATGTTGGAAACACAATAGTGCAGGGAGTCTTGCAGTTCGGGTACAAGAAATTGATAGCCCTCATCTTTGAGCTTTTTGGGGACAACGCGGCAGCTTGAAAGAACCAGTTCTTCGCCCATCTGGCCAAACACTGTTTTCGCAACGAATGCCGGCATTTTCATAACAGTTGGCTTATTCACGACATCTCCAAGGGCTTTGGTGAACGTGTGATTTGTTACAGGATTGGGGGAGACGAGATTTACCGGTCCTGAAATCGAATCGTGCTGAATAATATGTGAAAAACTGCCAACGATATCTCTGATATCGATCCAGCTGACATATTGCTTACCATTCCCTACGACACCGGCGATCCCGAGCTTGAAAGACGGGAGCATTGTTTTCAGGGTACCACCATCGGGACTCAATACCATGCCAATCCGAACCATTACCACCCGGGTCACTGTTTTTTCGAGTGGGGCCAGGGCTGCTTCCCATGCCCTGCAAACTTCCGCGACAAAGTTGTGACCGCTTTTACTCTGTTCGTCTACCACATCATCACCACGATCGCCATAATAGCCTATTGCTGAGGCCGAAATAAATAATTTGGGGGGAGTGGATAACTGCGCACAATAGTGAGCAAGCTGTTCAGTGCCCTGGGTTCTGCTCTGCAGTATGCGCTGTTTCTTATTTTTGGTCCAACGACCGGTTGCAATGTTTTCACCAGCCAGATGAATGACAACATCAAAGGTGGGATTCTCACCACCGAGTTCGCAAAGGCGAGTAAAATTCCAGAACTGATCGGGGTTTGCGCTCTTATTTCTCTGTAATGAAAAAACACGATGTCCTGTATTAACAAGATCCTGCAGAATGGCACTGCCGATAAGCCCTGATGCTCCGGTAATCAGAATATTCACTGATCAATCTCCTCTTGTTTGCGTGTTCCCAGTGATTTATGGGAGTATATCTCCGGAGGTTTATTAAAACCATCTAAAAAGTGTTTGAAGGCCAGTATCGGATGGTAAAAGAACATTCGGGGTCCGGCGTATTTCATGACGTCTTTTATGTGCGCCCTCATATTTTTATTGTAGCAATGGATCGGGCAGTTGTTACAGGTAGGTTTTTGTTCATTGAACGGACATCCTGCCAATCTGGCATGCGCATATTTTTGCAATTTTTGACATTCTTCACAGAGTGATTCACCGTGGTGATGATTTCGGCAATAAATATTGATCATTGCCTCAATGGTATGCTTATCACGCGATAGTCGTTTGCTCTCTATTACTGGTTGACGTTTTTGGTTCATTTCGTTGATTGTTCATAGAGAAGGAATTGGTGAATTTGGTCACTCACCAGTTCAACAACTTCATCCTGAGAGATTTGATCACAACGAACAATGATGTCTGCGTATTTATGATAAAGGGCTGATCTCTCTTCAAATAGTTCAGTAAAACTTTGTTCGGGTCTTTTGGCCAACCCCCGGGTTTCATAATTGTTGATTCGCTTCTTCAGTGTATCAAGGGTGGCATCAAGAAAGACGATTATGCCGTTCTCTTGCAAATGTTTCATCGCTTTGTCACTGTATGCCGCACTGCCACCAGTGGCGATGATATGGTTATCGCATGAGATATCAAGCAACACCCGTTCCTCAATCTGCCGAAGTTGCATGTGTCCCTGACTGTCGATAATATCCTGCAGGGAACGTTTTTCAACCAGTTGAATGAGAATATCCGAATCAAGATACGGTCTTGTTAATGATTTTGCCAGAATTACTCCAACCGTACTCTTTCCGGCACCTGGCATGCCGATTAAAATGATGTTTCGCCAGTCGTTTATCATCTGTTTTTTGTTCTGTGTAATGTTAAGTAAAAAAATAAATCGATTTTCAATTTTTACGAATCGATCAGGTTAAATTGTTACATAATGATCTCTCAATGCTCATTCTTCTTCAACTGCGAAGTGATCAGCTGGACCAATATAAGAGAAATAAGACTGAGTAATGCACCGGTATAAAAAACCAGTCGGTAATTAAAAACCCAGAGCAGTCCCCCTATTGCCGGGAGGAATACTGCGGCAACATGATTGATGGTGAAACCAACCGCCATACTTGGCGCGATATCCTCAGGGTCAGCAATTTTTTGGAAAAAGGTTCGTATTGCAATAGCAAAATTGAAAAAGATATGATCAGCAATATAGAGAATTCCAGCCAACCACTTGGAGTCGACATGGGCATAGGCAAGAAAAATAATGACCAAGCTTACATATTCGACCGAGAGTACACGTCTTTCACCAAACCAGACAATGCATTTACCGATGAATGGACTCAGAAAATAATTGACCAGGTTGTTGAGAAGAAATAATAAAGCGATTTCTGAAACACTGTAAGAGAAGTGTTTAACCAGCAAAAAAACAGCAAAGGCAATAAATATCTGACGTCTTGCACCGGCCATAAAAGTGAGGGCGTAAAAGAGCCAATATTTTCCTCGGAGCACCATCTGTTTGCGTTGTGGAACGATGTTCTTTTCTGACGGATCCTTAAATAACATTAATAATGCGGCACCAACAATTATGAGGCCAAACATGCCATAGAGTTGCTGATATTTTAATACTGGCGAAAGGAGCACGATCAATACACCACAGACGATATTGCTGCCTGCAGCAACACTCCGTAACTTGCCGAATACCAGGGGGGCTGTTTTGGTATCGAAATATTGGAGGGTGAGAGATTGATTGGTGGTCTCGAAATAATGAAAACCGAAGCTCATGATGAGGGTGGTGAAAACAAGCCCATAGAAACTGGGGAAAACTCCGGTGAGGGTTACTCCGAGCCCTAAAAACAGGACGGAGAGTGCTGACAATTTGTGTTCTTTGATGATAAGAAGTGCATAGACAACAAGTAGCGCGAGAAATCCTGGAATTTCTCGGATGGATTGTAAAAAACCGATGTGATGTCCCTCAAGATGAACGATATTTACTGCAAAATTGTCGAATAATGTTCGCCATACGTGCAACCCTGCCGTTGCACAAATGGTAAGAATCATTAAATAAGCGTACATCTTTTTCGTTTTATAGTTCATAACCATCTAAGATTTCATACATGTAAGAAGCGCTGATGTCCATTTAAAGCAGTTAGGCGTGTACACTACCCTTTATAATCGATGACACTATTGACGGAAGGGTAAAATATAATTGACGATTTTCCAGAATGATGGAAATAAAAACGCTTAACATTACTGACTCAGAGTCACCGGGTGAGTCGGTAGAACTCGTCCAAAACGAACAAATGTTTTTCCCCTCTCACCTTATGCAGTGGGTTGGAAACAATGATTAAATCATTTTGGAGAATATTGCTTTCATTATAATATCTGGTAAGATCGAGGGTGAAGTATTAGAAAGTTCAGTGTAAAAAAAAAGAACTAGTCAAGGATTACACATGTTCATAACGACAGAGTGGGTAATAACATGAAAGAACTATTTGACAGGATAATGGACTTTCTTGATTCAACCAAGCTTCCTGCACAGGTTGCCGAGGTTGACTATATGGGGTTGTTTACCAACCCCTGGTTTCTGGTACCATTCGTAGCGTTAATCGCTTATTTTATCTGGAAACAGAAGTGGCGAGATATTATCTTTGTTGTCATTTTCATCGGTATCTGGTGGGTCAGCGGTACCCAATACATGTCCGAACTTGTGATTGATGATGAAGTGCAAATTGACAAGGTACTACCGGTTCTTTTTGGTGGGGCAATTGTTTTAGGGGTTGTAATCTACATTATCTTTGGCAGGTCCGACTGAATGCTACCTAAAGGATATCCTATTACCGTTTTCATGATTTTCACATTACCAACAATTTCTTAAGCGGGTCGTTACTGAGTATGCAATTTAGAAACGGCGTATTCATCATCACTGAAGAGAACAATTGTCCGCTCTATAATGTTGGAGAGGAAATGGAGATCTCTGAAGATTCGCTTAAACTCCCGGCCAGTAAGGCTACCTGCCTAATTTTAGCCAAGGATGTTATCGAACTCGCTACTGAAGATGTGGCGTTTGAATCACTTCAACAGGGGCAGAGTAAAAGAAATAAATTTGAATGCGGTGGTTGTGTTGGAATTATCAGGTTTGAATTTAAAAAAGAAAAAGGTTATGCAACCCTGCAGATGAAGCTGCTTGCTGCTGCTGAGAGAAAGGAAAAAATCAAACTTGTAGCTAATTACGCCGGAATTCTTCGCTCTATTACAATTTTCAGCTCTTTATCGGATGATGATCTGCTCGATCTCGCTACTTTGTTGGAGTTTGAAGAGTTTGCCTGGGGATTTCCGATTTGCCAAAAAGGAGATCCGGGCAAAAATCTTTATATTATCATTACCGGGCGGGTTGAGGTCGTAGATGATGATGGAGTTGTTCTCGCAGAAATGGGTACGGGTGATGTATTTGGTGAAATGAGTCTGCTTTCCGGTGAGCGTGTGTCAACTACTATTCAGGCGTCTGAACCGTGTGAGATAGCGACCATGAGCCAAAAGAATTTCCGGCATATTTTAAATAAATACCCTGCATTGCAGGTTTTCTTTTATAAGTTGCTTGTTTCCAGGATCACCACGATTAATGTTCAGCGTGCCGAAGAACTCGCATCCGGAATGGTTGGGCAGCTATCGGATATTTCACCGGTGGAACTCTGCCAGATGATCAACAGTAATCAGAAGACCGGCCACCTTAAAATTGAGTCAAATGACTATAACGGTAGAATCTTATTTAATGAGGGTGAGGTTATAAAGGGAGATTTTGCAGGCAAGGAAGACCAAGAAGCCTTTTATGAGATTCTGAGCCTCAATGACGGCCGATTCAAATTTGTTCAGGGATTAACAAGAGCTGAGAAGAAGTTGCCCGTAATCGGGGGCTTTATGGGTATGCTGATGGAAGGCATGAAGCGCCTTGATGATCAAAGGGGTTGATCAGCCCGTACTGCCGAAGTAGTGACAATCCAGTATGATGATCACCGTTATCTGGCGTCCGCTGCATTACCAATCATACATCTAATACAGTTATGAACCGGCGAGAACTGAAACGTCGAGTGCATCGGATGCTCACGCAAACCAGCTATGATGAATTCTCTCTTGCACTTGCAGCTTATGATCCGAAACCACTGATCAATACGCTTTTCCCTTTTCTCTGCTCGATCGATGAAATTGTCCGTTGGCGTTGTGTTACCGCGATGGGTATTGTTACAGCCGGGTTGGCTGATTCAGATCTGGAGGAAGCTCGTGTCATTATGAGACGATATCTCTGGATGCTCAATGATGAGTCGGGTGGCATTGGTTGGGGCGTCCCAGAGGTAATGGCGGAATCCATTTACCACTCAGATCAACTCGCACGTGAATACCTGCACATGCTGGTGTCTTACACACTCGATGATGGTCCAGAATCTTTTCAGGATGGTAATTTCCTCGAACTTCCCCGGTTGCAGCGAGGAGTGCTCTGGGGGATCCTTCGTATCGCTCCACGATACAAGGAGATATTATTCTCAATGGGTATTGGGGAACGGCTCGGTTGCTATTTATCGAGTTCGGATAATCATGTTCGGGGACTTGCAATCACGTTGTGCGGATTATTGCGATTAACATCTTATCAAGCGGTCATTGAAGCGTTTCTTGATACTACCACTCAATTTGACCTGTTTCATGAAGGGGAAATCTTCAATCTGTCGATTGGAGCTGCTGCAGAAGAGGCGCTCAGCGCTTTCTAAAGAACGCGGGTATTGCTGGGTATGAGTGCCTGGACTGCGCGAATTGTCCAGTCCCGGTACTGCGTTTTTACAGTGATCCTTCAGGCAGTTTTTGAAATTCATCACCCCCAAGGATGAAACCACCATCAGCGACGATGGTACTTCCCGTGAGATAGGTGGCTTTCACTGCCAGAAAATAAACCAGATCGGCAATCTCATCTGGATCTCCATTCCTTTGCAACAATGTATGTGATTTGATCTGTTCCTTCTGGTCGGCAGAAAGTAGCTTCCAGCCCCTGGTCCCTTCTCCATGTCGTCCATTAATAACCCCAACTTTCACTTCATTTACGCGTACATCGGGGGCTGCTTCTCGTGCCCAGGTCTTGGTAAAAAGAGATACTGCAGAATTTGAGAGGGCATAACCATCTGAAAAAAGAGGTGAGACCGGTCCTGATCTTCCAGTGAGCGAAGCAATCGACGTCACGTTTATGATGGAGGAGGAGTGGCATTTTTTTAACAGGGGGAGTGCATTCTCGTACAGATAGAGTTTTGCCTTAATGGTCATGTTTGTCTCAAGTTCCCACTGCTGCGCATTAATTTGCTTGTAGTAGGAGCCATGAAGAATCGGCATACCACCCCGTTCTATGTTATTGATCAGGTGGTTTATTGCACCGAACTCGGAATTGATCGCTTCGCACATTGAAATAACTTCCTCGCGGTTTGTCAGATCACATGGACAGATTTTGAACTGATAACCCTTGGAGGCAAATTCGTCCGCCATTTCCTCGTTAGACTCAGGCCAGTCACCAAAGACAGGGAGCAAAAGCCTATACCCGCTCTCAGCAAACAGCCGGGCGATGGCTCGACCCACTGGTCTGGACGCCCCGGGTACAAGTACAATTTTGGGATTGGTGTCGGGATTGGTCATAACTTTTTGGAAAAGGTTTTGTTAAGAAGCTCAAAGTATGATCGATTTCGGTTTGCCAGCTGTTTTGATGTCACGGCACAACATAGGAGTGTCTGGAAAAGCCTGGTTGAAATTATATCGACCCTGAGATCGTCGTGAGTTAGAAACGATTGTAATCCTCCCGCCTGCATCCATCGTTTGTAATTTTGATAATGTTCATCACCAGCTAGTTTCTCAAGTAACGGGATAAAGAGTTTACCGACCAAAAAGCTCATAGGCGACAGGTCGAAATCGCAATAATCAGCGATAACGATGGAACCTGTACTTTTGGTTATCTTGGCAGCATTGAGAAAGATCAGTTGGATATCGGTCGGATGTTTGTCGTGAAGTGTCAATGAAAGGATAGAACAATCAAAGTAGTCATCGGAGAAACTTTCTTGTCTTGCATCAAGATAATGGAGTTTGACATCATCAGGCAGATTTCTGCGTGCCTGCTCCAGCATACTCATCGAGTTATCAATTCCGTGAAGCTCACGCGAAGGTGAATAAAGATCAGCAAGCTGTACCCCCGTACCACATCCCATGTCAATAATTCTCTCGTGTGACATATGATTAATATAGGTAACAATGTCCCCTCGGGTCTGCCTTAGTGCTGGCGAAAGAAGAAGCTCGTAATAACGTGCACTATTTTTATACGCGTCTTCCATGAGATTGTCTGGAGGTAATCTGTGGAGCGATAAGTAATTTTTTTGGTTTCCGCACTATCGTTGCAAGCTTATGGTGAACAGGGAGTTTATCTGCTCACGTTCATACACTAAGAAAATGGTTCCTTTATTTCAAATTTTTTATCAGAGCTTTGCCCGATAGTGATCTCGGGGATCTATTTGTGACCATCATTATACTTGATGTTTTCAAAAAACGGACTCATTATCAAGTACTGTATTCTATCATTAGTGCAGCGTTTTGGCAGATTTGTTTTTAACTTCTGACGTAATTGTAGATGATCTGTTTCTGTGATTGGTTGCCTGATATGATGGCAACATCCACACCATAAAGCTCGGAAATGAGACGTTCGCTGAGGAGGGTACTGGTTGGGCCGAAATTTTTCAGTGTACCGTTTTTCAAAACAATAAGCTCATCACAACAGGCTGCTGCCAGGTTGAGGTCGTGAACCGCTGCGACAACGGTAATACCTTTGTCGCGAATGAGTTTTGAGAGTACCGTGACAATCGAAATCGTATGGTTTATATCGAGATTTGAAGTAACCTCATCAAGTAGAATGAAATCGCCTGATTGGGCAAGGGCCTTGGCGATCATCACCCGTTGTCTTTCACCCCCGGAAAGTTCTGTAATCGATCGTGATCTTAAATGTGAAATACCGAGCATTTCCATAGCCTGATCTACTGCCTCGAAATCGCTTTTTGCAGGAGGGGAAAAACGGGATAGATACGGGTACCGGCCCATCAGCACCACATCAGAGACAAGATATTGGAAGTTTTGGTTAAAAAACTGTGGGACCACTGCAAGTATTTGTGACAATTCATTTCTATCGTAAGATTGCAGCGGTACATTATTGAGAAGTATTGTTCCATGATTGGGCACGATATATCCTGAGAGAATATCGAGAAAGGTGGATTTACCACTACCGTTTGGACCGATCAACCCGTAAAACTTACCGGGAACCAATGAGACACTGACCTCATCGATACCGGTGATCTGATCATAGGAGTAGGATACTTGTGATAGTGAATATCCCTTCACGGTTTCCATCAACCCCGCCATTTATCGAGTTGAGTTCTTCTAAATATTACACAAAACACCGGGCCGCCAATCAGCGCGGTGAGCACCCCAATTGGAAGTTCTGTGGGAAGGATGAATCGTGTCGCTGTATCGGCGCATAAGAGTAATATACAGCCACAGAAAAAGCTGAATGGAATAAGGAAATTATTACTCGGCCCAACGACCATTCGTGCAAGATGTGGGACAATCAGACCGACAAAGCCAATGATACCTGAAACGGATACACATGCAGCCGTGCAGAGGGATGAAACAATGAGAAGCCGTTGCCGAATTACTTTATTATCGATCCCGAGTGCTTCGGAACTTCGCTCTCCAAAGGTCATGATATCAAGCTCTCGAGCGTGTACGTAGATGATAATCGTTGAAGGCAGAACTATGAACAGCAGAAGAATCGTTTCCTGCCAGTTCTTGCCAATGAAACTACCCATAATCCAGAAAATTATGGTATTGACGTTCTCATCTGCCAGAAACTTGATGAAACTGATACCTGCCGAAAGAATAGAGGCGATAATAATACCTGAGAGAATTAAAGTATTTGAGCTAAAACGCCTCGATGGTGCGGCAAGCAGAAAGACTGCATAGAGCGTAAGCAAGCTGCCAAGAAACGCACACATTGAAGTTGAGATAATGATTGGCAGCGTGAATCCGACGAGTTGTAAAAGTATGGCACTGGAAGCGCCAAATGCAGCTCCTGAGGAAATGCCAAGGGTATAGGGGTCTGCCAGCGGGTTTTGTAAAATGGATTGGAAAACGCACCCTGCGACCGCCAGTCCACCTCCGACGACAGCAGCGCAAACGATTCTGGGAAGTCTGATTTCCCATATGACGAAGATCAACTTGGATTGCAAATCTGGTGAGGAAGAAAACCCTGTCTTGTATAATAAGATTGTAAATAATTCTGCAAAACTGGTCTCGATATGTCCAAGACGGGCAGCCCATAGAATGATAATGATCAGGACCAGGACTGAGAGGATCAGATAGAGAGGTCTTGGAGCGGTACGCATTTATGCTTTTTTCCCAGACCCATGTGAAGAGAACCGCTGATCACAATTTATCATATTATTCGTCCGGGTAGGTAATTAAAGCCCGCAAACATCAAAATACCATAACCTCAACTGTTTGCCCTTTACTTTCCTGTTGAATAAGCGTTGTGCCAGCATATCGAAGAATCGTGATTTACCAGTTTTGGAAGTGAATGTAGTAACCTGTCGTTAGTCATAGTTCCTACTGTTAAGAGCCGATTTTGTCAATCAGATCATCTCGAGGTGCGAGATTTCTTTCGTATGATGAAATTTATTAAGCCAAAAACAGGTAAAGTGCAGTCATGATTACCAGAGATAATGCTCGAAAGGACTGGTTGTAAGAAATCAGTTCGAGGGCAAGCCGTGGAGTAAAGATGCCTGCATAATAGGGAAACTGATGCCTGAATGCCCGGAGTGGTGATGAGAGTATGTTGCCAATCATCAGGGCAACAATGATTTCACGTTGCGACAGTACGCCATCATTGAGCAGGGCGCCTGCTGCTGCAAGACCTGCAGCCATTTCGGCGACCATCTGGAGGGTTATAATACCAATAGCCTGGGGAGATAAGAGTGGTAAAAAGTGTATGTAGGAGGCTATGACGCTTTCAAGATATTCAAAATACTCCAAACGATTCATGGTGTATATTATGACATAAATCGGCACGGTGAAAGAGGCGATTTTCCTGATCCTCTTAACGAACCGTCTTTTTACCTTTGCAAAAAACTCTGTTAATGTTGGTGGTGCATTATCTTTTGCTTTGATGTTCAATACACTTGTCGGTTTTTTCAGTAATATCCTGCCAATAAAGACGATACTGATGGTTCTGAAGAGGGCAGCCGACAGGGTTAAACCGACATAAATGAACGCGGCTCCTTTTATCATGGAAAAAGCGATCACGAAAAGCGTCGGTAAATGAAGAAAATAGGTGGGGAGGCTGTTGAAAAGGTTTGCAAGCACCAGCTCCTGCTTGCGTATTTCACCTTTCGTATATGATTCCGAAAGCATGGTATTGGCTGTAACACCTGAGACCATTGCAATGGAAAACGCACCGGCAACCTGCTCAGAAAAATGACCATGCCTGGCAAGCGGTCGGGCAAAGATTGCAATCTTTTTCGTCCAGTCAAGTGACTCGATAGCCGTTGCGATGAGCAGACCGACCGAGATGAAAAAAAGCAGCCTGGTCAGCGGCCATATGAGGTTTGGCCAGAGTTCGAGTAATAATACTGAGGCTTCATCGACCATAATGTTTCGTTGGTGTTCTCAGTGACGTGAATTTGCCGTAAAGAGGCAAGATTGAGCTCCATGATATTTCTGAAAATCTATTTATAACTGAAAATCAAACATGCAATGGGCAAACATGGAATTAGGGTCATCAAGCTGAAACAGTGGCTGTAATTCTAGTCCGGTATGGACAAGATTTTTTAACGGCTCAGACAGGTGCCTTTCAGAGATTTTTACTATGGTATCGCTCAGGGTGAAGTTACCAAGAAATTTCTTTTTCAAAGTCTCGAAGGGAGATAACAGAATCGTCTCATACTGATCGACTCCGGCCAGTGATGCTCCGGCTGAGATCGCCTGCTCAAGGTTGCCAATTTCGTCGACAAGACCAAGTTCTTGAGCAGTTTCTCCGCTATAGATACGTCCTTGAGCTAGTGCCTCTGTCTCCTCCATGCTCAGGTTTCGGCCTTGACTGACTACCGTCAGGAAGGTGCGATACCCAAAATCAAGGGATAGTTGCAACGATTCTTTCAGTTCTGGTGACAACGGCTGGGTAATATCAAAGGAGCTGGAAAGATTGGTGGTGCCAACCCCATCACGGTAGATACCGAGATGGTTGAGGGATCGTTCAAAAGTAGGAAATGCCAGGAAGATTCCTATCGATCCGGTCAAAGTGTTACTTGTCGCAAATATTTTATCAGCCGCGGCGGATATCCAATACCCGCCTGATGCTGCCAGGGTACCCATTGAGATTATAACGGGTTTTCCCTCGTTCTTTAGGGCCAGCATCTCCTGTCTAATAACTTCTGAGGCAAATGCTGATCCACCGCCAGTGTTCATTCTAAACACCACTGCCTTTATATGTGACGCTTCTCTGGCTTCCCTGATCAAGGAAACAATGGTGTCTGATCCAATTACTCCTCTGCTGCTTTTTCCTGGTAGAATGGTGCCCTCAAGTGGAATAATTGCTATCGTATCTTTACTTTGATCATGGTTTGTGTGGGAACGATCCACATGGGCAAGGTATCTTCTGAGGGAGATGTAGCTAAGCTCATCCTCACCGGCATCACCAAAGTTACTTTTCATGTACTGGTGCAACTCAACTTTATTCTTTACCAAATCAACCAGGTTGGACTGGAGCGCCAACGCAACCGCATTGCCATCTGTTTTCTTTAAATTTTGGGGCAGAAAATTGATATAATTGGTAAGTGCTTCTACCGAAATATTTCGTTTCTCGCTTACATCGTTGAGATAGTTCTGCCAGAGGATGTTTAACCACGCCCTGGTTTGAACACGGTCTTCCATGGACATGGAATTTCTGGTAATCGGCTCAACAGCGGTTTTATATGAGCCAACCCTGAAAACGTGATAATTAATTTTCAATTTTTCCAGAGCATCTTTAAAATACACCTTATAGAGCCCGAATCCGCTCAGATGAATGCCGCCCAGCGGGTTAATAATAATTTTATCTGCATGTGCGGCGAGATAATACTGGTCTTGGGTATAATAATCTTCGGCTGCAATTACCTGTTTGTGGCTTTTGCGAAAAGCAGATAGCTCAGCACCTATTCTGCTTAATTGATCCATCCCCGCGGCTCCCATACTAGAAAGATCCAGACGGATTGCAGAAATTCTGTCATCTTCTGCCGCACAGCGTATTGCGTCAATGATGTCCTGCAACGCTGTTTCAGATGCCTCTTCAGGCAAACCAAGAAACTCCCTGACAGGAGCTCCCAATTCTTCGTCTTCCTGCGTGTGTTCGACGATATTGCCCTGGATATTGAGTCGTAAAATCGCGTTTTGGGGAATTTGCTCTGTTTTTCCTGCGAACAATGAGACAATTATGATGGCAAGAATCAGCAGAAAAACCAGGTTCAACGTAAAGTTCCGAAGAAAAGTTAATAGGGCTCCCAGGAAGCGAAAAATCGACAGGAAGCCGCTCAATAATTTTTTCATTTTTATCTATAAGCTTTGAGGTGAACGTTAATAACAAGTGCCTTCCCACATTAATAACGATTCCAACCGAAGTAAACAGACACAACTGATCGAGATTATCGATCGTTTAAATATGAAGACAGGGGTTGGTCGGGGAAGGGTAGAGATAATTGAATGGGTCCCTTGGAATCATTGGAAAGGAGGTTGGATACAGAAAGGCCGATGAGTCTGACTTTTCGTTTTCCAGCCTGGGTGGTTGCTAATAATTTTGAACTTATCTGAAAAAGATCGTCAACTTCATAAATAGGCTGGGGAAGAGATTTTGAACGGGTTATCGTGGTGAAATCATTGTAACGAAGCTTCAAGGTAACGGTTTTGCACCGCACATCTTTTTTCATGAGCGAGGCAGCGACCCTGGCAGCGGCATTGGAAAGGAGTGATTCAAGTTCATCAATTTTTGCAGTATCTGACCCCAAAGTCTTTTCAGTCCCTATTGATTTTCTTGTTCGGTGGGTGCGTACCGGTCTGGAGTCAATTCCTCTTACGATTTCGAAATAGAATCTGCCGTTTTTACCGAACAATCGAGTCAGATCTTCACTGCTTCTCTTTTTTAAATCTGCACCGGTGTAGATACCGTAACGATGCATCTTTTTCTCGGTAACCTTACCAACACCAAAAAATTTACCGATTGGAAGTTGCTCAAGAAAGAGCGGAATTTCTGAAGGTGGAATCACGGATATACCATTCGGTTTGTTCAAATCCGAGGCTATTTTTGCCACAAATTTATTACTCGAAACTCCCGCTGAGGCAGTGAGTCCGGTCTTTTCATAAATTGACGAGCATATTTCCTGGGCCAGCAGCGTTGCTGAATTATATTTTTTTTTCGTATCGGTAATATCGAGAAATGCTTCATCCAGAGATAATGGTTCTATAACGTCTGTATAGCTTTTAAATATCGTCATGATAATCTGTGACATTTCACGATATCTCTCCATCCGGGGACGGATGAAAAAGGCGTGCGGACATAACTGATACGCCTTTGAGCTTGGCATTGCCGAATGAATACCAAAGGCTCTCGCCTCATAAGAGCAGGCTGCAACAACCCCTCGTGAGTCGGGCCTGCCCCCTACGATTACCGGTTCACCTTTGAGTTCAGGGTTGTCGAGTTGTTCTATCGAGGCATAAAATGCATCCATATCGATGTGAATGATTTTACGAATCTTGTCCACCGGTGCACTCTCGGATGGATCTTCTCTTGATTTTTTAGCTGATCTCACGAACTATTAGCTGTTGTAAATTGATCGGTAACCGTTATCTGGAAAATACCATAAAATAATTGGATCAAACATGACAAAGAAAGAGATTATCGATTCATGTTCTCTCTTTGCAGGACTTCCAGAGAAACAGGTTCAGTATATCGCTGAACTGACCATTGAAAAGAAATTTGGCAAAGGGGAAGCCATTTTTTTTGAAGGTGACCAAGCTGATGGCTTCTATATCGTGAAAGAAGGCACCGTGAAGGTTTATAAAATGAATATGCTTGGCAAAGAACAGATCCTGCATATTTTCAATAATCCCGAAATAATCGGTGAGGTTGCGGTTTTTCATGGCAAGCCTTTTCCCGCCAACGCTCAAACTCTTACCAATTCCAGTCTGCTCTATTTCCCGAGAAGTGATTTTATCAGATTAATAGAATCATCGCCTTCTCTGGCCTTGAACATGTTAGCGATTTTATCAGCGAGGCTAAGACAGTTTGCCCGACAAATTGAAGAACTTTCTCTAAAAGAAGTACCCGCCAGATTGGCAGGGTACCTCATTTACCTGACTGAGGAACAAGGGAATGCTATAGAGGTAACCCTACCGGTTTCCAAAGGTCAACTTGCGAGCCTGCTCGGTACAATTCCTGAAACGCTCTCCCGTATTTTTACAAAGCTCACTGATGAAGGCTTAATACAGGTGTCCGGTAAAACGATTAAAATTGTTGATCGTGATAAACTTACAGATAAAGTTCAAAGCTGATTTCGTATCAATATCTGCCTATCTCCATGCTCATCTCAGCAAGGGCTAATGAAGAGATTATCTACCGCTCTGCAGAAGGCATGGTGCAACTGTATCGCCCATTGGAGACCGTAACCTCAGGCACCGACCGGTAGATTTCAAACAGGCGATATCCCTCCCAGAGGTCTAACCAGAATGTGTGCCACTTGGGGTAAGTGCCTGCTATTGAGGGCAACCCATTTTCCTCATATCTGAAAGGAAATATATGCACATCAAAAGACTCTTGACCATGAGCCAGGGCTGCATCAGCGAGCGAATAGATCTCGTCCATGAAATAATCGGTCATTGCAAAACAACCGACTGAAGAACACCTGCCGTGAACCATCAATGCACTGCCCGTGCGATCATAATAAAGATCATATTCATTGGGGTATCCAAGATTGAAGGAGAGATGATATTTACTCTCCGGGTTAAGCTGGTTGGCGGATACTTTGTAAAATCCTTCAGGACTCTGCAGGTCTCCTTCTTTTTCTTTCGGTCCCAATGAGCCCGAATTGTGGCAGATCATATAGGATTTGAGCAGGGTAAAGGTACCTGATGAGTTTTTCATCCACATTTCAAGGAGTCGTTCGTGTTTAAATATCCTGATATAGATAGGCGAGCCGATTGAAAGTTGTTTGCGCTTGAGGAGTTGATGTAGCCTTGTTCGCGCTTTCTGCGCAGCCTCGAGTGATTTCAGGTTTTGTGGTGTGGATTGATAGGCTGTGCTGTTAGTCGTGAAACAGACATAGATCAGAAACGATAGGAAGAATCTTCTCATGAAGATTCTTTGGGAGCAGGGTTGGGAAAATGGTTTGTTTTTCCTGAGCATGTATTTGTCTAACGAAGTTAAAGTGTTTGGTACCTATTGCCACTGTAACAATACCGACTCTCACCTCTATCGCACTATTTTTTTTTGGATTTTTTTCCCCGAATAGGTAAATGATTTCGCTATCATCTTAATATAGGAACCTTTATCGATTCCAAAAGCAGTACCACATGAGCAGTGAAGTTTTTCCCCTGCTTTTGGAGTAAATATTTGGAATGTTTTGGTAATTCTCTTCTTGTGGCATCTCAGCACCTCACCTTTGCCAAATTTCTGGTATTTCCAGATTTTACTTTTGCATGAGCCGCATTTGATAAGCAACATAGGATCGGCAGGTCAAATGGTTTTCAAATCGGTTCTGCCAATTTTCTGGTCGGCAGAAAGCTTTATAACTCTAAGTTTTCTACTTCGGGGAAATTCTCGCTTGAATAGTCTTTTGAGTAATTTCGGCAGGTCGTGTTCGGGGAGGTGAAAAGTTTCTTCCTGATACCCTCGTTCAGTTACCTGGTAGTGGCCGCCAGTGGTGCGGCTGATGGTAACATGCCGGTTTCTTTTATATGATGAAACCTGTACCCCGGGAACTTCATTTTTGGCGAGAATTTTCAGGCATTCCTTAAGCGCATTCTCGATAGTAATCAGTGCCATATCGGCACTTATACAGGATTTTAATAGAAAATTCTATTAACGAGTGATTCTGACGGCGCTTCGATGAGTTCCTCACCTTCTTTAACGCGAAGATTGAACATCGCCAGGACATTTTTGTCCATGTAAAGCCGGTAATTTTGCGATGATAATATAGCGCCATCTGCCGGATTAACCAACCGGGCTGAAATATACATGGTTCTTTGTGCGTGGCTGATGGTTCCCACCATTATTGCCTGTGCTTTCTGCCTGTTATTGATTAAGCTGAGATTCCTGCTGAGCATTAGTTCGCCCGAACCCTCTTTTATATGAAACTCGTTACGAAGTTTGACCTCTTTCACCGAATACCCCATCTGAACAAAAGCAGCACTGATATGCTCCTGGAGTAGTCGACCGAAGTGGGAGGTATGGTTAAGATTATTGTTGTCGACAAAAGTCGTAGTGAGTATGGACATGTTGGGTTGGCGGGGAATCAGAGGGGGAAATGCATGCTCGATCAGATCGGCTGCAATATCTTCTGAATAATCAATGAGGTTTACGTCACGTCCAAGTGAATTTTCGAAACGGGTTTCGTTAAAATATGAACAACCGGAAAGTGCAATCAGCACCACCAGAAAGAGGATACTTGAATTGCGTTTCTGCCGGCAGTGTCGTTGAAGTCTTCTCATAGCCTAGCCTATATGCCTGTTGAATTTGAATCATGGTCAGGGATAATCGGGTTGGGTAATTCAGTTGTGGATTGACTTTCTTGTTGGGATTTCCGGGATGGTACCGGTGGTGGGGGGGCTCCCCCGGTCATTGAAATCTCAGTCGGTTCATTAATTTGCTGGTAATGCCAGGAGTCCATATCATTAATGTAATAGATGTTTGAGCTTCGATAGATGTAATCCTTTTCAGCAATCATCGATGTGGTGATTATGATCTCGTGATGGCTGGAAGAGGCATATCCAGCATTTACAAAATCAAGCACCCCTGCCAGAGCAAGGATCACGATATCAGTGGGTGCATTTCTCAACACAAGAATTCCGGCAGTCAGAGCAGTAAGGAGTCCGGGTTCAACGGTCCGAACCCGAGTGCGGTGATGATAGACTGTTTGTGCCTTAAAATTTATGGTTATTGAATTATTAGAAGGCTGGGGACTGGTGGGAACGCCAAGCGCTACCAGACGGGTAATGAGCAGATCCCTGAATGATTCATCAAAGACCGTGGTTTGATTGGGATCACATGGTTTGTTTTCACTTCCGCAGGTTTCTCTGACATACACCGGGGTGTTAAGGTAATCTTTTAGAATTAGCTCATTGTTAATCTGATCTGCAACATCCGCTGCAAGAACATCCCAGTGATGGCTCGCCTGCATTTGATTCTGCTTGGTATGGGAATAACCAATCGGTTCGGGTATTCTACCGCATGATGCGATAAGCACTATCGCGATGAATGAAATGATGTATAGTCTCATGTAATGTTCTCCCCGTAGCGTATTGAGTCTCTTATGTATCGGTAGATTATAGAAAAACTATAGGATTAATTGCGCCATGAATCCGATGCATATTGATATGGACTACTTTTTCATCATTTGAGCTGTTATCATTAAGACATATGATTGATCTACACTTACATTCCACCCATTCTGATGGCACGTTGAGTCCTACAGAGCTAGTCGAGATGGCCTGCAAAAACGAACTTCTGGCGATCGCCATTACTGATCATGATACGGTATCGGGGATCACTGAAGCACAGCAGGCAGGGGTAAAGAACAATATTGGTGTAATAGCTGGCGTAGAACTCAGCGTCGAATCAGCGGACGGGTACTTTCACCTTCTAGGGTATGATTTCGATCATGAGCATCCTCGAATCATCGACGCGCTCGAAAAACTCCAACACTCAAGAATGCAGCGAAACCTTGAGATGCTCGAACGTTTAAAGGATATGGGTATCAAGATCTCTTTTGAGGAACTGAAGAAAGAATCTCAAATAGGTCAAATCGGACGCCCCCATATTGCGAAAGTTCTGAGACAGAAAGGTTTGGTGAAATCAATTGACCAAGCCTTTGACCGCTATTTGAGAAAAGGAAAACCAGCGTATGTCTCAAGGGAAATTCTTTCCCTGAATGAGGCCATTGCACTACTCAAGCAAGCGGGTGGCAAGGCGGTTCTGGCGCATCCGGTTCAAATTGGCTATTCAATTGACAAAATAAAAGGGTTGCTTAAAAAAATGAAAAGTACCGGTCTCGATGGTATAGAAACCTACTATCCTACTCAAAAGGGCAGGGTGCAACGTCAATTGACTAAAATAGCAGAAGAACTTGCATTGTTGGAAACGGGCGGAAGTGATTATCACGGTGATATTCGAGCCAACACCGGCATGGCGGGTAAAGGGCGTCTTGAAGTACCTGATGCTCTCTACTACAATTTATTGATATAATAGTTAAAAAAATCAACTCGGGGTGTGACCAGATGCATGCCATTTTAGTAGTAGATGACCAACCGAATTATCTGATCGTCTTGTCAGAACTTCTCAGGGATGAGGGGTTTGAAGTATACACCGCCGGAAATGGTACTCAGGCATTAGGCATCATACGGGAAGTCGATCTTGATTTGGTAATTTCTGATATGCAGATGCCCGGTATGAATGGCATGGAACTTCTTGAACAGGTGAAGAAGATAGATGGAGATATGCCTGTGCTTATTATCACGGCTTATGCCGAGGTAGGCAAAGCAGTAGCGGCAATGCAGGCTGGTGCTTACAGCTACCTGGCAAAACCCTTTTCTAATGACGAACTGATCATTACTATCAAAAAGGCTGTCAGTCATCGAAGCCTGCTACGAGAGAATATCCGTCTTAGAAAAGAGGTTCAGAAGCGCTCGAGTTTTGGTGGGATGGTCGGAAAAAACCCACGAATGAAACAAGTGTATGACCTTATCGAAAAAGTGTCACCGACTCCGGCATCTGTTTTGATAACCGGCGAAAGTGGAACTGGAAAAGAACTCGTTGCCAAAGCCATTCATGTCAATAGTCCACGGGAACCATTTCCCTTTATCACCGTGAATTGCGCAGCTCTTGCTGAGAATCTTTTGGAAAGTGAGCTGTTTGGTCATGAAAAAGGTGCGTTTACCGGGGCAGCCTCAATGCGCAAAGGACGATTTGAAGTTGCCGATAAAGGTACGATTTTTCTCGATGAGATTGGCGAAATCCCTCTTGCACTTCAGGCCAAACTATTACGAGTACTGCAGGAGCGGAGTTTTGAACGGGTCGGAGGTTCAAAAACGCTAACGGTGGACGTTCGAATTATCAGCGCTACCAACAAAGATTTACGTGAGGAAGTGCAGCAAGGGCGCTTCAGGGAAGATCTCTTTTATCGCTTAAATGTCATCCATGTGGCACTTCCGGCTCTTCGTGATCGTATGGATGATATGCCCCTGCTGGTCGAGCATTTTGTTGGTAAATGTGCTGAAAATCACGGCAAGGAAAAACTTGAGATATCGCCCGAGGCATTGCGACTATTCGGCACGCTACCCTGGGATGGTAATGTACGCGAACTTGAGAACACCATCGAACGTGCAGCGATATTATGTAATAACGATCGAATCGAGCCAGAGGATGTTCAGCCCGAATCAGTAACCATAGATAAAGGAGCTTCCTGGACTCAAGATCTCAATATTTCACAAATTATCCCTGAAGAAGTCAAGTTGAACGAAGTGCTCTATATTGTTGAGGAGCGAATGCTTCTTGAAGCACTCGAATCGACCGGTTACGTTCAGGCTCGGGCAGCTGAGCAGCTCGGCATTACAAAAAGTCTGCTGCAATATAAAATGAAAAAATACGGTATCAAAAAGCAGCGCAGTTAGGAGCGTTGTTAATCGTTACTGCCCCATTTTAATTTGTTTCGCAATATTGAGAAGTAATCATGATTTGATGACGTTATGAGTTGGAGATCATGTTCTGCTGTCTGAATTTCCAATATGTCATTTGGCTTCATTTCCCAGGAATCCATACCATCAACGATTACCTTGGCCACACTCGTGGGATCGTCAGTAACGAATTTTGAGGTAATTATCTGGTCTGCTGGAAGAATGATTGGTCGACTGCTCAGCATAAACGGGCAGATCGGCGTAACCAGGATCGAACGCAGTGCCGGATGCACCAATGAGCCTCCCGCAGATAAATTGTAGGCAGTAGACCCTGTTGGGGTAGAAAAGATCAGGCCGTCTGCTTTATAGGTCGTGATGTACTTATCGGCGGCGCTGGTCGGTAATCTGAGCAAGCGATCAAGGGGATTTTTATTAATGACGACATCATTCAGGGCGTAACGAAATCCGGAAGAAGTCTCAGAACTTATCAGGCGGGCCTTTAACATCTGCCTGTTCTCCATAATCACCTCACCTTCGAGTAGGGCAGTGATCGCACTGTCGGTATCATCACGTGTCAGCTCAGTTAGAAAACCAAGATTGCCGAGATTAATACCAATAACAGGGATGGAGTATCTGGCCGCTGACTCTGCAGTGTGAAGCAAGGTGCCATCGCCTCCGAGAATCAAAACCAGGTCCAGTTCCGGGGTGATCGTGCCAAATTCTGTGGTGATACCACGGTGGTTCAAAGTTTCGGCAATGACTCCACTAAATTCAACCGCCTCTTCACTATCCCGTTTGACAATGATGCCGACGGTTTTGACCTGGAAATTCTCGATAATATTATAAGGGGCGGGATGGATCGGCATGATATTATTCACCAAGCTCTTTGGCTCGTTGAAATGCGTTTTCTACAGCGCTGATTAATAAACCACTGAAGCCATTTAAATCGAGCACATGAAGCCCACTTGCCGTGGTGCCGGCGGGGGAGGTAACCTGATCTTTTAAAATCGCCGGGTGAACATCGCGCTCTTCGAGCATTGAAATAGAGCCTTTTATTGTTTGGATCACGAGTTTTTTTGAGTCATCTCTGCTCAACCCGACCTTAACTCCCGCGTCAATCAACCCTGAGACAAAACAAAAGACGTAGGCTGGCCCGGAACCACTCAGTGCGGTTACTGCATCCATTTGAGATTCACCAAGCTGGATTGTTATGCCAATTGCATCAAAAAGGGTCTTCACAAAACTGAAGTCATTATCTGATACATGAGAGTTTCTGCAGATCGCTGTCGCACTCTGCTGGACGAGCGCGGCTACGTTAGGCATGACTCTGATAATTCCAAGGTCGTAGCGCGCCAATCCGTGTTCATAGAATGAGATGGGAAGTCCGGCAGCAATGGTGACTATCAGGTGTCCGGCAACAAATTCTTTCATATGCTCTAAGACTGAGCCCATCACCTGAGGCTTCACTCCGAGTAATAATACATCGGAGCGTTCAACAACCTCCTGCATGGACATCGGAATGATTTGATAGTTTTGTTGCAGGTAAGATTGCCTGCTTTCAAGTGTATCGAAAACTCCGAGCATATCTGGGGTCGCGGTGTGTGACTGAAGAAGACCTTTAATTATTGCTTCAGCCATTTGGCCGCCGCCAACAAAACCGATTTTGCGTGTCATTTGGCAGGTCCTGTTAGTTGATTTTAAAGACATTATCCTAGAATAGTGCTATTCTAACATGGGAGACTCGAGAGGTCTACCGTTGATATCCCAAGAGATTCAAGAAACCTTGTGGAAATATTAAATACCCCACTTCTATTGGATGGAAAAGATGATTAACAATGAATTAATAGAGATTCTGGCATGTCCCAAATGCAAAGGGGTCGTTGAACTGGCTCCCGATAAAACCGGAATCATCTGTAAGGCTTGTAATGTGCTCTACGAAATACGAGATGAGATCCCAATCATGCTGATAGACGAGGCCAAAAAAATAGCCAATGACTAGCGGGTGCAAAACCTATCTGGTAATAAAGCAACTTTGTTTATGGCTCCTTTATTAACTATCAGCAGAGATAACCAGAGAGTTCAGGGGCACGGTGCCCAAGGTGACACATGGATATTGCTCAAAGGTTCGAACAGTTAAAACAAACATTGGCAGGAACGGATAACCATCAAGCCAACAATTACTTTAGTGTAATCCGCGAGTTACTCCCTCTCAAAGATCAAAATCCAGAATTTGTTGGTTCTAAAATAGCGGAGATGTATCGGCAGGTTGAGGATGAAATTAAAAATAATGATCAACCTCCTGTAAAACCGATATCGTTTGGAACATCGGGGTGGCGAGGCATCCTTGGCAAAGAGATTACAGTCAAAACGGTCGCGGCCGTCACTAAGGCAATCATCAAACTATACGTCGATGCTAATACTGATCATGAGTTGGCCGCGTTACTTGGGGTCGAATCTTTTTCTGAAGCCCGAAAGAAAGGTTGTCTTGTCGGCTTCGATAATCGTTTTGGCGGTGAAATACTTGGTAAAGAAGTTGCCCGGGTTCTCAGTGATTATGGCTTTACGGTCTATTATTGTGGAGAGTCTTCCACCGGTGTATTGTCAGCGGCGGTGCTTGATCGTGGTGCCGCATTTTCCGTTAACCTCACCCCTTCACACAACCCACTGGAATATGGCGGATACAAATATAATGCAGCAGATGCTGGCCCAGCCTCAGGAGAGCTCACATCACTGATAACAAAATATGCACGCCAGATTGTCACTGATAGAGACAATCAGATCTTACCTTTGCCTCCTCGCGGTGAGAAAGGAAAAATAGAAGATATCGACAGCTTACAACATTGGTTCAATATCGTGCAGGGGAACAAGAAGGTGCATGGCATTGATTATGATCAACTTCTTCACACCATTCAGAAGAAAAAAGATCAACTCGATATCGTTATCGATTGTGTGCATGGTGTCTCCCGTCTACATGTTTCAAGACTGCTCAAGGGTGCTGACGAGGCCCTTACAATAATCAGAGGAGAATCGGATGTTTCATTTGGTGGCGTTGCACCAGAGCCTTCCTCTGAGAATATTAAAACGGTGCACTCATACCTGCAAAAAAGCAAAAAAGATCTCAAGATTGGGGCAATCATAGATCCAGATGCTGATCGTATCAGATTTACGGATGGAATAACTGAAATCAGTATGAACCAGTTTGGTGCAATGGCATATTATTTTATGATGAAGGAAAAGCGTAAGCAGGGTGTGGTTGCCAAAACAGTGGCCACCTCAAACTTGGCAAATGCGGTCGCCTCAGCGCTTGGTGAAACAGTGTTTGAGCCCAAGGTCGGTTTTAAAGAATTCAAGCCAGTTATTGGCAAAGCATTGGTGATGTTTGAAGAGTCGGATGGAATATCAATTATTGGGCATACTCCGGAGAAGGATGCATATATCGGACTTATTCTGGCACTCGATATGGTCTTGACCAGTGGCAAAAACCTTTCTGAATTAAAGGATGAAATAGAGAAGCAATTTGGTTCCTACTGGCCGGAACGTGATGGTGTTTTAGTCACAGTCAGTGGCGAGGAGTTACTCAACCGATTAGCCGGTCTTGAAAAATATCAGGTTGGCACGGAGCTTAAAGTTGGGCAGGAGATGAAAACCATCGACAAAGTACTCAGTATCGATGGCAGGAAAATGATTTTTTCGGATCAATCCTGGCTCATGATCAGACCATCTGGTACCGAACCCAAGGTACGATTTTACGTAGAATCACGGGAGCCTGAAGGTACTAAAGACCTTGTTGATACGGCACGGGCTATGCTAAAGGATCTCAAGCTGATAGAAAACTAATGAACGAATCTCTTGGAGCGTAGTGATATGAGCGTTTCCGTATTGCTTTTTGTTTCCAAGGTATTAATGTCCCGTAGTGCAGAGACGGAAGAATGTAGATTAACAAAGCAGGAGTAACTCATGTGGGAATACACTGATACGGTAACAGAACACTTTCAAAATCCACGTAATGTTGGTGAGGTCAAGAACGCGAGCGGGACCGGTGATGTAGGTTCTCTGGCCTGTGGTGATGCACTCAAGCTCACCTTAAAAATAGAAGACAACGTCATTACAGATGCCAAATTCAAAACTTTTGGCTGTGCAAGTGCCATCGCCTCATCTTCGGCTTTGACCGAAATGGTTAAAGGGATGACGGTTGAGGAAGCAGAAAAAATAACCAATGAGGATATTGCAAATTTTCTCGGTGGCCTGCCAAAAGAGAAGATGCATTGCTCGGTAATGGGGAGAGAGGCTTTGGAGGCAGCTATTGCAGATTTCAGGGGACTCGTGCTGCCAATGGCTGAGGGAGAAGTTATTTGTGAATGCTTTGGCGTTACAGATCTGGAAATAAAACGAGCAATCCAAGAGTCTAATCTCAGATCGGTAGAGGAGATAACCAACTTTACCAAGGCGGGTGGTGGCTGTGGAAAATGCGAAGATAAGCTTCGTGCACAGTTGTCTGAAACACTTTCTGAAGATCTGAGAATGGTACCAGCCGTAGAGAAACCAAAGCGAATGACTGCACTGCAAAAAATCAAGAAAATTGAAGAAGTGCTTGAGCGAGAGGTACGCCCTGGCTTAAAAAAAGACGGCGGTGATATCGAACTGATCGATGTCGATGGTGATTTCGTTACCGTATCTTTAAGAGGCTCATGCACCAGCTGTAAGAATTCTCAGACAACATTGAAAGAATACGTCGAACGAAAGCTCAGGGAGCATGTTCTGGACACATTGATTGTGGAGGAAGAACAATAATGGGAAGCGGAGAAAGCAAAGTGGTATACATGGATAACAATGCCACGACCAGGGTGGCCCCTGAGGTTGTGGAAGCAATGATGCCCTACCTCACCGACTATTACGGCAACCCTTCAAGTATGCATTCATTTGGTGGTCAGGTCGGTGAGGCCGTGAAAAAGGCCAGACTCCAGGTCGCACAACTCCTTGGTTGTGATACCGATGAGGTAACATTTACCAGCTGCGGAACCGAAAGTGATTCCACCGCCATCCTCTCTGCCCTCAGAGCTTACCCTGAAAAACGTCATATCATTACAACCAGGGTCGAACATCCTGCAATTAAAAATTTGTGTGACAATATATCTCACATCACTGGCCACAAATATCGGGTGACAAGGTTAAAAGTTTCAAATGATGGGATGATCGATATGGATGAGTATGCACAGGCACTCAGCGATGATACCGCGATTGTCAGTGTTATGTGGGCGAATAATGAAACAGGAGTTATCCTGCCTGTTTCAGATATGGCCCGGATGGCGAAAAGCCGGAATATTCTTTTTCATACTGATGCTGTTCAGGCAGTCGGCAAGATTCCAATAAATTTAGCTGAGGAAGATATCGATTATCTTTCTCTGGCAGGCCATAAGCTTCATGCACCAAAAGGGGTCGGGGTACTTTATGTGCGAAAAGGTACGGCCTTTGTACCATTTCTTTCAGGCGGTCACCAGGAAGATGGACGCAGAGGGGGAACTGAAAATGTCGCATCTATTGTCGCACTAGGACGGGCTTGTGAACTCGCCAATGAAATGATGGAAGATGAGAATACCCGTGTCCGGGCACTGCGGGATAAACTTGAACAAGGGTTACTCACGACGATTCCAAAATCCATGCTCAACGGCAACAAACACAGCCGGTTACCAAACACTGCAAATATCAGTTTTGAGTTTGTGGAAGGTGAGGCGATCCTTCTTCATATGAACCGTTATAACATCTGTGCCTCATCCGGCTCGGCCTGTACATCTGGGTCACTGGAACCATCACACGTGCTTCGAGCGATGGGGGTACCGTTTACGGCTGCACATGGGTCGATCAGATTTTCCTTGAGCATTTACAACACTGAAGAAGAGGTGGATTTTGTTTTGGAAAAAATGCCAATAATTATCAATGAATTAAGAAAGATGTCACCATTCTGGGAGGATGACTAGGGGGGAGTGTGCCAAATGTGCCGATTTTTGTGGAGAATTACCTTTCTTCTTTAGAGATGCCTCATTGAAAATTAATCTGATAATACTTGAAAATACTCAGTAACCACCTTTTATTACATGGAATGCCCTGACATCAATGATTGATGTCAGGGCATTTGTTCATTGACGTTATTAACTGCTTGACAGTCCCTCTACAACTTGTATAACGTTTCACTTGCTGTCTGTTCCTTAAGTAACCTACCACTTCAAACCCGTTGTCAAAAGGAGGTCTTGTAACATGGTACTCGATCCGACAAAACATGCTGATTGGGAGATTGCGCAGGAAGCTGAAAGCAGAATGAAAACTGTCTACCAGCTTGGTGAAGAACTTGGACTTGAAAAGGAAGAACTCCTTCCATATGGTCATTATGTTGCAAAGCTTGATTACCGGAAAATAATGGAGAGAACAGCCGGTAAACCAGATGGGAAGTATGTAGATGTTACGGCAATAACTCCGACGCCACTTGGTGAGGGAAAATCTACCTCGGCGATGGGGCTTGTCCAAGGGTTAGGAAAGAGACAAAAAAGTGTTGTTGGAGCGATTAGACAACCATCTGGTGGCCCGACGATGAACATAAAAGGTTCTGCTGCCGGTGGGGGGCTTGCCCAATGTATCCCGCTAAACGAGTTTTCTCTCGGCCTGACCGGTGATATCAACGCGATCATGAATGCCCATAACCTCGGCATGGTGGCGATTACCTCACGGATGCAGCATGAATCTAATTACACTGATGCACAACTCGCGCAGCGAAACCTCAAGAGGTTGGATATCCATCCGAAAAAGGTAGAGTTCAACTGGATCATTGACTTTTGTGCGCAGGCTCTGAGGAATATAACCATCGGAATTGGTGGGAAATTCGACGGCTATACCATGTCTTCCAGGTTTGCCATTGCGGTATCATCCGAGATCATGGCGATTTTATCTGTAGCAAATGATCTTGCTGATATGCGCAAGAGAATTGCGAAGATCGTTGTTGCCTACGACAAACAAGATAACCCGATTACGACCGCTGATCTTGAGGTTGATGGCGCAATGACCGCCTGGATGGTTCAGGCATTGAATCCCAATTTAATGCAGACACTTGAAGGACAGCCCGTACTGGTACACGCTGGTCCATTTGCCAACATCGCGATTGGTCAATCCTCTGTCATTGCAGATCGTGTTGGTCTGAAAATAGCAGATTATAACGTCACCGAATCCGGATTCGGCGCTGATATTGGTTTTGAAAAATTCTGGAACCTGAAATGTCGTTTTTCCGGCAATGTTCCAAATTGTGCCGTGGTTGTTGCGACCATCCGCGCGCTTAAATGCCACGGTGGTGCACCGATACCAATTCCAGGTAAACCAATGCCGGCAGAATATGGTAGTGAAAATGTTGGCTGGGTTGAAGAGGGTACCAAGAACCTGCTCCACCACATTGAAACGGTTAAAAAGGCGGGTATCAATCCTGTGGTCTGCATCAATGCGTTCTATACTGACACCGACAATGAGATCAAAGCCGTTCGAAACCTTTGTGAAGCTGCCGGAGCACGGGTTGCCTTGTCTCGTCACTGGGAGCATGGCGGTGATGGAGCCGTGGAGTTTGCCGATGCGGTAATAGATGCATGCGAAGAACCAAACGATTTCAAGTTCCTCTATGAACTTGACACGCCGCTGGATAAACGGATTGAACTCATCGCCAAAGAAGTTTATGGCGCAGATGGTATCTCTTTTACACCAGAAGCGGCTACCAAACTGAAACGTTTGGCAGACGATCCTGAGATGGCGACCATGGGTACCTGCATGGTCAAAACTCATCTTTCGTTGTCACATGATCCCAAACTGAAAGGCGTTCCAAAGGGATGGACATTACCGATCAGTGATATCCTTACCTACAAAGGAGCTGGGTTTGTCGTACCGGTCGCCGGAGCAATCAGCCTGATGCCGGGTACCGGTTCTGACCCCGCCTATCGACGAGTGGATGTAGACCTCGAAACAGGCAGAGTGACAGGAGTATTTTAAGGGACGCGACTGTTGCTGGTATTTTATGAGAGAAGGGTGTAATATTAACAGTG